>JAYULM010000071.1:0-18859 GCA_043763605.1 Armatimonadota bacterium | reverse complement strand
GGGGGTTGTTGGGTGTTGCGTCCATCGGTTGCGCCGGTCGGGATCATCGGTTTCACCGACGTCTATAGGTGGCTGCGCCACCGAGCGTCCTCCGGACGCGCCGAACACGAAATATTCGCGCGGTCGCCGGACGGAACCGGTATTCCCGCGTCCGGAGGACGCTCGGTGGCGCAGCCACCTATAGACGTCGGTGAAACCGATGATCGCAACCGATGATCGCAACCGATGATCGCAACCATTGATCGCAACCATTGATCGCAACCGATGACCGGTGAACAACGGACGGTGGAACCGATGACTACCGACTACCGACCACCGATCAACAACCACCGACTTGCAAAGCCGCCGCGCGCCGCGCTATACTACCGGTAGAACTTTCGTTTCCATCCCATCGTGTTCTCACTGTTGAGGCTTCCCTTATGTCGTATCCACTTTTACCTTTACTTGCTCTGACCGCCCTTCTGGGCGCGTTCGCTTCCGTGGCGGCGAACGCCGAGGCGAAGCCGCCGAAGCGCGTTCTCGTCGTCACGCTAACGAAGGGGTACCGTCATGACTCGATCCCGGTGGCGGAAGCGACACTACTGACGCTCGCGGACGAGAGCGGAGGGAAGTTTTCCGTGGACTACGCCCGCACCGACGAGGACGTGCAAAACAAAATGACGGCGGTGGCGTTGAAGGGCTACGATGCGGTGGTTTTTGCGAACACGACGGGCGAACTGCCGATTCCGGATCGCGACGCGTTCATCGCATGGGTGCGAGAGGGGCACGGCTTTGTCGGGGCACATGCGGCGTCGGACACTTTCCACGGCTACGACCCGTATATACGTATGCTCGGGGGCGAGTTCAAGACACATGGTCCTCAGGTGACGGTGACGTGTGTCGTCGATGACGCGAAGCATCCGGCTACCAAACTGTTCGAGCAACCCGCGTTCGACGTATACGAAGAGATTTACGAGTTCAAGAACTTCGACTGGAAACGGGTTCATGGGCTACTCCGTATGGACGCGCACCCGCAAACCAAGGCACCGGGCGAGTATCCGCTGGCGTGGTGCCGCCGCGAAGGCAAGGGGCGCGTTTTCTATACCGCGCTCGGGCACCGCGACGAGGTGTGGCAATCGCCCTGGTTCCGCGAGCATCTGCTGGGCGGTCTTCTGTGGGCACTGGGCAACGCGAAAGGCGATGACAAGCCGCAGACACGGGCGCGCGTCGCCGGACAATTTTGAACAGAAAGTATTCATGAGCAATCACGACAGGATCAGCCGCCGCGACGCACTCGCGCGCGGTTCGGTGTTCGCGCTGGCGTCGCTTTTCGCCGGGGGTATGGGCGAACTACACGCCGAGGAGTTGGCACCGCCGGTCGCGGGCGTCGCGGAAGACGATAAACCGGCGGCGGACGCGACCCCGGTCGCGGTGGCGGTGATAGGACTGGGCGAGCAGGGGCGTAACCTCCTGACTTCACTCGGCTATGTGGTGGGCGCGAACGTGATGTATGTTTGCGACACGTACGCCCCCGCTCACAAGAAAGCCCTCGAACTCGCGCCGAAAGCGAAAGCTGTCGCCGACTACAAGCAGGTTCTGGGAGACGCCGCAGTAAAGGGCGTTTTCGTCGCCACGCCGTCGCACCTGCACAAGCAGGTCGTCGCCGATGCTCTGGCGGCGGGGAAAGCCGTCTACTGCGAGGCACCGCTGGCGTCGAACGTCGCGGAGGCGAAGCAGATTGCTTCGCTGGCAAAGGCGAACCCGTCGGTCATTTTCCATGTGGGACTGCCGTACCGTACCAATCCGCAACACGAACACGTGTATAAATTCGTGGAAACCGGTGCGCTTTCAAAAATCGCGCAGGGCAAGGCGCAGTGGCACAAGAAAACGAACTGGCGTCGCGCCGCGCCGAACGACGCGCGGCAGAACGCGCTGAACTGGCGACTGAAGCGGGAAACCTCCGGCGGGCTGGTCGGCGAGATCGGCATCCATCAGATCGATGTCGCGACGCGATTTCTGGGCAAGAACCCCCTCGCCGTTTCCGGCTTCGGCGGGATTCTGGCGTGGGACGATGGGCGCGACGTGCCGGACACGGTGCAATGTGTTCTGGAATATCCGGGCGGCATACATATCGCCTACGACGCCACGCTCGCCAATTCGTTCGATGGCGCGTACGAACTGTTCCAGGGCACCGACGCGGCGGTGTTGCTACGCGACGCCCGCGCGTGGATGTTCAAGGAGGCGGACGCCCCCGCGCTCGGATGGGAAGTCTACGCTTACAAGGAAAAGTTAGGCGACGAGACCGGCATCGCGCTGGTCGCGAACGCGACCAAACTGCTGGCGGCGGGCAAGAAACCGTCCGAAAACCGCGACGCCGATCCGAAACAGTCCGCGCTGTACCACGCGTGCGACGTGTTTTTGAACGCCATCCGTGCCGGGAAGGGCGACGTAGCGGCGTCCGCCGAGGTGGGATACACGGCGACGGTGATCGCACTGACCGCGAACGAGGCGATTTTGACCGGCAAACGGATCGCGTTCACGCCGGAAATGTTTACGATATAGAGAAATCTGACCCGTAGCCCTCACCCCCGGGCACCCAGAGGGTACCCGGGGGTGAGGGCTACGGGTGAGGTTCCGAACGAAAGAAACGAAAGGGTAGCGATGAAGCAGAACGAGGAATGCGGCGGGAGTGAAATCTCCCGCTCCGATACGAACGAGGTAATCACGGGCGGCACGACGCGCCGTGATTTGCTGCGGGTGGCGACAGTGATCGCGACGGGCGCGGCGGTTGTCGGCGCGGCGGATCGCGCCGAAGCCCGACCGGCGAAGACGGCAGGCGGCGTACCGGTGCCGAACGCGGACGCGAAGAAGATGATCTCCGGTCCCTATCCCAAAGCGGCGACGGTGGCAAAAGGGCGCAAAATCGGCGCGGGGGACGCCATCAACGTCGCGTTCGTCGGCACGGGCGGCATGGGCGGAACCCACGTCCGCAACTTTACGAAGGATCACGCCAAGCGCAACATCCGCATCGTCGGTATCTGTGATGTCAATAAGTGGCGTCGCGACGAAAATAGGAAGAACGCGATAGCAGACGGGGCAGCAGACGCGACGTGCCTTTCAACGAAAGACTACCGCGAGATTCTGGCGAATAAAGAAGTCGATGCCGTGGTGATTGCCACCCCTGAACACTGGCACGGGCAGATCGCGGTCCACGCGATGGAAGCCGGAAAGCACGTGTATATTCAGAAGCCGATGACGCGCTATCTGGACGAAGCGTTCCAGGTCCATGACGCGGCGATCCGCACCGGGCGCGTGGTGCAAGTAGGGTCGCAAGGCTCTACGAACATGATCTATCACGCCGCCGGGCAGGCGATCCGCGACGGCAAAATCGGCGACGTAGTGATGGGGCAGGGTTCCTACACCCGGAACTCACAGAGCGGCGAATGGAATTACGGCATCGACGGGAACCTGTCGTCGGAAAACCTAGACTGGGAACTGTGGCTCGGCTCGGCTCCGATGCGACCCTGGGACGTGGGCGCGGGCGGGGCGGGCGACGGAGAAGCCCGGGAGCGGATGGACAGCAAAGCCCGTTACCATCGCTACCGCAAGTTTTCCGACTATTCGGCGGGTATTCTGGGCGACCTGATGCCGCACAAACTGCACCCGTTCCTGATCGCGTCGGGGAACCCCGAATATCCGGTGCGCGTGTCTGCGGTAGGGACGCAACTCTCGAAGGACCGCGAAGTCGCCGATACCGTGCAGGTCCTCGCCGAATTCCCCTCGGGTTGGAGCATGTTGTTTGTCGGCTCGACCGTGAACGAGCAAGGGATGCAGGACATGTTCCGGGGGCACAAGGCAACGATCTACTTCGGCAACGCCGTGGAACTGAAGCCGGAGCGGTGGGCGAGCGAGGAGATCGAAGCCGCGACGATCCCGGTGACCGGTCCGACATGGGAGTCGCACGAAAACCACGAGATGAACTGGCTTGACGCGATCCGGGGTGTGGTTCCGAAGGCGAACTGCAACATCGATCTGGCGACGAAAGTCCAGACGATTGTCAGCCTGGCGGAAATGTCGATCCGGCTGAACAAGACGATGCTGTTCGACGCGAAGACCCGGAAAGTGACCGCCGGGTAGTATAGGATGTGAGGCGGACGGGCGGGGCGCGGCAGTATTGCCGCGCCCTTTTTTTCGGGGCACCTATAAATCGCCCTATACCGATATGAAAAAATGTATACTAATTTTTTGTTTTACTTACAAATCCCGGTGTTTTTTGATATAACAAGGTGCCTAACAGCACGTAAGACTCGTTTTCCCTGAAAATGTACAAGAATTTCGTGCCGCACCCGAAAAATGGCTTGACAAACCCATCGGTCGAACGGTATATACTAAGAATTGAATTCAATCAATTGATTGATGGGCAACATGGCCGGGTAAGATAGTTATAGAGGGCATAAAATACGGCCGGGAAGCATTCCCAATGGGTCGGGTGCTCTGGTGTTGCGAAAGGGTGTGTACGAGCAATGACGGTCGAGTACGCGCGGGACGGACAGGGCGAAAATAACCGGGAGGCTGTCACCGAGGGTGGGGCGGAGCGGCGAGAGCAGATTCTGCTCGCGGCGTGGCGCGTCCTGTCGCAGGTCGGCTTCGAGAAAATTACGACACGACGTATCGCGGAGGCGGCGGGCATCAATATCGCTACGCTACACTACTATTTCGGTAGCAAAGAGGCGGTTTTGACCGAGACGTTACGGTACGCCCAGCGGTGGACCGATCAGCAGATGCGTTCCGCAGTCGCGGGGTCGCGTAATGCCGGGGAAGCGTTGGAGCGGGCATTCGCGCAGACTCTGAAACTAATGCTCCAGCGGCGTGGTGTGTTGCGGTTCGATCTCGTCGTGCGCGCATTCCGGGACCCGGACGCGAACCACGAGGCGTCAAGCGTTTATACGAAATATCGCTATTTTGTGGAGGAGATTCTGGAGGCACACCTCGCCGAAGGGGGGACACTGAGTTCCGGTTTGACGGCGCAGACGCTGGCGGATTATCTGGTCACGGTGGTGGATGGGGTGGTTTTACATCATACGCTTTCCGGCGACGACGCCGTCGCGGAACGGAACCTGAACATGGTGCAGAGTCAGGTTTTGCAACTTATGGGTACGCCGCGCGATGCGGCGGGCAGGACGGATTATGATGAAACGAACGGAACGCAACTTTGAACGGATGGTCTTGCCTTACCGCGAGACGCTGTATATACACGCCCTGGCGTTGACCCGCAACGCGGACGAGGCGGAAGACCTCGTACAGGAGACGACTCTCCGTGCCTTGCGCGGATTCGAGTCCCTCCGCTCCGAGGGACCGCTCCGCGCCTGGTTGCTCACGATCCTGCGGAACCTGTTTATCAATGCGTACCGGGCGAAGAAACGGGTTCCGTTCGCCGTGTCGCTCGACGCCCTGGAAAACCCGGACCCGGTGATCCCGACCGAGCCGTCCCCGGAGCGGCAGGTGTTTTCACGTATGGAATCCGAAGCGGTGAACCGTGCGGTGGCGAATCTGCCGGACGACTACCGCGAGGTGTTAATCCTTTCCGACATGCGCGGCATGTCGTATCAGGAGATCTCGGTCACGATGGAACTGCCTATCGGCACGGTGCGCTCACGCCTGTCGCGGGCACGAAACCGGATACGTCGCGCCCTGTTCGCATGGAGACCCGAAGCGCAAGGCACCTCGAAAATGGCCTCGATCACCCCGTTGGTTGAATCCCCGCCCACACGTCGCCGCCTTCCCGCGTAGGACAAAAAACCTACGCGGGAAGGCGGCGGTACAATGGGTGTGATGAACGATCCGTACTTGCGCCGCGCCCTGCCCGCGTTGCTTGCCCTCTCGCTATTGCTGTCCTTGTTTTTCGTCTGGCGCGTCCCGTTCGGCGACAACCCGGACGAGACCGCGCACCGCGACTATATCCGTCTCCTGGTCGAGGAACGCGGCTTCGTCAAATTCATCGAGCGTAGCAAACTCCCCGAGGACGCGCCCAGCCGGGATGAAGCCCACCAGCCGCCCCTGTATTATCTGCTGTGCGCCCCGGTCTACGCCGTTTCGGGCGGAAATACGGCGGCAATGCGGCTCGTGTCCACGGCGTTACAACTGGCAACCGTCGCACTCGTTTTTTTCGCGTGCCGTGATCTGTTCCCGAAGCGGGGCGAAATCGCGGTCGGCGCGGCGGCGTTCGTGGTGTGCTTGCCGACTCAGGCGCAACTCGGCGGCGCGATCAACAACGATCCGCTGAATACGTTGATCTGCGCGGCGATCTTCTGGCGTCTGGGCGCACTCATTTTGCGCGGGCAGACGATCCGCGACGCCGCTTGGCTCGGCATCCTGTTCGGATTGGGGCTGTGGACGAAACTCTCCGTGGTGCAACTCGTTCCGGCGTTCGCGGTCGCCTACTTCCTCGCCGTGCGCGGCGAAAAGATCACCTTGCCGAAAGCGGCGGCGCGGTGCGCGGGCGCGCTGATTCTGGGCGTCGTGTTCGCGTCGCCCTGGCTTATCCGTAACACGCTTCTATACGGCGACCCGCTGACGCTGGCTATTTACCGCCTGACCGGACCGAACTATTCGCCGCAACTCATTCAGGAGAGTTACGGATTGACCGTGGCGGACTACTTCAGGAGTGTCGCGGTACGTTCTTTCGCCACCTTTTTCTACTTTCTGCATCCGAACCTGCCCATCGTCCCGCTACAAAGGTTCGTTGGACCGGCGTTACCTCTGGTCGCCGTTCTGGGTATCTCGTTGTCGTCACTTTTCCTGCTTTACCGCAAGGGCAAAGCGGGCGAATATCCGGGCGGCGTGGCGAAAATCCTGACTGCGTTTCTTTTCGCGGTCCTGCTCCTGGTCCCGTTCTACACGCAGTTTAACCTGACCGTTTTTCAGGCGCAGGGGCGATATTTTCTGCCCGCCGTGTTTCCGGTCGCCGTTTTAACGACGGTGGCTTGGATGAGTCGCTCACTAAATACGGACGGCGATAAGATCCCGCCACGCTGGCTTGGCGTACTCTGGGTGCCGACCGTATTGCTCCTGCTCGCCGTGTATCAGGGGATCGGCGGCGGTTTTCTCACCCGCCCATGACGAAAAGCATACGAAACTACCCGAAACCATCAAACGGTTTCTTTTTCTAACGATTGTAATTCAGAAAGTGGGTATGCCGGGACCGGTATACGGGGATAGGAAAAACGACGATGTTCCAAAAAGGCATAGAGGTGCTTATACGCGGCGGCTGGGTGATGGCACCATTACTCCTGTGCGCGTTCGTGTCTATCGCGGTGATGATCGAGCGCAGTATCGTTCTGCGCCGCGCCGCGCAGGACCGGGAAGCACTGGTTGAGGAAGTGCGCGACCTGTTGGAGCGAGGACAGACGGACGATGCCCTCGCTCTCTGTCAGCGTACGCCGGGTGCGGCGGCGAAGGTGGTCGCCGCCGGGATACGGAATCATCGCCGTTCGCCCGAGGCACTCGAACGCGCGTTGCAGGAAGCCGCACTGCGCGAACTCGCGCCGCTCCATCACCGGCTCGGGATTTTAGACACAATCATCACCCTGTCGCCGCTTCTCGGGTTGCTCGGCACGATCACCGGCATGATCCAGTCGTTCAACGTGGTTTCGACCGCTTCCGGCGCGAGTGCCGCCCCCGCGATTACCGGCGGCGTCGCCGAAGCCCTGATCGCTACCGCGACCGGCCTCGCCGTCGCGATTGTCACGCTCCCGGTATACAACCATCTGACCGAGACGGTGCGCGAAGTCGCCTCCACGCTGGAGCGGCGCGGCACCGAGTTTCAGAACGCGGTCAGCGACCTGACACCCGCGCACCCCGTCGTCGCGACCCGACCCGAAGGGAAGATCAGCCATGCGACTGCCGCGAACCCTGCTTGAACCGAAGCGCGGGCGGATCGAGATCATCCCGATGATCGACGCGATCTTTTTCCTTCTCGTCTATTTCATTATGACCAGTCTGTCGCTGACGCAGATGGAAACGCACGGCATCACGCTCCCCGAAAGCCGCACGGCGTCGGTGAAGGCGGAAAACAAGGTCGTCGTCAGCGTGACGAAAAGCGGCGACCTGTTTCTGGAAGCGGACCGCATCACCGAGCGGGAACTGGTACGCCGTGTCGCCGCGAAAGTCGCCGCCGATCCCAAAGTCGTGGTCGTCCTGACCGGGGACCGTGACGGCGACGCGGCGGGGCTTTTGCGCGTATTCGATCTGGTAAAGCAGGGCGATGCCGGGCGCGTCGTGTTCGCCACCGAGCCGCCCAAAGTCGCCGCGCCGGTCCGACCGTAAAGGAACGTTTTCATGCGATTGCCACAAACGACCACGAAGAAAGCGCGCATCGAAATCATCCCGATGATCGACGCTATTTTCTTTCTGCTGGTTTTTTTCATGTTCAGTTCGCTCTCGATGGTGAAGATGAACGGTCTGCCGGTCGCCCTGCCGAAGGCACCGACCGCCGCTACCCGGACCGCCAAAACCGGCAAGAACGCCGAATCGTCGAGACGAACCGCTTCCGTGACGAAGCCAACCACGCCGCGCCGCCTGATTCTGGCAATAGAGACCGGCGCGGAAGTCACGCTCGACGGAACCCCGGTCGGCGATAACGCCGCACTCGCCCGCGCATTGACCGTCCGTTTGCGTACCGCGCCGGATACCGTCGTCGTCGTGCGTGCCGCGCGTGGGACCTCCGCGCAACGCCTGATCGGCGTGATGGATGCTCTGAACCGTCTATCGCTACCGGGAAATAAACGCCCGCAGATCGTAATTGCCACCGTCGCCGCCCCACCGACGAACCGTTCCAATGTTCTGCCCGCCGCCGCCCGCGCCAAAGGAGACGCTACTCCCAATGTCCGGTAAAAAACTGCTCGGTCGTTCGTTTATCGCGTCCGCCATCGTCAACGTCGTTCTCATCTGTCTGCTCGGCTACTTCCAGTCGCAGGAACGGATCAACGCCGCGAAGGCGAACGCGGAGCGCAAGAAAGTGGTCCCGTCGCCCGCCGCGTCCGCGCTGACGGTCGGGATCGAGCGCGTCGCGCCGTCGCCGAAACCCTCCCCGCGCTTTGCGGCGACCCCGAAACCGGCGGCGAACCGTGCGGCGGCGCGTAACGCATCGCCATCGCCGCCGCCACGCATCGCCGCCACCGCTGTCCGCCCGCGAAACGGCGCGTCGCCCTCACCCCTGCCGAGTGTTTCTCCGAACACGTTCGCGTTTAAGCCGTCACCGTCATCGTCACCGAATGGTAAGGGCGTGCAAGCCAAATCTCCGACAGCGGCGGCAACGACGTCGGCGGCGAATCCGGGTTCCGGGGATAAGGGTGCCGCCGCGAATGCGTCGCGAAACGGCGCGGGCGAGAAGAACGGCGCGGCAGGAAAGCAAGCCGCCGCCGATACCGGAGCCGGTGTGTCGGCGAACGCGGGTTTGTTGGCAAGCGGCAACAAGACGAGCGGCAACATCGCGGGAGCGACGAACGCGGGAGCGACGAACGCGGGGAATAAACCCTGGCAGGGGCGACCCGTGACCGGTAGCCAAGCCGCCGCAGTGCGGAGTCAGGTCGCTTCTGCGGGAACGTCTCGCTCCGGCAGAGACACCCCGGCGAAGCCGGGGGCGGGCACTTCGGGCGCGGAAAGCGGTGTCAAGGCGGGGACGTACCGTTTTGTGCCATCCCCGGCGGCACCCGGCACTGGCAAGGAGAAGAACGCGGGCAACGGCGCGAGCGCGGGCAACGGCGCGAATGCTGGTAACAACGCGGGAGGCTCCCGAAACGGTACGTCGTCTTCCGGAGCGGGAACCGGGACTGGTAACGGCAAAGGGAGAAAGAGCGGAGCAAACGGCGGGGGGAATGGCTCCCGTGGAAACGGTACTGGCTCTTCGGGTACCGGCTCTGCTGGCAACGGTTCCGCAGGCAATGCAGGAGCGGGCGCGAGCGGCAACGGCGGTGGCGGCGCGAATGGCTCCGGCAGTGGCGGTAGCGATGGGCAGGGAAGCGGCGGTGCGAGCGGTGGCAACCCGGCAGGACGGGGAAACCAGGCGGCAGGCGGCAACGCCGGTTCTGCGGGTTCCGGGAGCGAAGTCAACCCGGCGAATCGGGGCGGGAGTAACGCCCCCGGCTCGAACCGCGGCGGGGGGAGCGGTGTGCCGTCCGCGAACCAGCAAAACGGTTCCGGCAAGGGCGCGGACGACGCGGGCTATCGCTACAGTGCCCCGGCGTTGCCGTCGGCGAGCCGCCCCGAACCGAACGCCCGCGCCGGGGCACTGGTACTACCGCGTCCCCGGGCAACTCCGACCCCGCGTCCCGTAGTCACGCCGGTGCCGACACCGACACCGACACCGACTCCCGCCGCAACGCCGACGCCGATTCCCAGCCCGACGTCGCAAGCCTCGCCGACGCCGCGCCCGGCGGTCCGCCCGACGCCGACGCCTGAACCGGTCGCGACGCCGAAACCGCCGCGAATCAAACCGAAACCGAAAAAAGACGATGAGCCGGAAGCGAAACAGATCGCCGGCTCATACAGCAAACGGGGGACCGTTGTCGTGGATGCGGCTAAAGTCGCCCCGCCGACACCGAAAAAGAAAAAACCGGCGGTCAAAAAGCTGGTCCGCCGCCGCGTCGTGGTGGCGAAAGTGCCGAAGGCGTCTCCGTCCCCCAAGCCAACCCCGACGCCATCCCCGACGCCTTCGCCGAAGCCGAGCGTGTCACCAACCCCGACGCCGACGCCGACTCCTACCCCGACGCCGACTCCCAAACCGACGCCGAAGCCGACCCCGACGCCGCCCCCGGATTTGCAGGGCGACGGCACCGGGCTAAAGGCGGATTACTACCTGGGGGCGAATTTCGATAAGTTTCTGTTTTCTCGTGCCGACCCCAAAATCGAGTTCGATTGGGGAGGGACCAGCCCGGACGCGCGGATTCCCACGAAAAACGCCTGGTCGGTACGCTGGACGGGCCGGGTGCGCCCGCGCTACTCCGACGAGTACACGTTCTTTACGGCGGCGGACGACGGTACGCGCGTCTGGGTGAACGGACAGCAACTGATCAACGACTGGACAATCCACGGCGTTTCCGAGGTGTCGGGCAAGATACGTTTGGAGGGCGGGAAACTATACGACATCCGCGTCGAGTTTTTCGAGAAGAACGGCGAGTCGAACTGCTCCTGTAAAGTGTACTGGGAAAGCGCGCGGCAGAAGCGCGAGTTCATCCCGCAGAGCGCGTTTTACTTTCCTCAGTAGGCGTTTCGGGGGCGTTTCCTGCGTCGGTCGGGGGGGGGTGGAAACCCTCCGGTGTGCGCCTTCGGCGTCGGCGTCCTGCAGACGCGGGCTACTGCAAAGCGTTCGGTACACGCGGAAGCCATCCATTCCCGGCGCGTCCGCAGGACGCCGACGCCGAAGGCGCACACCGGAGGGTTTCCAAACCCCCGACCGACGCAGGCGACCTAAAGCCCGGCACCTCGCCCATATTTTACGTCACCAGTATTTCCAGTTCCCGGTAGCGAGAACATAAATCCCGAGCGCGAGATTCGTGACCCCGTGCGCGACGACGCAAGCCAGAAGGCTTCTCGTAACACGGAGTAGCCCCGCCATCAGTAGGGCGAACACGATAGCCGCGAGGTACTCGGGGTGCGCGATGCCGAACAGGGCAGAGACGATCCCGAGCGCGACGAGCGAGAAGGTACCGACCGGGAGCGTATACCACTTATCCTGATCGGTAACGAAGCGGAGCAGGAACGACCGCCAGAACACTTCCTCCATTAGCGGGACCATCGCCGCCAGACCGAAAAAGCGCGTGGCGAGAAAAACCGCGCGTAGCGTAGCATCCGGGATTTCCGCGAGGGGGTTGTAGGCGGCGCGCGTTCCGAGGAACGACAACGACGGCGTTATCTCGCTCACGCCGATCCAGAGCGGAAGCCCGATCAGCCCGGCGAGTATTCCGAACCCAACCGCCTTGCCGTCGAAGCGCAGTTCGTGCCGCCAGGTTCGGGCACAGACCGCGAGTGCCGCCGTGACGGTGATGACTTTTACCGCATAGGCGACCGGGTACACCGATTTCGGCACGAGCGATTCGCTCTGCGTCGCAACCAGGAACAGGAGCATTGGAAGAGCGTAGGGGAGCCACGGGATGGGTCTCGTGGCTCCCGATTCGGGCGTGATGTTAGTTGAGGGTTCCATCTAAGTTGGTCAACACACGCCGCAGGTAGCCACGCGTACCGACCACTTCGGCGACACGGCTCAAAACTCCTGCTCGGCCGGTATTTGAATCATATGCCGCGAAAAGCGGTTGTAACCCTTGGGCGAGTCTGTCATAGGCGTCCGCGAACTCGGTGCGCCCTTCGACTAACATCGGGCGGAGTCGCTCCATCGTTTCGCCGTCGCCGTCGAGTCGCGCCTCCTGATATTCCATCAAGCCTTCCTGCAACTCCAGCACCTGCGCGAATAGTTCCTGCGGCGGTTTCGTCGTCTTCTGTAGATCGTTGAGGGAAACCCCGCTTTCGCGCCGGAGCAGGTACTCTGCGCGCGAGAACGGGTCGCGGAGCGTCCGGTAGGCATCGTTGAGAAGCGCGGACGCGTCGAGTGCCACGGTCTGCGTGTCGGCGTCCGCATTCGCGAACCGGTCCGGGTGATACTGCCGTGACAGTTCGCGAAACCGGCGCGTCAGCGTCGCCTCGTCCACCGCCACCGAAACCCCGAAGAGGTCGAAGTAACTCGCCGAAGTCGAAAGCGGCGTCAAACTACCCGGCGTAGTCATCGCCCACATCCTCGCCGTCGGTGATTGCCTGTTGTGTGCTCGCGGCGAACTCCAGGAGCATCTGCCCGAGCAGTGCCGCGTCGCTCGCCGACAGAAATGTCTCCACGCGACGGGTTACCCCGTCTGCCTGATCCACAGGCGACACGGTCAGCGTCACCGAGGGAATATCCACCATCTCCTGGTTGTCGGTCACACTGACCTCGATACGCACGGACTCCGGCTTGCCCGTCCCAACGAAAACACCGGTAGTAGTTACATCTGCCATGTCGCTATTATAGCCATTCGGAGAGATTTCAACCGCCAAGACGCCAAGAACGCCAAGAGTAAGAGAAGGAGAGGAGGGTTTTAAGGTTGGGGCTTTCCGGTTTACCCGCGCGGATCGTCTGGCGAGACACGCGGAAAACTTAAAATCCTCCTCTCCTTCTCTTACTCTTGGCGTTCTTGGCGTCTTGGCGGTTAGAAGAAACTATTTCGCGGTGAACGAGGTGCCGCAACCGCAGGAGCGCATGGCTTGCGGGTTCTCGAACACGAAGCCGCCTTCCATCAGGTTTTTGATGTTGTAGTCCAGCGTCGAGCCTTTAAGGAACAGAGCGGACTTGCGGTCTACGACGACATTTACGTCGTCCACGCTGTACACGGAGTCGAACTCCGGGTCTGGCTCGTTCTCCATGTCGATCACGTAGGAAAGACCGGAACAGCCGCCGCCGCGTACGCCGAGGCGCAGGTACCAGCCCTGTTTGCCGGTTTTTTCCTGTTGTCGCTTCACCTGCCGGATCGCGGTCGGTGTCAGCGTCACGATTGGTTCAGTGGCGGTAGGTAATTCTGCTGTCATAAATGTTTCTCCCTGTCTGTGTTCCCCCTCACTATCGAAGACGGGGAGGGGGGGTAGAGGGCGGGGTACTCGGTCCTATGCCGCGACGGCAACCGCTTCGACGCTGTTGATCAACGCTTCCGCCGACTTCATCTTGGCTTGCTTCGCCTGGTAGTCCTGGATCGCCGCTTTGATAGCGTCTTCGGCGAGCACCGAGCAGTGAATCTTCACCGGCGGGAGGGCTAACTCCTGAACGAGGTCGGTGTTCTTGATCGCGAGGGCTTGTTCGAGCGTCTTGCCCTTCACCATTTCGGTGGCGAGCGACGACGACGCGATGGCGGAGCCACAGCCGAATGTCTTGAATTTCGCGTCCTCAATCACGCCGTCCGCGCTGATCCTGAGTTGCAGTTTCATCACGTCGCCGCACTCCGGTGCGCCGACGATCCCGGTGCCGACGGCGACATCGTTCTTGTCGAACGAGCCGACATTGCGAGGGTTTTCGTAGTGGTCTACGACTTTATCTGAATAGGGCATTGTTTTAGTTTCCTTGTTCTAAATTCGCTTCGTGTCTTGTCGGTATCAGTAATAACTTGATATTCGGGCGCGGCTTCCCGTAGTTCCACTCGTCCTCTATCTTTTGCATCAAGTGTGCTTTAGATACCGCATCTTTTTTCCCACCGACGGAGATAAACACCGTGATGAAATGGGGTTCATGCTTCGGCGCATCCGTGTACACTTTTACTGGCATTTTTTCCCGCGCCGCTCTTTCCGTCAACCACGACAACAAGTCGGAGCGCTCCTTGTCACCGGGTATGTTCAGTGATTGTAATAATGTTGCTGTCTCCATCATGCTTACCCAGGGTTTGCGTAACTAACTTGACTACGTAGCGCGAATCCGTCGCCAACCTTACGAAACTTTCCTTATGAATTTCTTCCGTAGCGATGTAATCAGCGATGACGCGCATTTTGTACAGAAACAACAACTTGCTTCGCATCGTTTCCCGCAAAGTCTGCGTTCGGAAATAGCGATTCAGGTCGGTCAGGATCATTTCCGGAGTCGTCTTGTGGCTCCATGCCTCCCGCCCGCCATCCTCTATTTCGCCGCCCGGCGGCTGCCTCCCGGATAAATGCAACAGTGCCGTAATCGCCTGATACGCCGAGTAGTAAAATCGGCTCGCCGCCGGGCGCAAACGCCCGGCGGTCTCATCGGCGAACGCGGCGTCCTGGGATTCGTACGCCATACGCATCCAGAGCCACCATAACGGTTCGTCCGCTTCCGGCATCGCTTAGTGTGCGGACCACTTCACGGTGGAAAGGTCGATGCCTTCCTGCGCTAACTCCCAGATCGGCGACATTTCGCGCAGTTTTTCCACCACGGTGTTCACGCGACCCGCGACGTATTCTACTTCTTCCTCGGTCGTGAAGCGTCCCAAACCGAACCGGAGCGACGAGTGCGCCAGTTCGTCGCCGACGCCGAGGGCTTTGAGCACGTACGACGGTTCCAGCGACGCCGATGTACAGGCAGACCCGGACGACAGCGCGACGTCTTTCAAGCCCATCAGGAGCGATTCGCCCTCGACGTAGTTGAACGACAGGTTGATATTACCCGGCAGGCGGCTTTCCAGCGAACCGTTTATGTATACTTCCTCCGTGGTGTTCATCACCAGGGCGCGGAGTTTGTCGCGCAGGGCGATCAGCCGCTTCGATTCGGACTCCATCTCCTCGAACGCGATCTTCGCCGCCATACCGAACCCGACGATGCCGGGGACATTGAGCGTGCCGGAGCGAAAGCCACGCTCGTGCCCACCGCCATCGATCTGGGCGGTGAGGCGCACACGCGGGTTGCGGCGGCGCACATACAGTGCCCCGATGCCCTTCGGTCCGTAGATCTTATGGGCAGTGATCGAGGCGATGTCGATGTTGTTCGCCTGCACATCGAGCGGGATCTTGCCGTAAGCTTGTACCGCGTCGGTGTGGAAAATGACGCCGCGCTCGCGGCACAGTTTGCCGATGGCGGCGATGGGCTGTACGACGCCGATCTCGTTGTTCGCGGCCATGATCGAAACGAGGATCGTCTTGTCGGTGAACGCGTCGGCAAGTTCCTGAAGGTCGATCAAGCCATCCGGCTTGACGCTCAGATAGGTGACCCGCTTGCCTTCGTTTTCGAGACGCTTGCACGTATCGAGGACCGCCTTGTGCTCGGTGACGACCGTGATGATATGGTCGCCCTTGTCGGCGTACATTTCGGCGACGCCCTTGATCGCGAGGTTGTTCGACTCGGTCGCGCCGGAGGTAAAAACGATCTCTTTCGGGTCGGCGTTCAGGACGCGGGCGATCTGCTCGCGGGCGGTATCGACCGCCTCCTCCGCTTTCCACCCGAACGGGTGCGACTTACTGGACGCGTTTCCGAAATCCTCGCTAAAATACGGGAGCATCGCTTCCACGACGCGCGGGTCGGTACGCGTCGTCGAGTTGTTGTCCATATAAACGGGTGTCTTCACACTCATGGTTTCAAATTTCCTGTTTCTAAAATTACAAAAGCTACCGCAAGACTGCGCTCTGCAAAACGGTTAAGCGGGCACTATCGGCGAAAGTGCGCGGTTTGATACCGTCGGACGCTTCGACGGGCTGGCAAACATCCGCAAGACTTGTCTCGCGCAACATCCGCACCATCTCGGTCTGTATCCGCTCCAGAGGACCGCGTATCGTACAACTCGACGACTGGGCGCACCGGGCGGGTCCGTGCGCCGGCTCCCAGCACTGCGCGATGGCGAGGGGACCGTCCATCGCCTCCACTACTTCGGCGACCGAGATCGCCGCCGCGTCGCGCCCCAGTCGATACCCGCCGGTCGGACCGGGGACCGATGTCACCAGGCGGTTCTTCGCCAGCGTTTGCATCACTTTGGCGAGCAGTTCGCCGGGAATGTCGTAGTGCCCGGCTATCTCACGCGGACCGACGAGTCGACCCGCCCCTTCCGTGGAAAGAAAGGACAGGGCGAGGAGTGCGTAATCGGCTTTCTTCGTGAATGTAAACATCGTTTTCGGTGCGTGCGTTCCGCTTTACGGGACACAATTATTCGGCGACCTAAATTGTCGCATTTAACAAAACATTGTACCTTTCGGCGGTGGGAGTGTCAAGGCAAAGCGGGAATGATTCGCAGTTTTGAGTCCACTGGCGGGACGGGGCGCGGGGGAACGGCGGCAGGCGTCCGCACCGTACCCGGGTTGTAGCGGTGTTTTTCCGAGACTTGCCAGCTCCGGACGCCGCGCGGAAAAACCCGGGGAACAATTCGCAAGACGGCGGCGTCCAACATAATATGGTCTTTATGCGCGCCTCGGAATGGAGGATCGCGGCACCGTTGCCAAGGGCAACTGCCATAGGGGCAGTGTCCGGGGAGGGGGGGACATACACGCACGGGGAGTCAACCCCCCGTTGCTCATGGTCCCGATTCGTTGACAAACAAGAATCTCAATCGTTATGTCGCCGCCGCCCTGACGAAAGTTGGCGGGCGGAAAAAATATCGGGCAATCTTTTTCTCGTAACAGGAAACAGTCGTCAGCATGGCGAATCACTGCACGACAACCTCCACGATGTCGTGCGGAAAATAAGGAAGCCGAGCAGGTAATCCTTCGGGTCCGGTTTCAGTGTGAGTGCCAGACGGTTGCTCCAACCGTCTGGCGGCGACGTGCGCCTTTAAAGGGAAGTTCAAAAACTATGGCAATGGTACGCAAAGGTGTGGGTGACATCCTTCTGGAAAAAAACTTCATCACCGCCGATCAACTCAATCAGGCGCGCGATGTGCAGAAGAGCGCGCCCGGCGATCTCGGGCAGATCCTGATGACACTCGGCTTCGCGACCGAACGAGATGTGGTCGAAGGGCGCGCCATGGAAATGGGCATCCCGTTCATCGATCTGCTGAAGCACAAACCCGAACCGTCGGCGGTAAATGTTGTCCCGCAGAACGCCGCCGAGAAGCATAAAGCCCTCCCGGTCAAAAAAGATGGGAACCGTCTCTGGGTGGCGATGGAGAACCCGAAGAACATCATGGCGGTCGACGACCTGCGTATGGTGTCCAAATGTCTGGTGCAGCCGATGCTCGCCGTGCCCGGGGATCTTCGGGACGCCCTCGCCAAAGCGTACGGCATCCGCGCCGATGGCTCTGATTCCGCGCCGTCTGCGAACGCGCTGACGCCCGCCCCCGGTAGTGCCCCTGCCCGCCAGAACATGGCGGACCTGATCAAGGAGTACGGTGGTGCAGCCACCGACGACGCCGACGATGCGAAAAATGGGGACGACGCCGCCGAGTCTGCCCCGGTAATTCGGATGGCGAACGCAGTGTTGTCGCAGGCGGTCGAAGCCGGTGCCTCGGACATCCACATCGAGCCGGACCGCCGCAACGTGCGTGTGCGCTTCCGCGTGGACGGTGTACTCCAGGAAGTGATGGCGATCCCGAAACACATCCAGCCCGCCCTGATCTCGCGCTATAAGATCATGTCCGACATGAACATCGCGGAGCGGCGTATTCCCCAGGACGGACGTATCGCGATCAAGGTCAACGGCAAGGACTTCGACCTGCGCGTTTCCTGTCTGCCGTCGATGTATGGCGAGAAGATCGTCATGCGTATCCTCGACAAAGGCTCGGTGATGCTCGGTCTCGGGAAACTCGGCTTCCGCCCCGAAGTGCAAGCTCGCATGGAAGACCTGGTCGTCCAGCCGAACGGGATGTTCCTGGTGACGGGACCGACCGGTTCGGGCAAGACCACGACGTTATACTCGGTGCTGAACAAGATCAACACGCCGGAAAAGAATATCACCACGGTCGAGGACCCGGTCGAGTACCAACTTTCCGGGATTACGCAGGTCGGTATCAACAAGAAAGCCGGTCTGAACTTCTCGAACTCGCTCCGCTCGTTCCTGCGGCAGGACCCGGACATTATCATGGTCGGGGAGATGCGCGACCTGGAAACGGCGGACATCGCGGTCGAGGCGGCACTCACCGGGCACCTTGTGCTGTCAACCCTGCACACCAACGACGCGCCGTCGGCGACGATGCGTCTCGCGGATATGGGCGTGGAGCCGTTCCTGATCGCGGCGACCGTGATCGGTGTTCTCGCCCAGCGGCTTTCGCGCCGTATCTGCTCGAACTGCAAGGAACCCTACACCGCGAAGGCGTCGGATCTGCGCCGGTTCGGATTCGGTCTGGATAACCCGGACGAAGTCATCACCCTGTATCGCGGCAAAGGCTGCGACAACTGCCGTGGCTCCGGTTATAAAGGTCGTCTCGGTATCTAT
>JAYULM010000070.1:0-18882 GCA_043763605.1 Armatimonadota bacterium | reverse complement strand
CTGACCGATGGTACCGCCATCGTCACCAGTTTCGGGCGCGGTAGTGCCCCGCGTAGCACGGCGGCGAAGCGCGACAGGCGGTCCGTGTCCGTGGCGTTTCCTGGGTGTTCCCAGTCGATGTCCACGCCGTCATAGCCGATTTTGCGGACCTGCGCAGCGACATCGCCGACTAACTTCCGTGTGCCCGCCTCCGTCGCGCAGAGAGCAGACAGTGCGTTGTTGCTATCTGCCCCACCGACCGCGAGTAGAACTTTAACGCCGTGACGGTGCGCCGTCTCTACGAGGGCGCGGGACGCCCCGGCTTCTGGGAACCGCAACCCGCCATTGCCCGCTACCGCGAATGAATGCGCGATATGCGTTAGCGATTTCCAGTCGATCCGGTCCGGGGGCAGATCTTTTTCGTTCCAATTCGAACGATAGGCTAAAACTATATCTTTGTTCGACATTTCTGTTTTACTTCACGCTAATGTGGGGAGAATGCGACCGGGTTTGTGCAAGGTCGCCTAATCGAAGTGCTATCTTTCCTTGCACAGTAGAAAGGTTATACTTATGGCACGTTTTCCCCTGTTTGTTACACCGGGTTGTTCACAACACGGTCTCTTGCTCTCGTCGGTAATCGCCGTTGCTCTCTGCTTTGCTACCACCGGAGTCGCGAAGGCACAGACCGTGATCGACTTCGAGGGACTGGGTCTCGGCAATGGTCAAGCCATCGCCAACAATTACAAAACTTTCGCGCCAGGTACGCCCAACGTAGCCGTCTCCTTCAGGACCTACAATCTCTTGACGGATGCGACCGTCTCCAACAATCTCCTTTACTGGTTCGATAACTATGGTGACCTTGTCAATGTCGCTTACGCGGACGGCCAAGGGTTTGGCGCGGAGGTTATCCTCACTCCGGACGCCGGTTTTCAGATCACCCTGGAATCGTTCGACCTCGGGGGATGGCTCGACACGGATCGACAGGCGACGACGCTCCGTTTGGCTGACGGGTTGAACAACGCCTACTCCGGGTTCGACTACGCTGCGGCTGCCGGTGGGTCATTCACCGTATTGGGAGCGGGGGGTACAATCCACAGCGCGTTCACCCCGAATCTGACATCGACCGGTCCCATCCGCATTCAATGGGGTCCGGATTTTAACACCGGAATCGACAACGTGCGCTTCTCCCAAGCGGCGGCGGTAGTGACCGTGCCGGAACCGGGATCGGTCGCCCTGCTCGCGACGGGGGCGTTCCTCCTCGGCGGCATCGGGATCATTCGCCGCAACCGGAAAAACGCCGCGTAATCGGTAGCGGGGAGCGGGTTTTACTCGCTCCCCGTGCGGTCAATTGCGCCCCAACACCATCACCATCCCCTGTACCGTGGCTAATACCAGTTGCGGAAACGTCACAGATTCCATCCCCTCGACGCTGGTTTGCAACTTTTCGTGGAGCGGGTCGGTCCACAGGGTGCCGATACCCGAGCGACCGCGCATGATCCCGACGATGCTCCCGACCGTCGCGCCGTTGGAGTCGGTTTCCAGGCACCCCTGCACCGCCTTTGAGACCGACGGTCCGAACTCACCCTCGCCCCACAGTAGCGCAACGGCGACTATCTGCGCGTTCGGGATTGCATGGCGCGCAAAGTGCGGGTATCGCTCGTCCCACTGCGCGTGGATTCGACCGATAGCGTCATCGTATTCGACGTTCTCGGTGCGCCATTCCAGCACGGTCTTGATCGCTTGCGTGAGGCGGCTTTCCTCCGGTATCTGCGCGAGACCGGCGCGGATCACGGTCGCCACGTTGTCGGAAACGAACGCCGCCGCCGTCATCGCGGCGACCCACATCGCCGCATAGATCCCGTTGCGCACGTGCGAGACGGATGCATCGCGCCACGCGAACTCCGCCGCCTTTTCGGGGTTTCCCGCCGCGACATATCCCCAGTAATCGCCCCGGATCGCGGCACCGTTCCACTCGCGAAAAGGATTGCGATATTTTGCGGACTCAGGGGGCGGGAGCATGAAACACAGGTTACGATAGGCGACACACTCCGCGCTACTCATATGCATCACCGGCAGGTTTTCCAGCCAGAACGCACCGATCTCCGCCGGAGTGATCGTCACGCCGTGCCGCCGGAACGCCGACAGATTCAGCGCGGTATAGTTGAGTTCGTCGTCCTCGACCATCGCCGTTTTGGTGCAGTCCCCCCAGACACAGTCGGGGTCGTCGGGCTTGATGTCGTACATCTCAAACAGGTCGGTACGATCTTTGAGCATTTCCCACTTGACGTACCCTTCGAGCGGGAAACGCTCGATAGCCTTGAGCAAGCCCCACGTTTGCGCACGCGTCTTTCCCTCGAACGGCAGCCCGAGCAGACAGCCCGCGCACCGACCCGCCCACGCACCGCCAACCTGGTCCTGCAGGCGGGCAAAATCCGCCTTGTTTAGCACAGGCAGTTCCGGTGCTTCGAGGGGACGAGCGTCCACGATCCCGGCATGACTATTCGGCTCCACGAAAGGAAATTCGTCGGAAAGCGGTAGTTCCACCGTCTGGTCTAACAGGTTTTGCGCGGGCGTCCAGTTCGCGCGGCGGGAAAGGTCCGTGGAAAGCACCTGGTCAAACCAGGCTTCCACGTTATTCATTTCCCGTCCTTCAGCGCGGCATTGTTCGCGCTCGGCTTCCACAGCGACGCGATTAAGCGCGAGCCACGAATGCTTCATTGTCGGTCGGCTCCTTCTAATGTTGGTTTTTTCTACCAGGTTCGTCAGATGGCGAACGTTTTCCTGCCGAAAAGAGTCCCTCCGCGCGGAACTTTCCGCACGGGGTCACGTGTCTTGTGGCGCAGCGGACATTTCGACCTGTCCGACTACCCGACCCCGAGGGGACCGATCCAATGACCATACTGAAACGAAAACGGGAGGCGGCTATGACCGCAGCTCTTGCGATAGGAAGCCTTCTTTCGACGGCGCACCATCTCCGGGCGGAAACGTTCTCAATTACCCTGACGAACCTGACCAGCACCGGACCGAATAGCGGTCAACCATTCTCGCCCCCCGTGTTCGTTACCCATGACGCGACGCTCTCGCTCTGGGAAGCCGGGCAAGCCGCTTCGCCGGGACTGGCACTCATCGCCGAAGAGGGGAGCAACGGTATACTCGTCACCGACCTGCAAACCCAACTCGGCGCGGGCGTGTCACAGATAGTAACGCCATCCATCTCGCCATTAATGCCCGGTCAAAGCCTAACCTTCACCGTGACTACGGACGCAACCCGCCCGTTCCTATCGTCGGTCTGGATGCTCGGGCGCACCAACGATGGCTTTGCCGGAAACAATGCACTCGATCTGTTCGGCGTGCTCGCTCCGGGTGGCTTTGACCTGTTCGCATTTGACGCGGGTAGCGAGGTCAACAATGAATCCGCACTGTTTCTACCCGCGCTCGGCGGAACCTTGAACGACCCCGAAAACGGCACCGTCTCCCTGCATACCGGAATACGGGGCGATGCCGACGCGCCTGCGTCTTGGAACTTTAGTGGCGCGGTCGCCCGTGTCACCGTCGTCGTGGTGCCGGAACCCGCGACACTCTGGCTTCTGAGCGGCGGAATACTCACGGGCGTGGCACTCGTGCGTCGCAAACGCATGCCATTATAACTCTTCAATACCACGGATCTCGAAAGGACCCAAACCGATGACACTCACTATCAACCGACGCGACCTGCTTAGCGTATCTTTCGCTATTTTCGCTATTTCGACTACTGTATGCAGTACTGCGTACGCACAGCTACCGGTTCAAACCACGCCGCTCAATATCACCCGACCTGGGGTCTACGTGCTAACCCGCGACATCGTCGTTCCATCGGGAGACGCTATCACGATCAGCGCGAACGGCGTGACTCTGGACCTGAACGGACGCAATATCTCGGTCGGAACTCCGGGCAGCGGGCGTGGCATCTTCATCAATGCCGCAAACGGGGTCCATGTTAAGAACGGTAAAATCGGGGCGTTCAATATCAATGTCGAAGCCAATAACAGTAACAATGTCTCCCTGTCGAATTTACAGATCGTCGGTCAGAACCTGCCGCTCGCCGGGGGACCTTCGGAGATCGGTATTCTGTTGATCTCCTCGCGCGGGTGCTTAATCGATCACAACCTGATCACCAGCGTCAGTCTTGGGATCTTTGTGCGCGGACCGTTGAGCGGAGGAAACACCGTTTCGAACAACACATTGGTCGGCGGACCCAATATTTCCCGGTCCCCGCTCGGGATGTGCTGGAACCCACTCGCGGGCGCGGCGGGTAATCCCGCTCCCGGTCCGAAAGGCGACCGCGCCTACAATAACCACATCTCGCAGTTCACGGACGGGTTTTCGTTCTCCGCAGGCACCACCGGGTCGTTCGCGTTCGACAACACCATTTCGTACACCAACGTGGGGTTCCGGGCGGACAGCACAATCGGCGGAAACATCCTGCAGGATAACATTACGCTACAGGTCGCGCCGAATCCGTAGAAAAAGCGTTGTCCCCGGCGGAACTTTTCGCCGGGGGCAGTGTGTCTCTGCTTTCTGTGGTGACGACAACGAATACACCGACGGCAGAGATTACCGGGCGACGCACCCGCTTTTTGCGTATCGTCTCGGAAACGGAGAACGATCTGCTCCGCACGGTGCGGCGGTTGTGCCGGGGGAACGAGGAGCAGGCGCAGGATCTTCTGCAGGAGGTGCTTATCCGGGCATACACGGCATGTTGCAAAGGGCAGTGGGATGTGACGCAGGCGACACCATTGCAGGCGCGGGCATACCTCCTGCATACGGCGACGAACCAGTATATCAATCTGTACTGGAGGCGGCGGAAATGGGATGCAGGGTTCACCGTGGATGAACTGACGTTCGGCGGCGACAATGGACCACCCGCGACGCACGCCGCGCCGTCCGATATTCCCGGCGTTTCGCTCGACCGGGATAGTTTCGGCGAAGACATCGAAGCCGCGCTCGCCGCGCTCCCCGACGAGCAACGGCTCGCAGTCTACTTCGTTGACGTGCAGGGCCGGACCTACGAGGAAGCCGCTACCGCGTTCGATATTCCCATCGGGACCGTGCGTTCCCGACTCGCCCGCGCTCGCGCCAGTCTGCGGGAGCGGCTCCGCTCCTACGCTCAGGAAAGAAGGTTGATCCCCTGATGTCGGCTGAACAGAACTCTTTCGCGCCCGTGGAACACGGGTGCGCCTATCTCGAAGAATGGCTGAACGGTCTCGCCGACAACAGTCTGACCGGTGTACCGCGCTGGTACACCGACTTCCACGTCGCGAACTGTCCTTACTGTCGCGTAGCTCTAAGCGAACTCAAGTCTTTACGCGGGAGGCTCGCCGAAATCGAGGCTCCCCTGTCGGACCCACCGGTCGTCAACGAGACGCCGTTTAGCGTCAGCCTTCGTTCGCTTCAATCGTTGACGCCGGATCGCGGGGCGGCCGTACTCGCCGCATGGCAAGAAGCGGAGACGTCGCGACAAGGGGAATAACACATTCCTTTCCGGAGTGAAGGCTCGGCGGCTTTCGGGGGTCCAACCAACGCAACACGACTACACGATACGGTAAAGGAAACCCCCTTGAAAAACCCTACGGCTTCACGAACTTTCGCGGCAACGACGGCGGCGACCCTTCTCATCGGGACCGCGCTGACGCTCGCCTCACCCCGAGCGGCATGGGCACAAGCGACGCCCGCAGCTAAAATAACTTTCGCCATGGATAACGCCCCGATCCGGGACGTGCTGGAACGCATCTTCCGCGAGGCGAAAGTGAAGTACGCCATCGACCCGGCAGTTCAGGGACGGCTCACCGTGAGCATGAAAAAAGTCTCGCTGGAGGAAGCCTTAAAAACGGTCCTGCGCCTCTCGGGGGAGTTTACCTACACGAAAGAAGGCGACGTATACCGCGTCAAGCGGGGCGCGTTACCCGCCGACCCGGTGTCGCAGGCGACTCCCGCGAAACCGGTCATCCCACCGCCGAACATCACCATCGAACTGCGGGACACGCCGATCCGCGCCGCGCTAGAACAGGCTTTACGGATGGCAAAGGTTGATTTCGGTATCGATCCGACGGTACAGGGTGTCGTGAATCTTAAGGCTGTTGAACTGCCGCTGGAGAACGTCTTGAAATTGATCCTGCGCTCAGCGACGACTCCGTTTACCTACACCGTGGACGCGTTCGGGGTATATAGAATCCAGCCCGGTGCGTTGCCCGGCGATCCGGCACCGCAACCCATGCCGCAAGAGGAAAAGCAACCGGTGGCACTGCCGAACATCACACTCGATTTCAAAGACACGCCTGTCCGCGAAGCACTGGAGCAGATTTTCCGAAGCGCGAAGGTAGATTACGGCATCGACCCGACGGTGCAAGGCTATGTCAACCTGAAAGTGACCGACGTTCCCTTCGAGAACGCCCTGAAGTTGATCCTGCGCTCCGCGAACACGCCGCTCACCTACTCGATTGAGAACGGCGTTTATCTGGTCAAACCGCGCGTCACCGGTACCGGCATCACCCGCCCGCCCGTCTTCGTGGCTGAGGAGGAAGTCGCGCCGAAATCGGAGTTCGATACTATCGAACTGACGTACGCCGACCCGGTTGACCTTGCGCAACTGCTGAATATCACAATGATCCCTATCGGTACGCGCTTCGGACTCAAGGTTCCCGGCGCGACCGGCATCATCAATCCGGGCGGAGCCGCGCGGGGCAACGGCGCAACGCCCCCCAGCCCCGGCGGTGACGGCAACGGAAAAAATACGGGCACCGTCATCAATTCCGGCGGGCCGGCAAACGGACCCGGCGGCGTCGGCATCCTCGGGTTTTAACCCCGATAGAATCCTCGGGGCGGGGCAGTTGATCCGCATTGAGCAGGCCGGAGCCAGCCGACACGTTTATGCTGGCTCCGGTCCCGTACGCAGGTCACGCAATCGCTCTATTTCCGTCAAGAACGCGCCGGGGCGCAAAACACGTGGCTGGTGGGGTTGCCGAATAAACTCCGGGTGTAGGGGCAAAGCAAGCAGATCTTGATCGAGCGTCACCAAATACGCCGCTTTGGTCGCCAGCACAAGGTTGATAAGCAGTTCGTCGTTCGGGTCGCGCTCATAAACCATTTGCCGGGGCGGGTTGGTAACGCGGTCAGCGCAATCATCCATCAAATCCAGCGTCGCCCAAACATCCTCTATCGTGATGTGGGGGAACCGTTGCCGGTTGCGCTCGTCGGTCAGGGTTTCTTCGTACTCGCTACGCAAACGGTCGCTCATGACTACGGCAATTTCTTCCGCGTTCACCAGATCGAGTACCTTGCCGGAAACCCCGTTCGGGCTGAATGTACCGGCGAACAGTATGCCGGTATCCAGCACGGCAAGCGGCTTGGATTCGGCGGGCAAACTCATCGCGTTTCGGTGTCCCGCGCACTCCGGGCGGCACGGGATTCTTTCGTCATTTGCTGGGCGTGGGCTTCGAGTTCTTCCTCCGTTATGCTGGAGGCGGCGAAAGATTGCGCGATCTCCGTGCGTCGCTCCTGCCACGCCTGCCGCGCCGCTTCGGTGCGTCGGCTACCGCGCGTCTGATCACGAAGCGCACCCACAAGGAGCCGGTGGGCGTAATCAATCGTTGGCAGTCCCGCTTCTTTGGCAAAGGACGTGATTTGTCGTTCCTCGAACGGGGATAACTCTAAAACCAAACTCATGGGTATTTCCTTTCGCTGTGTGTGATATGCCATCTACCCGGCTGATCGTCACAGGTTACAAACGGCGTACCCTTCTCCCGGTATTTTACCGCATCTCCTGCCCGCCGGTGACGTTGATCGCCTGCCCGGTCATGTACGCGGCGTCGGGGGAACACAAGAACACCAGTACGCCCGCGATGTCGGCATACGTCGCGCCGCGCCCGAGCGGGACCTGTCCCTCGTATTTGGCGCGGACCTGCTCGCGGGTCAGCCCCTGTGTCTGCGCGTACTGGTCGAAGAGTGAATCCTGCCAGAGCGTCCCGTCTAAAAGGTTGCCGGGACAGATGGCGTTGACGCGCACCCCGTGCGGCGCGAGATCGAGCGCGATACTTTGCGTCAAACCGATGCCGCCGAACTTCGATGCCGCGTACGCCGCGTTCCGGAACGACCCCTTCTTGCCCGACTTGGAGTTGATTTGCACAATCGAGCCGGACTTTTGCCCGATCATTACCCGCGACGCCGCCTGTGCCGACAGGAAGTAGCCGGTCAGGTTCACCTCCAGAACGCGGCGGAAATCGTCGGGCGACATTTCGGTGATGTCGGCGGCTTTCAATATCCCGGCGTTCGAGACCAGAATATCGAGTTTGCCGAACACGGAAACGGCGCGATCCGTCATCGCGGCGCACGATTCGGCGTCGGTCACGTCGGAGCGAAATCCGATAGCGTTTCGCCCGGTCTCTGCCGCGATCTTTTGCGCGGCGGCGTCCGCTTTTTCGGCGTTGATGTCGGCGAGAAGCACGTCGCAGCCTTCCTGCGCGAGCCGTAGCGCGAGGGCTTCGCCGAGTCCCTGCCCCGCCCCAGTGACGATAGCCGATTGATTATATAGTCGCATTGGTTGGTGTGTCCTGAAGTATTCCGATGAGTGTTCGCAGAAGATCACCCAGGTCGCCGGGAATAGTGAAGCCTTGTAATAGATCCTGCGTAATCGTTTTCGTCTGGCGGTCGAGTGTGGCGAAGTACCATAGTGTCCCCGAAGTGATGACGCCCCAGACGACGCGATCACCCAACTTATCCCATTGATCCAGTGCGATCATTTCGGCAACCAACTGTGTCGTCCCACGTGTTACATCGCCGTCCTTAGCCTCTACGACAAGCAAGGACTGCGTAGTTCGCATCAGGTAATCAAGCCGTCCTTTAAGTTGCGGGGCGACGTTTACCCAGTATTCCATGCTAATGTTAAGCCGATAGGCTCGGACGATTCGTAGCAAAACCGGGGCGATAATGGTTTCGCGCCGCACCGTTTCATTTCCCATACGCACCAGGAGAAGGTGATCACGCAAAAGTAACTCCAATTCCTCCGTCCATGCCGGAAGTTCAGCTACCTTCGGCAAAGACAAGTCACCGATGACAAAGGAATATCCCAACGCGTCCGCGACTTCGCTTGTTTCGGCGTCTAACTTAAAGTAATCGTAGAACGAGGTAACGCTCGCTGGCAATATCGGCGGGTTATCAGGATACATAATTTTCGGCTCCTTGCCCGCTCAGTGTACCGCTTCCTTTAGCAGTTCGGCTTCGGCTTCCTGCGTCCAGAACTGCCCGTTCTTGAGTTTGGCGTATACATTCGGGCGCACGGTTTGGAGGTCGGGGATTGCGGTCAGCGGCAGGTTTTCGATTTGCGGGAAGATCACGGTCTTGCCCGGGAACCGCCCGCCCTTTACGGCGTCCAGCCCGTCGCGGAACGCTTCCAGTCCGCCAATCGCGGCGAGCGAACCACCCGTGTCCAGTTTGTCGGCTTCCATCAAGTCGCGCGTACGGCGCATATCCTCGATAGAGGAGCCGGACGTGCCAACGATGCGCACATTTTTGAGCGCGATGTCGCTCATGTCCAGCGTCGCCATCGTGCCGCGCGCGACCCCGGCGAAAACGTTCATCACGCCGTTTCGCGCCAGACGCGGGAAGCCGTCCTCAATCGCTTCGATGCTCGGCACCATCACGACAATATCGTCGTAGCCGTCCGGGGCGAAGGCGGCGTGGTCGGGCGCGGTAGTACGGATATTACGGTAGACCATCTCGACGCCGCGTTCCTGCGCCAGCCCGCCGAGTCGGGATTGCAGGGCGGCAAGCCGGTTGTCGTTGCGATCCGTGCAGACGATCTTCGCGGGCGGGTTCGGGAGTTGGAGGGCACGTTGGACGTGCATCTGCCCCATCGGACCCGCCGCCCCGATGAACCAGGAGATGCCGCCCGGTCTAAGGTCATTGCGACCGTTTCGCTCCGGTCCGATGAACACCCAGCCGTCGTAATGAACCCGCCCGACATCCACTTGTACCGGACGCGACATGGCTTGAACGACCTCCGATTTCGGTTCGCGAAAATTGAGTTGGACGATTGATCCCTTTTGAAGCTGTCCACACACGGCTTCGAAGCACTCTGGCGTCGGGGTGCCGTAAAAAGCTGCGTACCGGTATGTTCCCGTCGCGTCGGGTGGATAAGGGACTTGTACCTCATCGGCTCCCATCATAGCACCATCGAAGACTCTGCCGAAAATCGCGGGCAACAACTCGGAATCTAAATCAACGAAAAAGGCGTCTGTACATATGCCTAATACGTTTCCCCCCTGAGCGAAAACTTTCTGCCATTCTTCCGTGGTTAAGTCGCTGTCATCCTTCGCTGGTTCGTTCTTGGAAAGGTGCTCATAGTGGGCATGCCATATGGAAAAGCCCGACTCGTTACGCTGTGGTTCCGTCCAGTGATAAGCGGCTTCCACGCACGCCCACGGCTCGACTAACGCGGCTTCGGCGTACCCGGTTTCGTCCTCGATGGGGAGCAGGTAACAGCCTTCGTCCCCTTCCAGCACTTCGGGACCGACGATGCCGTATTGCGCCATGCCGCCGGAAAGCGCGTAGCCGTAAGCGAGGTTTTTGCCTTTGTAGTACACGTCCGCCTGGACGATAAACCGTTCGCCGACGTGGAACTTATCTGAAACACTCGCGCCCGCTTTGACGACCGTGAGCGCGACTTCGTGCCCCATCACGACCGGTTCTTTCACCAGGTCGCGCCCGACTAACCGGGGATGGTCCGCGCCGAGGTTGACGATCTTGATGTCCGAGTAGCAGATCCCGACCGCGTCGTGGCGCACCAGGATTTCGTGCGGTCCGGGTTCGGGTAGCGTAACGGTTTCGGGTCTGCCGTCTTTGCCGACGTTTTCGAGTCCGGCTCCGTAGAGGTGCCAGCGTTTGGTCTCGGTCGGCGCGGTTTCCGGGACACGCTTATAATCGGCGAACGGGTCGGTATCAGGCATGAACGTTTCTCCCCAAAGCAAAAGCGCGAACGACGTTTTACCGTTCGCTCGCGCTTGTCGTTATGACTGTAGTATACCGCGCCACGACCCGGGATTCCTCCCGGTCGCTTTCGGTTTATTTTTCTTTTGGCGCGTTTACTTTCGCTTATGCCTTGTTGTTGTGTCGGTGCTGGGTATCTTTCACGTCGCCGAGAACTTTCGCGACGCCCTCTTTGACGTTTTCCGCGATGTTGCTCAAGCCCTCTTTCGCTTCACCGACAACCTGCTGACCTTTACCCGCGACTTCGTTCGAGGTACCTTTGGCATGCAGGCTTTTGTCGCCGGTCGCTTCACCGATGGCTTGTTGTCCGTGACCGACCGCTTCTTTCACAGTGCCCTGTGCTTTGTCGGCAGTGCCGTGACCGGTGACGTTGTCGATTGCTTTTTTCGCCTTGTCAGCGAGAGATTCGTTCATGATCGTTGTATCCTTTTTTCTTTCGTGGCATCATTGCCTCGTCGAAATACATGTACCCTCGTACGATACGGATTAAACGCGGTGCGAATCGATCAGTGCAGGTCGCTTTCCTGGCGCACCGATTCGCGCCGGGTGTTCTGCCGATTCTGCATCACGGTGACGATGCCCTGCCCGACAAAAAACGAGCAGACCGTGGAAAAACTGTAAAGTGTCGAGGTCGCCCAGTCGTATTCGCACAGGATGCGGATGACAACGGTAAAAGTCAGGACGATGAGAGTAAGTCGATATGCCTGAAAACCAAGTTCGGCTGGGGGAAAACGTTTCATTTAGGGAGGGGAAACCTTTCATGATTGGCGACGTTAGTTGCCGATTGTAGTATATGGCAAAATCCGTGCCGCTGCCCACGGTTTCTCTGAGGACGCGGGTTGAAACCCACGTCTGTGGGCGTCTTCGACGCCGAACGTCCTCCGGACGGAACGGGATCGACGTTTTTGTCTGCGGGCGGGCGCGTTCTACTTATGTCCGGAGGACGTTCGGCGTCGAAGACGCCCACAGACGTGGGTTTCAACCCGCGTCTACATGTGTGCCACAACCGAACGAGTGATAATTCAATCGCCCTGTTTTCCATTCTTGACGCTTCTATTGCGCGGCGATATGCTGTGTCTGTGGAAACTACTACCCTACCCCTTTCCGTTCTCCCCGCCCCATCCGCCCAAGCCACCGCGACCGATACGGTACAACTTGAGCGCAAAGTGGTCCGGCGCATCCCGGAGTGGCTGACGATCAAAGTTCCCCGCGCGAAAGACATCGGCAACGTCGAGAACCTGATGCGCGGCGAGCGGCTCGTCACCGTTTGCGAGGAGGCGCGTTGCCCGAACCTCGGCGAGTGTTGGAGCAAGGGCACCGCCACATTCATGGTGATGGGCGACACCTGCACCCGCTCCTGCCGCTTCTGCGCGATCAAGACGGGGAAGGGATTGCCGCTCGACCCGGACGAGCCGCACCGCCTCGCCGACGCCGCGAAACAACTCGCCCTGAAACACGTCGTGGTTACATCAGTCAACCGCGACGAACTGTTCGACGGCGGCGCGGCGCACTTCGCTCGCGTGATCGAAGCCCTGCGCGACGCCCTGCCCGAATCGACCATTGAAGTGCTGACGCCGGATTTCCGGGGTCGCCGCTTCGCTATCGAGATCGTTTGCAACGCACACCCGCACGTGTTCAACCACAACACCGAAACCGTGCCTCGCTTGTACCGCACCGTACGTCCGCAGGCGAAATACGCCCGCTCCATCGACTTTCTGCGCACCGTGAAGGAGATCGCCCCGACCATCTACACAAAATCCGGGATCATGCTCGGGCTGGGCGAGACCGAGGACGAAGTGATCGCGGTGCTTTCCGACTGGAAAGATGCCGGGGTGGACGCGGTGACGATGGGGCAGTATCTCAAGCCGGGCAAAGGCTACTTGGACGTAGTCGAATACCTGCACCCGTCGCGGTTCGAGCGGTACAAGGAGATCGCGGAGGGCATGGGCTTTCTTTCCGTCGCGTCGGGTCCGTTCGTACGCTCGTCGTATAACGCGGTCGATTTTTCCGAGAAATTTCTGCGCGGCGCGGCGGATGAGGCACAGACGCGCAAACCCGCGACGCCGGGACTGCGCCGGTTGGAACTGCCGCTTGCGGTGCAATAACATCCGGTCAAACGGGGTATAAAGGACCGAAATGAGCCGCCCCCGCAAGCCGCGCAAGCCTTCCGCCTTGAAATGGTGGCAACGGCTGATCTGTGCGACCATGGTCGCCGTGCCCCCCGTCGTCCTTTTCGGAAGATTGGCATACGGTTTTCTGGATCACCTCGACGCGATTCTGGCGCAGTCCGCCCCGCTCGCGTCCGCGTTCGCGTCGAACGCCCTCGGGCGCGAAGTGCGAATCGGTTCGCTGACCCCGTTCCTATCGGTGCGCGAAATCTGGGGATACTACCGCGAAATCGACAAATTGGGCACACTCCCGGTAGTCGCGAACGACATCACGATTGCCAACGTCGATACTCTCGCCCGGTCGGGCGAACTCGCCTATATCCCCCGCCTCCGGCTGTTCGTTTCGGTGCCCGCGATCCTCGGCGGAAGCACCAACACGGCGGTGACGAAGATCGAGGTGGAATCGCCGCGCCTGTTTCTGGTGCGGCGCAAGGACGGCTCGTTCAACGTTCAGGAGTTGGTTAAGGAGGATAAAAAGCCCGCCGGACTCCCCTTCCTGACCGTTATCAGCCTCAGCGATGCGTCAATCCGTTTCGAGGATCGGGCGACCCGCTTCCCCCAACCGCAGACGAGCGACCTGTATCCCGTCAACATGTCCGGGATTCTGGGGGCGCGTTCGTTGCGCTTCGACATCCGCGCCCGGGCGAGAGCAGGGACAGCGACGGCACGACGGTTGCCGGGGACCGTGCTACTGTCGGGGGCGTTCGCGCAGGGGAAACCCGGCTCGCGCCCCGACGCCGCCCTGCCTTCCGACCCGCAATATACGCTCCGGGCACAGATCCCGAACGCGGACGCTGCTTATTTCACGCGCTATCTGCTCGGCACGTTCCCGGACTTTTCCCTGAACGCCGGACGGGTCACGGACGCGACCGCCACATTCGTCGGTCCCACCGTGGCGCAGGCGCAGGCGGCGGACGCGCGGCAGAAAAAATCCCGGGGCAAATTAGAGGGACCGAACGCGTCGATCATTTTCGTGTCGCGACTCGCCGGGGTTCGCGGGCGGGTCAACGGTGTACCGTCGCCGGTGGAGAACGTCGGCGGCGAGGTGCGCTATGTCAGCGCGGGCGACCTGATCTCGTTCGACCTGACCGGAACCACATTCAACGCGCCAATCGCTCTCCGGGGAAGCGTGTGGGATCTGAACGGCAAGCCGAACAGTGGCGGTCCCCGACTCGCCGTCGAGTTCGACGCCCCCCGGATACCGCTGTCGCGCGTGCTTCCCGCCTTCAAAGCCACCCTGCCGAAAGGCGTTTCCGTTGGCGGCGACGCGTCGGCGTCGGGCTTCCTCACCGGGACGCCGAACGACCTCGCCGGAAACGCGGCTGTCACCGTCCCCCGAATCCGTGTGCAGGGCGCGACCACGGTACAGAACCTGTCCGCCGACCTGCTCTACAACGGCGGCGTTCTCGAAGTCGCGCGGATGTCGGCGCAAACCGATCTCGGCGGGGCGGTCACGGGGAGCGGTCGGGTGCGGATCGGGGAAACGGTTCGCGGCGGGACCGCGTTCCGCCTTCTGCCGGAATCGCGGATCGCGTCCGATTTTTCGTTGCGGGCGACGCGCGTCTCGCTCCCGCGCGTCGCCGCGTTCGCCAACGCCTCGGAGACTTCGCGTAAACTCGCGCTCGCGGGCACGGCGGATGTGGTCGTATCCGGGAACACGCGCGGCAAGAGCGTTTCCCTCACGGCGGACATACGCACGCGCGGGCTGTCGGTTTCGGGCATTGCGTTCCCGGTCGCCGAGGCGCGGGTCATCGTGCGGGACGGCGTGGTATTGACCCCCCTGGCACGATTCGAGTCCCCGGCGGTCGGGAGCCTGTATGTCAGCGGCGACGCGTCGTTGCTTGCGTCCGGGAACGCGAACGCCCCGCTGACGCTCCGCTTCGCCGCGAACGCGCTCGACGCCGGGCGCATAGCACGGGCGTTCGGCATTAAAGATGTCGGCGGGATCGTGAACGCCACCGGCACCGTGACCGGTACGCTCGCCGCCCCGCTGCTGAGCGTCTCGCGCTTCGCGGTGGTCAACCCGCGTTATCAAAAGTACGAACTGCAGTCGATCACCGGAGCGGGCGTCACGGCGACGAAGGACGCGATCATGATCCCGGTAGGCACCCCGCTCGTCGCCCGTCGCTTCCCGGCGAGCATAACCGTTTCGGGGCGCATCCGTGAATTTCTCCCGTCAGCGACGCCGGGCGCGAAATTCCGCCCGCTTCTCGCCCTGAACACCCGCCTGGCAAATATCGACTACACGACCCTCGCGCCGTTCCTGCCCGTGCCGAAAAACGCGACTGGGGAACCGGGGGTCCCGGCTCCACCGCCGTTCGCGGGAACACTCACCGCCGCCGATGTCCGGGTTTCCGGCTACGCCGATGCCCCCCGCCTCGAAGGGGGCGGATCGTTGCGCCGCGTACTGATCGGCGATTATCCGGTGGAAACCGGCGAGTTCCGGTTCGTCTATGACAACGGGCTGATCTCGATCCCCTATGCCACGGTGGACGCGAGCGTCGGCACGATCACGGCGAAAGGGACGATCACGCGTTCGGGCTTCGTCTACGGGTCGTTCGTCGCTCCCGCCCTGGACCTGTCGCGCGTCTCCTATCTGACCGAAAAGGTCGCCACATTGGGCGGGTCGCTCGCCGTAAGCGGAACGTTCAGCGGAACCCGGGACCGCCCCATCGTCACCGCGACTATCCAGCCCTCGGACATCACGGTCGCCGGTACCTCCGTCAAAAACCTTTCGGCGACCAACATTCGCTACATTGCGAACCTGGAGCAGAACGTCCAGCGCGTCGAAATCCCGCGTATCTCGCTCGAACAGGAAGGGAACACGCGGCTTCTCGTCGAGGGAGGAGCCTACGACTTCAAGCGTAAGTATTTCGCCGCCACCGTCACGCTTCGCTCCGATAGCGCGGGGGCACTGATAGCGTCACTCCGGGCATCGGCGTTCGCGCAGACACAGAGCGGCAAGCAAGCCTTAGCGGGTCTCGGTACACTGCCGACCCCGCTCGACGGGGCATTTCCGGCGGAACGTCCCGACCCCGAAACCGGCGGCACCGTGCCGACGAACAGATTAGTGATCTCCGGGAACGCTGGCACTTCGGGTGTCGCGGAATACCGGGTACGTGGCGAGATTTTCGCCCGAAACCTGCGCGCCGGACAATACACCGCCGACACGGTCCGCATCGGACTGGACCGGGGAAGTAAGGATGCGCGGGTGCCGCCCGGTCAAGCGAACCTCGGGGCGCGGATCGAGGCGAGCAATGTCCGTATAGCCGACTTCGTCGCCGAGCAGTTTCAGGCGGCGGGTTCGCTTGTCGGAGAGACGGTCACGGTAAACAGCCTCCGCGTTGTCAGCGGCTCCAGCACGATCAATGGCGCGGGCACGGCGGGGATCGGGACGAACGGACAGATCAACGCCTCGGTAGACTCCAACGCCGTGTCGTTCGATCTGCTCCGCGCCTTCGCACCCACACTCCCTCTGGACGGGACATTCGACGTTACCGCGTTCGCCACCGGTCCGACGCGTAGCCCGGACATCCAGGCGTCGTTCGGCGGTCAGGATGTAGTGATCGCCGCGCGCACCCCGGCAGGGGAAACGAAAGCCGCGACGGAAGCGGCGAAAGTCGATCCCAATGCAACCCGCATCTCTTTCAATGCCGTCGCTCGTATCCAGAAAGACGGCACGGGGAAGCGTTTCTTCGAGTTGGACAGTGTCCAGGTCTCGCGGCGCGGGGGCGGGCAACTGTTAGCGCAGGCGAAACTGCCCTTCTCCTACGAATCCCCCTATATACTGCCCGATGAACCCCTGTCGGTTTCGGTGAGTCTGCCCAGTCTTCAACTCACCACGCTCAACGTCGTCAACGAGACCATCATTCTGCCCGTAGCAGGGCGGGGAAAAGCGAAGGCAGGGAGTAACGAGGACGGGCTGCGTTTTCTGGGCGGCGACTTGCAGGGTTCCGTTTCGCTTCTGGGGACGTTGCGTGCGCCGAATCTGCGCGGTTCCATCGTCTTCAAGGACGGCGAGATCGCGTTGCCTAGAGTACGGGGGCGGGAGACGTTCAATCGGATCAAGGATTGGGACGCCGAAGTGCGCCTCGCTGGCTCGACGGTGAACCTTGAAAGCGTCATCGCGCTGGCGGGAGCGGACGGGCGCGGTGATAACGGCAAACTGACGCTGGCGGGCAACGCCACGATTCGCGAACTGGAAAGCGCGCTGAACTCTCTGGCGACGCTCGGTGCCCCCGCCCCGGTAGCGCAACCGGAACCCGGCGGAACTACCCCCGCGTCCGCGACAACGATCAACGATTTCACGGCGACATTCGACAACTTCCGACCGGTAGCGGAAAACGTACTTTCGCTGTTCCCACCCTCCCTGAAAGAAAAGGAAGCGGCGGCGAAAAAGGGGGAAACCCTGAGAACCAGTCCGATACTGAACGAGTCGATTCGCGGCACGTTCAACGGCAAAATCATCGCCTCGGGGAACATCGCGACCCCGTTGATCGCGACGCCACCCGGGGAACCGCTCCGCCTGACCAATCTGCGGCTGATCCCGCCCGGTACCCAGCCTGACAACGACGTGGTCCCGGTAGTCGCCGACGCCGGACCACGCTTCGCCATCGAGATCGACGCCCCCGGAAAAAACACCGTCGCACTCGCCGGACTCGTTTCCATCGACGTAGCAGGAACCGCCTCGCTGAAGGGTTCGCTCGGTCGCCCGTCGTTGCGCGGCGATTTCCAGACGCAGGGCGGGGTGTTGCAGTATTTCCTCGGTCGTTTCACGCTGGATAAGGGTGGCGATGTATCGCTCAACTACCTCGGTAATACGGGAAGCGTCGAGTTCAGCGACAGCCACCGGGTCACTGCTCGCACCACGGCATACCTGCGACCCGGGGAATCACTGTCCGGCGATAGCCAGATGCGAGGCAGGGTGCCGGTCGGCTCCGCGCGACCCACCGCCGACGGGCGCGGCACCCGCTACCGGATCACCGCGCAACTGGCAGGCAAGATCAACTTCGGCGCGAACGCGAAACCGGAAAACAACTCGTTCAAGATCATCCCGTCGTCCGACCCGCCGCTAACCGAAAGTCAAATATACGCACTACTCGTCCCCCGCTCGCAACTCGAGGGCGTCGCCTCGGGGAACTTCCAGGCGGCGACGGGACAACTGTTAGACACGATCCTCACCCAGTCGGTGATCCCGGGGCTGTTTTCGCCCATCGAACAGCGGCTGGCGGACACATTCGGGTTGGAGCAGTTTTCGGTGGACTATTCGCCGACCGCGCCGCTGACGATCAACCTGTTGAAGCGGCTTCCCGACCCGCTGGACCGGTTCCTGGTGTCGTACACCCGGTCGGTGCAGACAAGCGGCGTTCGCGCGGGCGGTCCGGTCCCGTTCACCGCCGGGCTACTGTTCGAGTTGTACGAACTGCGCGTGCGCCCGAACCAGCCAATCCCGCGTATCTCATTCGGATTATTCACCAACGAGCAGCAGGATTTCACTGGCAATCTGCGCGCGACGATTCTTTACTGATCCCGACCGTGCGGGTACTTGACCAACAACACGCGGGTTGAAACCCACGCCTGTGGGCGACTGCGTCGCCGAACGTCCTTCGGACGTGACTGGAAGACACTTGCCGCCCCGCGAGTTTGTCAGCGTTCCTCCGTCCGGAGGACGTTCGGCGACGCAGTCGCCCACAGGCGTGGGTTTCAACCCGCGTTG
>JAYULM010000069.1:0-4901 GCA_043763605.1 Armatimonadota bacterium | reverse complement strand
CCCCTCTCCCTTCGGAGGGAGAGGGGGTGGGGGTGAGGGTCCCCGGGGGCAGGCTCTGAAATGCTTTCCACTCCCCCGACTTCCCGCCCGTCTTTTCCAGCAGGCGCGTCGGACCGATCACCATGCCTTTGTCCACCGACTTGCACATGTCGTACACCGTCAGCGCGGCGGCGGAAACCGCGACCAGTGCTTCCATTTCCACGCCGGTCCGCCCGACGCAGGTCGCGGTGGTTTCGATACGGACGCCGGTATCGGTCAGGGTCAGATCGACGTGGACGCCGGACAGCGGAAGCGGGTGGCAGAGCGGAATCCACTCGCCGGTGCGCTTCGCGGCGAGGATACCGGCGATCCGCGCGACCGTGAATACGTCCCCTTTCGGCATCGCTTTTTCGGCGACGAGATGGCGCGTTTCGGCATTCATGGCGACGAAGCCCTCGGCGCGGGCGGTGCGGGTGGTTTCCGCTTTCGCCGAAACGTCCACCATCCGAGCCGAGCCGGACTCATCGAGGTGGGAAAAAGTTTCACTCATTTCCAGGTATTTTACCATTTTCCGGGGGGCGATTGTAGCGAAACGAACGGACAGGGGTATAATGTGCCTGTGCGATGTGGCGGGAGTTTAGCCCTCCTCCTGCCCGGTAGTTTCCAGCGATACGGTTGACAGTTTTCTTTGGAGTGCGGCTGGTTCGGAGTTTGTCGCCGCGTCCATCCCCGGAATAGTCCGGTACGCGAAAGAGTCTGACGCCCGTTGTGTTACGGTGACGGCACGAATTGACATGAGGGTGGGAGAACGGGAATATGATGCGTATCTATGTGGGTGGGTTGCCTTACTCCACCACGTCCGCGCAACTGCGCGAACTGTTTGAGCAAGCCGGTGCGGTGAGCGATGCGGCGGTGATCGAGGATAAATTCAGCGGGCAATCGCGCGGGTTCGGTTTCGTGGAAATGACGAACGCCGACGAAGGCAACGCCGCGATTACCCAGTTCAACGGTTTCGCGTTCCAGGGGCGCAACCTGACCGTGAACGAAGCCAAGCCGCGCGAAGAGCGTAGCGGCGGCGGCGGCGGCGGTCGCTTCGGTGGCGGCGGTGGCGGCGGCGGTCGCAATCCCTACGGCGGTGGCGGCAGCGGCGGCGGTGGTTATAGCGGCGGTGGTGGAGGCGGCGGCTACGGTGGCGGTGGCGGTGGCGGCTATGGCGGCGGTGGTGGTAGCGACTACGGCGGCGGCGGTGGCGGTCGTTCCAGCGGTGGCGGCGGCTACGGCGGCGGGGATCGCGGCGGACGCGGGACCGGACGCGGCGGGCGCGGCGGCTACGACAACGACCGATACTAATATTCACGGCAGAATAGAATCAGTCGGACTGTGAAAAGGCGGGGCGTGAAAGCGTCCCGCGTTTTCGTTTGTAACCACCGGAGCACGTCGCGGGTCTGCCTGATATGTTGAGCCTGCCCGAAGAACTGCTCCTACTCGCTCTCGACGACGCCACGGGAAGCGACAACCTCGGCGTTTACCTTGACCGCGCCCTGATCGCGGCGGCGCTGATGGACCTTATTCTGCGGAGGCGGATCGCACGGCGGGAACCCGGACCGTATGACGGTGAGCCGAAATCGGATGATCGCCCCCAATCGTTTTGGGAGTATCAGCCGCTTGTTCACGGCATTTATCCGTTCTGGCTTCATCTACCGACCTATCACCTTGCGGACACGGAGCCAACCGGTAGCGCATATCTCGACCACGTTTTGGCAGTAATCTTGGCGCACGATTTGGGCGACCGCCTGCATACATTTCCGACTCTCACGCTCGTTTATCTTAACCGGACGAATCGTATGGCGCACACTCACGCCGATATACCACCCGATCAACGGTTGCTTGCCGCGCACGATTTGCTGGCACGTGAGCATCTCCTCGTCACCGAATCGCGTTTTTTGTTCGTGCGGCGGACGAATTTGCCGCAAGGAAACCGCGCGACGGGAGAGTCGGAATTACGCGAACGACTGCGACAGGGGTTCGTGACACGGTTCGCCCAAGCCGATGAGCGGTTCCGCTCCCTGCTACTACTCATTCGTGCGGCGGGTTTGAATGCCGAGGTTTGGGGCGAGGAGAACAGCGACGCCGCCGATTGGCGTGTCGCGAAATCCTTGAATATCACGATGCAACCGAATCCACTACTGTACGACGCCTTCTGTTACATCCGTACTGGCGTCACGGAAGAGACAATGGAACCGCTCCGCGTCCTCGCTCCGATCCCCCGGTGAGCCATCAACCGCCGCGCTCCCGCACCTCCTGCGCCCGCATCGGCATGGCATCTATCGTGCGGAACAGTTCAGCGGTTGTCGGGAATATGCGGGATGCTGACTTGATGCCGGTATCTTTGCCGACAAGGTAGAACGCTGGTGTACCGCCGAGGCGTTCGGTGATCGCTCCGGTTTCGTCGTGCAGGACGTGGAAGCCGGGCGGCAGATCCGCCGATTTCTCCTCGGTGCGGGCGATTGCAAGAACCGTCAGGTCACGCTCAGCGAACTCCCGCGCCTGTTTCACTGCACTCGCGAACCACGCCCGCCCCGCGTCGTTCCAGAGCAGGATCACGATGCGCCGCTTGCGCAAAAACGAACCATATTCCACGCGCCGCCCGGTCTGTACGTCCGGCAAACTGAATCCCGGCACCGCCCCTCCGGTTTTCAATAGTTCCATCGAAAATCCCCTCCCCTCTCTGCGTTCTCCATGTCTCCGTGGTCAGAAATCATGCGACCGCGCCACCGCACGACGACCCCGCGCCCGCCGCACAGCCGTAGCAGTGTGCTCCCGTCACAATCGTACGGCGCGCGAGCAGGAAGGCGTCAAAGTCGCGGATGTGGCGCGGCATTTCCGCCTCGACCGGGAGTTCCAGCATCCCGTTGAAGTCGCAGTCGTACAGTGTGCCGTCGTACCCGACCGATACCAGCGAACGGCACATCACATTCGCGGCGGCTCCGGGATTGAACGCGCCTTGCAACTTCGCCATGTATTTGTCGTAGTTGCCGGAACGCTCCAGAAAGTGTTTGAATCGCGCGATGGGCAGGTTCGTCAGTGTGAAAAGGTTCGTGAACACGATGCCGTAGCGCGTTTTCAGTTCGTGCCGGTACTCCGTCTCCATCGCGGTCTGGTCGGGGGGCAGGAACGCGCCGTTCGGGTTGTAGACCAGATTCAGCGTCAAGTCGGAGCCTTCGACGCCGTAGCCGAGCGCGTTGAGCCGGTGCAACGCTTCGACACTTTTATCGAAGACGCCCAAGCCGCGCTGTCGGTCGGTGCGCTCCGCGAGGTAGTACGGAAGCGACGCGACGACTTCCACGCCGTTCGCGGCTAAAAACTGCGCCAGGTCGTCCTGCCTCGGCTCGAACAGGATGGTCAGGTTGCACCGGTCGATGACGTGCCGCCCGAGACTCCGCGCCGACTCCGCGAGGTAGCGGAAGTGCGGGTTGAGTTCGGGCGCGCCGCCCGTGATGTCGAGCGTCCGGATGGTCGGATGGCGTCGGAGCGCGTCGATCACCCGTTCCGCCGTGTCCCGGGTCATCTCCTCGGTGCGGTTAGGTCCGGCGTCCACATGGCAATGCTGGCACGCCTGATTACAACGCTTGCCGACGTTGATCTGCAACGTGGCAACGCCGGTCGCGGTCAGCGGGAACAGGTCCGCCCCGGCGAGCGACTGCGCGAACGTGGGTAAGAGTTTCGCTCCCATCGGGGGTTACATCGAAACCTTGTCTACCGCGTTCAGGGTTTGCAGACCGTGGATTAGCGTCGCCCCCCCGCGAATCCCGCTGGCGACGTGGATCGCCTCGACCATCTGCCCGGTGCTGACGCCGTTTTCGAGGCAGGTTTGCGCGAACGAATCGATGCAATACGGGCAGGGGATCGCGTGCGCGACGGCGAGACCGATCAGTGCCTTTTCGCGCTTCGTCAGTTCCCCCGCTTCCAATGTCGCGCCGTAATACGCGAAAAACTTCGCGGCGAGGTCCGGGCGTTCACGCCCGATCTCCCCGAATCGGGCTAAATCCTCGTCGTCGTAATAGTCTGCCATCCGTGCTTCGCTTCCCGTGTGAATTTTCTCATCTTATCCTACCCGAACGGCCCAAATTCCTGACTATATTGTAGAATCAGGTACACTATTGGTAATTGTGGCACACTGTTTGCAAAGTAGGGATTCGTCCCGGGGCGGAATAACAGCGATGACGCCCACGCCCCGAGAAAATCAGAACGAGAAAACGGTTACAGGAGAAAGTATGGAACAAGCACCGGAGTTTTTGCGGCGGTTATGCCGATTCAACGACGAAGTTCGACAGGTAATTGCGCGCACCGGCACGCCCTCACCGACGATACGGGAACGGTTCACCGCCTGCGAGGAAGCGGAGCGGGATCTACGGAGTGCGGCGGTTCGCCGCGACACGGCGGAGCGCAACCTGCGCGCGGCAGAGCGTCTCGTGGAGGTAGCTCGGAACGAGTGGCGGGAGGCGGAACTGGACGAGCGGATCGCGCGCGCCGACGCCGAGGCGCAGGTGTGGGCACTCATCGCGCAGAGCGGCGAGACGACGCGCCTGCAGCGGCTGTGGGACGAGCCGGTTTCCGCGAAGCCGACCTACCAGGCACCTGTGACCCGCCCTGCTCTAATGGCGAACCCGTTCTTTAGCGTCGCCCGCGTCCATGACAATACGTACCGCTTCTTTACCATTTCGCATCGGTAGATTTGGGTGTTGGGCGTTAGGTGTTGGGTGATTGGGTGATTGGGTGATTGGGTGATTGGGTGTTGGGTGATTGGGTGATTGGGTGATTGGGTGTTGGGTGATTGGGTGTTGGGGCTTCGGACGGTGAACCGTTCCGCTATGCGCCTGCGGCGGACGCTCTGCGAGCGGGGATACGGGCGGCGAGACGCT
>JAYULM010000068.1:0-18966 GCA_043763605.1 Armatimonadota bacterium | reverse complement strand
ACGACGCGGTCACTAACGTCCAACATGCGGGGGTCGTGTGTCGCCGAAATGATCGTGACGCCTTCCTCTTTGTTCAGTTCGCGGAGCAGTCCGATGATCTCCAGACCCGTTTTGGCATCCAGGTTGGCGGTCGGTTCGTCGGCGAGCACGATGGACGGGCGGTTCGCCAGACTACGCGCGATAGCGACACGCTGTTGCTGACCACCGGAAAGTTGCGATGGCTTGTTGTGCAGGCGATGCCCCAGCCCGACGCGGTCCAGAATCTCCATCGCCCGCGCGGTCCCCTCTTCGGCGGGCATTCCGGCGAAGATCGTCGGCAGTTGGACGTTCTCCAGCGCGGTCATCGTCGTCAGGAGGTTATACGACTGGAAGATGTAGCCGATATTGTGACAGCGCAGGAACGCCATCTCCGATTCGCCAAGTTGGGCGATGTCGGAGTCGGCGATAAAGATCGAACCGCCGTTCGGGCGGTCGATGCCCCCGATCATGTTGAAGAACGTACTCTTCCCCGACCCGGACGGTCCCATGATCGAGATATACTCGCCGCGCCGGATGTCGAGCGAAATCCCCTTCAAAGCGCGGACGACCTCGTTGCCCATCTTGAACTCTTTGACCACGTCGCGCGCCCGGACCACATACTCAGTCCGCACGTCGCCAGCGGTCGTCATCGCCGTCTTCTCCGGCACATCGGTTACTGCTGCTACTGCCATAATTGTTGATTTTTAACCGCCAAGACGCCAAGTTCGCCAAGGTAGGAGAAGAAAAAGAAGATTCTTTGAATCTTTTCCGGTCTCCGCGTTCTTGGCGTCTTGGCGGTTAATTCCCTTTCACTAAACGTCGATTCGGAGGGCGGCGGCGGGCGGGATGCTCGCGGCTTGCCGTGCCGGAATATAGGTTGCAATCGCGGACAGCACCGCGCCGACCGGGATACAGAACAGGAACGAGTTGAGCAGGTCGCCGCCGTCGAGCGCGCCGTACCAGACCGTTCCAGCGGGTGCCTCTTTCGGGACGCCCGCGATCAACTTCACCAGTACAATCGCGCCCGTGCCGACCACCCAGCCCATGGCGGAGGCGAGAAGCCCCATCAGCACCGACTCGATCATAAAGATACGCACCACGAACGCGTCCAGCGCGCCGAGGCATTTCATGGTACCGATCTCGCGGAACCGCTCCGAAACACTCATCAGCATCGCATTCGTGATTCCGACGGCGCAAACGAGCAGCGACAACCCGATCAGCCAGTTAGAGCGCGCGTTCTCGGCGGCGTCCACCTGCCCGGCGATGGACTTCGAGATCAGCACCGACGCCAGGAACGCGATCCCGAGCATGACGCCCCCGGCGGTAATCATGGAACGCCAGAAGCGAATCCTGATACTGCCGAGCGCGAACTCGATGGATTTTTTCCAGGGTAGTTGCGGCTGGGAATAGACCTTTTCCTTGCGCCCTGCCGGTTTGTCGCTACCGCTATTATTGACTGTTGCTACGCTCATAATTTTTGTTTTTCGTGTTTAACCGCCAAGAAGCCAAGGACGCAGAGATCGGATAAGGTATAAAAATTATAAAACTTTCTCTTACCTTGGCGTTCTTGGCGTCTTGGCGGTTCAATTTCTCACGCCGCGCGTTTGCGGGTGCCTTTCGCGGGCGTGGTCGCCTTTGCCGGTGTCGCCGCCGCCGTGCGGAGCGCGATCAGCCGCCTTTCGGCGAGCATCTTCAGGTATGCCGTAACCGACACTTCAGCCTGCCGCTTGTTCAACCGATACGAGGTTCCGATGGCTTTCGCAATTGCTTCCACGTTAGACGAACCAGTACACATTTCCCAAACGTCGGAGCCGATCTCGTCCAACTCCACCTTTTTGTAGTCCGGAACCTGTAGCCACTTCGCGACCAGGTCTGCCCACCTGCCGCGAAGTCGCGGAATTTTCAACAAGGCGACGATCACCTCATCCGACTTGCGAGGCTCCCGCGACCACTCGATTTTCGGGTGACGCACCGGGCGCACGGCGAGCATCTGCTCCCGCGTGACTTTCGGCTTCCCGGCGATCTTATCCTTTAACTCTTGTAACATCGTTTGTTTCTAACCGCCAAGTTGCGAAATCGCTCCGCGATTTGCGCGACGCCAAGGACGCGGAGACCGGAAAAGGTGTAAAGATTCTTCTATCTCTTATCTTACCTTGGCGGACTTGGCGTCGCGCAAATCGCGGAGCGATTTCGCAACTTGGCGGTTCAATCTCCGAATCCGGTTTGCGCGGCGACTGTTGGGACCGGGTCGGGTTCGCTTTTCGGGCGGCGCGATTGGACAAGATAGATCTTATTCGTCGTCTCGTCTTCCCACGCAAGTCCTGAGAAACGCGTCGCCGGTTTCTGGAAGCGCGTCAATTCGCGCATCACGTCGATCATCGGCTGGCCGAACCCCGGTCCGCCCGTGTATGCTACCGCCGAATTGCCGCGCACCTCTGCTTCCGATACGGTGTAGCGTGCCTCGGTTAGTTCCCCTTTGGCGTTCGCGGCGACCCAGTCATCCAGATACGCCGTTTTCCGCGCTACATTCGCTACCGCCCATTGCTCTACCGATAGCCGCGTCGTGTTTCGCACGAACGATAACCGCAGGTACACATTCATCAGTTGCGCCGTCGTAAGCAGAAAATCGGATGGCAACTCGGTCTTCAGATCGTAGATCGCCCAGACCCGCCGCCCCGGCTCCGCGTCGTGACACTGGAGCGAGCCGATCACCGTATCTGCCGCGCCGACGATGCCCCCCTTGCCGGAAACGTCGCCCGTCACCTGCGCGATAGTTACCCGGTGGCAACGGGCGCAGTACCAGACTGCTCCAATCCCGCGCTTATCGCCGCTCCATGTGAACCCGGCGGCGGTGCGTTCACTGTGATCGCGCAGGACGCCTTTCGGCGGGTCCGCAGTCTTCGTTGCCACCGCGATCTTCTTCTTTTTTCCCGACTCACGCAGAAGGCGGAAATAGGATTCGCGCCGCACCTCCACATCAGGCACCCGCACCGGTTCCGCTTTCGCCCAGGGAATCAGGGAAACAGGCGGTTTTTCCGTCGCCCATTTTACTTCCACCGATAGGTTCTCCCCATCGTCCGCCCGAAAATACCCGGTCTCTTGCGTCCCTGAATAGCCTGTCAGGTCCCAATCATCCGGCACACGCGCCGTGTATCCCTGCCACCCAACTAACTTCTTGCTCCCCCTCTCCTCGGAGGAGAGGGGGCGGGGGGGTGAGGTCAGAACGGCAATGGCTGCACCGCCTTGGAAATCAGAGCGAGCGCGATAGCCGCCATCGAGACGAGTCCCGTACCGCAGGCGAAGCCAGCCAGCAAAACTGGCGCGTAGTCACGCCATTTGTGCTCACCGAAACGCTTCTCAAAATAGAACCGCGATAAACACGCTCCGAAGAACATCGGGATCGTGTCGCCGGGGAACGCGTTCGCGCCGCCCGCCGCGCCATAGAATGCTAAGACAGGTGCCTTTGCAACGAACATAATGCCGTACAGCGCAAGTGCTGCCACTCCTCCTCCCGCGATGATCGCCGGTTTAAACGCGCTCAAAACGAAGGTCGCGCCGTCCGGCTTGTTGATCTGGTTGAAAATCGCCTGGTTGGTCGCCGCGATGGGCCATAGTTTTTGCGCGAACGGATACTGCGCGGACGGAATCGGTGAGGTGTGCCAGATGAACTGCCAGTAGAGAAGCCCGCCGATCAGGATGAGCGGGAACATCAACAGTTCGGCTTTGATAATACTCGTGAATTTGGTTTTGGTCAGTTCCACCTCTCGGAACGACTGCGCCAGGTGCCCATAGTCGTGGAGTGGGAGCGGGGCGAACCAGACGTCTACACGTTCATATCCGGAACGCATGATCGTCAGTTCCTTCAGGAACGGGAAATTCACGCCCTGCGAGGTCAAGCCGTACATACGCGCGGCGATGAACGAGTTGATCGGGGTCCACACCAGTCCATACACGATGAGCAACCACAGCGGGAAGGTGGGGAGTAGCCAGTGTGTCGTAGCGATATAGGCCACCGTCGCGCCGAACCAGACAAGTACCGCCCACTTTACCGTTGCGGGGGTATCGCCGCGCCCTTTCGGAACCACATTCCATGCTCCGCGACCGTCCTTATTCTTGCCACGGGCCGCATCCACGGTCGCCTTGACAATCATGTATATCCCGAGCATCGCGATGGCGATTTGAACCCCGATACCCGCCGACATCCAGAAATCGAAGTTGGTCGCGATACGGGTACTGATACTCTCCATGCCGGGATGCCATTTCGGCAACAGTCCCGCGTTGTAGAGAATAGGGTTGCCGATCCACTGGCAGACGATACTGGAGATCGTGGTGCCGACGACCAGCGACCACGGCAAAACGAAGCCGACCAGCACTTTGCCGAGGTCGCCCGACAGGTTGACCGGGGCGGCAGGCATAAACTGTTCCGTGGACTTCATAAAGTCGGCGAACGGGATCGGGATCAGCGTGATCGCCGTGCCGAAAACGGTGCCGGTGAAAACCGGGATGGCGATATAGAACGCGCCGAAGATCAAGCCGATTGTAGTGCCGGTAGAAAACACGCGCCAACGCCAGGACTCTTCCTTGCTCGATGCCTCGGCAAGCGCAGTCGCGCCCGACGCCGCGACGGACGCCAGCGGGAACGGCAACCGCTCGATGTCCGAGGTGGCACGGAACAGAATATAGCCGGCGGGAATCCACGACACCCGCTCCAGAATCTGCGTCAGAATAAGGACGCCGAGCGCGCCCCCGTTCGGGGTCCACCAGTCGCGGTGGAAGAACGTCCGCTGAACGATACCTGCTGCCTCCGGTTGCGGGGTCGCGAACCAGGGAATCTCGCGGGCGATACTCGCGGCTTGCGGACTCTGGATGAAATACTGGTTCCAGATCAGGTGCCCCATCGGTCCGCCGGAGATACCCCGGTCGCCGAGGGCAACATACGCCAGGCCACCGGCAATATAATAGAGCAGAAAGATCTCCTGCCGGGAAAGCGGCAGGAACGACCGGCGGGCGACTTCGGCGAACAGCACGATGGTGACCCATTGCGCCGCCGCGCCCAAGCCTTGCCCGGCGACGAGACCGAGATAGATCGCGCCCGGCATCATGATCAGGGCGACGAAGATCGCGCCGAGGATCGACTTGATCGTGAAACCTTCCTTGAAGTCCGACTCGTCCGTTTCGGAATAGCCGGTGTTTTCGTCGGATGCCTCATCTACCTGGTCGCGTGCGGCTTCGATGTCCGGCGATTCCTCGAACTGGTTCGGGTCGTCGTCGGGTTTGTCGGGCTTATTAAATTCGTCTGCTACGTCGCGGTTTGCCACGTTGATATTTACTTCCTTATTACCGGTCACCGGTGATTGCCAAAATCGGCGTTGATCGGGCGATAAATCGCCCGTCCGTGGTTAAGATTTCCTGTATATTTTTTCGTTCGTCTGCCACTTACAGTTTCACTACTTCCTCGTTACAAATGCCGCGTAATCGAACTCGTAACTGATGTCCGGGTGGGCGGGGTCAATCAGCACCCCGCGCCCGCTTGCCGGGTGGTATACCACCTGATACTCCGGCAACTCATCTATCAACGTTTGCCATAAAGTGAACCCTTCGGCGTCGAACCGGGCGGATGCCTCAGCCGTAAGTCCGCCGTCCGGGGGATACTCGCGGTTAAGCGACGCATCGAATGTGTCTTGCCACGCGGTCAGACGGGCAACTGTTTCGGTGGAAAGCGGAAGCGTCTGCGGGTCAACGCAACCGACTTCGTCTTCGGAATGATTATCCTGCGGGCGTACAACGATTTTGTTGCCCGTACCGATACTGGCTACATACACCGGCGAGTACCAGAGCGGCCAGCAATCGTGATCAGCCATCAGTTTTATCGCTCGTTGCATTATCCACTCCTTCCGCCAATATTATTTTCGATAAGCCTATCGGGTGCGCTCAGATAATGAATCCGTTCCTGCCAACGGTTATCGCCAGATAGTCCCTCGCTCCGTTTCGCTCCCAGACAAAGACGGGGCGAGGATCCGGCAATCCAACCTGCGGTTTTCGCCTATACCCAATAATTTTTCCTCTGCTTAACGTATCCACGAGCAGTTGTGGCACCTCTTCCAAAGTAATACCATGGTCGGCGAACTCATGAGCGTGTCGGCTGACGATATGTGCCATCCCTGACCGCCCATTCCCGCCTTCGCCCGATTCCACCCAAGCGACCCGCCCCGTCCAATCACGCCCGATGGCAAGGACTTCGTCCGGTGAGTGCTTGATCCCGTTCACGGTGAGTTCTACCAGCAGGGCTTCCCGCGTATCTGCCATTTACGCGGGAACGGTCTTTTCGCTTTGGGTTTCTGCGACCGGCTTCGCTTCTGCGACCGCTTCGTTCAGATACCGTTCCCGCTCACCCTCACTCAGGGTGCGCCAGATCAGGAACTGTTTGCGGAGCGTGTTCAGGAAGCGGCGGTTGACCCGTTTCCAGTTCGAGATGTCGCCCGAGACGCGGGTCAGCGTCAATTTCAGGTCGTAAACATCCTCGAAGTCAGTCGGTACGGTTTCCAGCCGGATGAACTGCGATACGCCGAGGTCGAACGGTGCCAGCCACGATTTACACGCGACGCGGTACGCGGTCCCGTACTCGCTGTCGAACGTCTCGCGGGTAATGTTCTCCGTTATGAAGTCACCAACCGAGTAGCCCTCGTACGAGCGGAACCATTCGGCGAGGAACCCGTTGATCCCCCACGCCTGGTTTCCCGTCACCGCGAACGGCAACTTGATCCGCCACTCGTCGCCTTCCGGTTCGGGTAGCACCCACGTCTTGCCGGACGCGGGCGTCGCCACTTCCGCCGCCTTGTTCGCGGGCCAGATGGTCGAAAGGAGCACGACGGCGACGACGATAAGTGTCGAGAGCACCGCCGATATCGACGAGAAGTTGAGTTGCAAGCCCTGCATCAGCCCAAACGTCGTCAACACTTTGGACACCAGTTGCCCGACGACGTAACCCGCGACCGATCCGAGGATCGCATACACGAACGCTTCCGCCATGAACAGCGTCCCGATATTGGTCGCGTTCAAGCCGATGGACGAAAAGACGTGAATCTCTTTGACACGCTCGAACACGGACCCGAGCATCGTATTCAGAACGATCAGCGCGGCGATCATGATCGGGATGATGATCGTCTCGAAGCCCTTGGAACTGTTCGCGCCGATACTTGAGAAGCGGTTGATCTTGCCGTCGGACGCCGCGTACAGGTTCATGTCGAACCGCTTCATCAGGTTATCATAAAGGTCAGTTTTAACTGCGGCGGCGTCGTTGCCGTAGCCGATACCGATGGAGCGCAGATCCCCTCCGAGGTTGATCAGCGTACCGTACGGAATAAAGAACACGACATCGGGGTCGAGATGCAGGTACTGCTGGAAGCCCGTGCTGTTGTTCGCTTTGCCCTGTTGTTGCAACTGCGACATTTGCACGAAGTCCACCGGCGTCAATGGTTCCTGATCCAGATCCTGTACGGTCTTGAATTTCTCCTGGTCGAGCACCCCGATCACGGTATAGTTCTGCCCGGAGAACGCGACCTGTGCCGAACCGACATCCTTGTCCGTGATGCGGAGCGCGTCGGCGATCTTGCGCGGCAGGATCATCGCGAGGCGGTCGCCCGGTGCGAACCAGCGTCCGCCCGGCGCGAGAGCCTTGTCCGCCCCGGTGATCTGTGCTTCCTCCGGCGACAAGCCGACCGCACCCTTCGCGCCGAACTCCTTGTCGGCACGTTTGATGGTCAGGAAGGTCTGTTCGCCGGGTTGGGTGCCGAGGAACCAGCCGCGCGGCGCGACAAGACGCGTTTTCCCGAACTCGTCATCTAAGAGCCGGTACGCAACCTGTTGGAGAGCGTTCCAGTTCGGGTCGCGCATCAGAATGCCGTTATACGCCGGGGTTCCCGGTGCCGGAACCTGATTGAATCGCAGGTCTTCCACAATCGAGGTGAATGCGAGCACCGTAAATGTCAGCAGTACCAGCGTCGCGCACGTCAGCGCGGTCCGCGCCTTGCGCCGCCGCATGTTGCTGATGCCGAGTGCGAACGCTGCAGCCGCGATGGAACCGCTTCCGGCGTCCTTATCGTGCGTTCCGGTCGATTCGCGCGCGGAGTCTTTCAATTGTTGCTCGAACTTGCCCCAAACGAGCGAAGTCACTAATAGCGACAGCGCGAGCATGATGAACGAGAGCAGGATGATTCCCGGATTCAGCGTGATATTGAACGCCGGGTGGATCGCCGCGAACACCAAAAAGACGCCGAGGAAGATACCGAAGATACCTAAAAGTTGCCGCTTCAGGTCCGAGAAACTGAAGAACAGCCGCTCCCCGAAGTAGGCGAACGGGATCATTAGCGCGAGGTAGAAAATCACCCCGTTGACCACGTCCTGTTGCGTCTTGGAAACGTTCGGATACGCGCGGGACTCGTAGCCCCACGCGGCACGGGAGTACGCGTCGAACGCCTCGTAGTTTTTCACCTTGAGTGCGGCGTCGGCTTTGTCGATATACGTTTTCGCGTCGGCGTGGAGTTTGACCACTCCCTGGTTGACGATGTTGTTCCGACGCAAACGGTCGATACGGTACTCGTCGAGGTTCCACATGTCCTTAGCGACGGCGAGCGACGTGTTGATGATCGCCGCCGACCTGGACGAGTTGATCGCCTCCGCGCCCTCGCCCGCCCCCATCACGTAGCCCTCGCCCTCGGGGTTGGCGGGAGTCGAGTTGATCAACAGGAACCGAGTCGCGGCTGGACCCGACCCCATCATGATTTTGAACTTGCGGAGCGAGTCGCCCGCCCGGTTAGTCGGCACGGCGGCACCCGCTGTCAGCGGCGTGTCGCCGTATTCATTCCCACGCCGGGCGAAGATAAGGGCCACATCCTCGACATAGGAGATGCCTTGCTCCGGCTTGGGAAGCGCGTAGCCGAACTGTCGCGGCTCACCGTTCGACGCCCCATCGAAGATAGTGATTGTCGAAAGCGTCTTCAGTGCCTGTTGGTCGACCAGGTCGAAGATGGTAGTCGCCACGCAGGGGAAGACAACAATGGTCATCTCCTTCAAGCCGGACGTGATTTCGAACTCGGTCGGGAAGTCCTTGCCCGAAACACCCTTATCCGGGGCGTAGTCGATGTCGCCCGATATCGGGTCGAGTCGGTACGCACCTATAGAGTGCGAACCCCCGTCCGCAGTTTTTGGCGGAACTCCCTTGAAATTGAACAGAGCGGCACCATTCCGCGCCTTTTGTTCTGCGTCTTCCGCTGCGGTAAACGTGGCGTTCGTTTCCGCTATACGTGCCGCATCGTTACCCGCTTTCGCCTCCCGTCGTGCCGCATCAGCCGCGTCCAGCGCGGCGCGTTTCGCCGTCCAATCGTTCATAGCGACACGTTGCACCCAGAAACCACGGACGCCGAGGAAGGATTTTGTGCCGGGAACCGAAGTGCTTACCGTCTGCGACGGGTAGACAGCCAGCGCGTCGGCGATGGGGTCGTCCGGGACCAGCGACTTGCGCGGGTTGTACTCGCGCACCCGCCCCTTGATGCTGGAAAAGCCGGAGCGCAGTCCCATGCGCGTCCACTGCGACGGTTTGAACAGCGGGATCTGTTTCGCGGGTTCGGGCGAGTTGGCGTCGTTCGGGTCATTGACGTAGTGCTGGAACAAGCAAAGGAACGTCCGCGCCTGAAACGCCAGGTTCGCGATGTTGACCTTTTCCGGCGTGTCGAACGGGGTGTCCACGAGGTTACGCGAGTCGTCAATCGACGCGAACGTCACGCCATGCCCGCCCGCCATGCCGACCGCTTCCGAATCGAACGCGGGCTTGCCGGGGATGAAGTTGCGCCAGGACTTGCCGTCTACCGGGTTGACGCCGTCCGCGAAGGCTTTTTTCGGATCGTTACCGAAGACCTCCGCGACCTTGTCGTTGTTTTCACGGGCGACGCGGGCGATGTCAGAGAACAGATTCTGTGTGTCCTCACGCACATTGTAGAACCAGCCCTTGTAGAAGATGCCGACGCCGCGCGTTTGCGACGCCCAGTCGAGACCCGCCCACAGGTAGATCGGCTCCTTCGGCTCCTTTTCGCCGCCGAATAGTTTGGCGAACGGACCGGGCACCTGCCAATCGTCGATGTGACGATCCACGAACTCTCGGACGCCTTGCAAACCGAGGAAGTGACCGGACGTAGCGACGAACCAGATGGTACGCTCGGAGCCTAATTTTTTGAACGTCCGCGCGGTTTGCAACAACCCCGCCATCGAGGACGCCGATTCCGCAGACGGCGAGATCGACGGCACGACCGACATACCGTCGTAGTACGCCTGCACGACGATGATCTGGCGGGCGATCTTCGGGTCTTTCGATTTGCCGGGCAGGACACCGATGAAGTTTCGCGCCTCGACATTCTCCCACGGCATCGTGGCTTTCAGGGTGGCGCGTGTCCCCCGGGTTCCCGCCGCAAGCGCGAGTAGCCCGGCGGCGTCACCGCGCTTCACGTAATAACGCGGTATGGAGATCGGGATAGAAATGAATTTCGCTTCCGCCTCACCGCGCTGAGTGCGGTCCGGTTCGATGAAAATGATCGCTTTCGCGCCGAGTCGGGGGGCGTTCATCCATTCGGAGCCGGAGTTGAAGTCCACCAACACGATGGAATCCTTGACTTCCTTGCCGTTCAGCGAGCCGAGCGAGCCGTCCCCGCCGTAAATCAGCGGACCGGAAATGCCTTCGGGCGGCGTTTGCGACGTGCGGACGAGGTTGGGCCAGATCGCGGCGAGCGCGATTGTTTTGCCATTCACCGAAAGCGACGCGCCCTTGTCCATCGGCACAGTCGCGGTGAACGTTTCCGTGCGGACGTTACCGGCACCGAACAGAGACGTGAACTCGCGCGCCACGTAGTCCGCCGCGTAACGCTCGCCGGGATAGCCAACGACGCGTGAGCCGTGCGTGGACAGTTCGCGAACGGTTTTCGCCATCGCGGCGGCGTCCACGGTAGCGGCGATAGCGCGATATTTCGCGGCAAGCACCGGGTCGACCGCCGCGCGGGACGCGGGCACGAAGACGGCAAGCGCGAACGCGACCATCAAAATGGCGAGCGGCATCGCCGGAGATATTGTAGCAAACACGCGGCGTCGGGCGGGCGCGGCGGTAATCGTCATCGAGCGGTTTCCTCTTCGGGCGGTCAAACGGTTTGGTTTCAGGGTCCCAGCGGCGACGTCACAACGGCGGGACGCGACAACAAAAACGCGGGTCTGAAACACGAACCATCTTGAAGCCGCGCTTATTGTAACAAACGCGCATAGTTAGCGCAAGGTGACAGGAGTGGCGAAAAAAGTTTCGTCTGCAGTTTCGGAAATGTTTTCACGAACGAGTCGGTCCCCGTGGCTTCCCAGGGACCACCTCGACGCCGTAGAGGTGCAATCCTCGCCCCTACGCGATGGGCGGGAATCATCCCGCAATTCGACCTCCCCACCCAGTATGCCGACGCCGTCCCATCCTGCATGAGGATGCCTCACACGATACCCGAATGAAGCGTTACAACGGATGATTTTCGAGGTGCTATTCAAATCTCCCTCCCCCGGGAGGAAATCAGACGGGCAGTGTCTAAATATTGATCATCTTATGAGCCTTGACCGTGTAAACCAACCGGATACGCCGCCGCACCCGGAACTACCCCGAAGCGGCATCGACCGCCCACGCCTCGCATTAGTGGGATGTGGTCAGGTCGGCGAGGTTCACCGTGCCCGTCTCGAAAAAGAGGCTGCCGAGATTGTAGCCATCTGCGATCCGGACGCGCAGGCACTGTCGCGGATGGCGGGGCGCATCTCCCCCCGCCCGCGCCTTTTCCGCTCCGAACAGGATCTGCTGACCGCCGGTATCGTGGACGGCGTGGTTCTCTGCACCCCCCACGGCTTGCATGCGGGCCAGATCGAAGCGTCGTTGTCGGCGGGGGTTCACGTTCTTTGTGAGAAACCGTTCGTTACCGAGTCTACGGAAGCGGCACGCCTGGTGGAACTCGCCCGCGACATGAACCTCGCTCTTTTTGTCGCGTACACGCGCCGCAGTCGCGGTCACGCGCGGTTTCTCGCGCACGCCGTTTCCCGCATCGGTCCCCTGACGCACATCAATATCCTGCGGGCACAGCCCTGGCGAGATCGTTACCTGCGGACGTGGCGGATGCATTCCGGGGCCGGGGGCGGCTTCCTGCTCGACAACGGCGTTTCGATGCTGGATCTTGTCCTGCGCCTCGCCCCGGACTCCGCAGTCATCCAGGCAGAAGCGGACCTGGTACGTGCGGTCGGGGCGAGTAGCGACGTTGACGTGGACATCCGGGCTTTCGTCAGCGTTTCGATGACGGGCGGGCTTCGCGCCGAAATGACCCTACTCGGGGATGCCACGGAAGAGATCGAGGAGATTCGCCTGTTCGGCGAAAACGGCACCGCAGGTTGGCTCCAGCGCGAGGATTCCGGGGCGGAACTGTATCTCCGCCTTGCGGGTGGCGAAAGCACCACGCAGGACGCGGTCGCCTTTCGCGCCCCGTTGCCCGACGCCGCCTTCGTCGAAGCGTTACGGGTCGGGCGGTCCTTCGCGGCGGCCCCTTCCGCCGAGGATTTCTATGCTGCCGCGACGGCAATTCCGGTCATCGCCCTGACCGAACGCCTTTATCGCGATGCCACATGGCGTTAAGTATACGCCCTCCCCGTCAGGATCAATCGCCCGACGCTCCCTGATCTTACTGCGCAGGTTCCATTCCGTTCCCAGGGGTCGTGCGGGCGAAGTAGATCATCCTCGCATTTAGCAAAGGCGCGCGCGCCGCCGATAGGATAGGCGTTGTCGGAAGCAGACATTATCCGTTTTCGGAAAAACGGGTCGCCCGAAGGAGAACGCATCGTATGTCCTATCTCAGTGGTGTAAATAGTAAAAAACAAACCCCGCAGTCGCAACCGATCCCGGGGACGAACCAGATTCCCAATTCGGCAGGCGGCTTTTCGTTCCCGGTCGATGACTGGATTCGTCTGCGCCGTTTTCTGATTCTCGGCTCGGAAGGTGGTTCCTACTACGCCTCCGAACAAACGTTGAGTGCGGAAAATGCGGGGGCGGTTCAGCGTTGCATCGGCGAGGACGGCGAACGAGTGGTCCGCGAGATCGTTGCGGTCTCGAACGCCGGACGCGCACCGAAAAACGACCCGGCGATCTTCGCCCTCGCTCTCGCCGCCTCCCTCGGTGACGAAGCGACGCGTCGCGCCGCGCTGGACGCCTTGCCCACCGTCTGCCGAACCGGAACCCACCTTTTCCACTTCGCCGGGTTTGTCGACGGCATGCGCGGATGGGGGCGCGGGCTTCGCGCGGCAGTCGGACGGTGGTACAGCGAAAAGTCGGTCAAAGAGGTCGCCTATCAGGCGGTAAAATACGGACAACGGGACGGCTGGTCGCATCGCGATCTTTTACGGCTGGCGCACCCCAAGCCTGATGGCGACGCGCGCCGCATACTCTACCACTGGATTACGCAAGGTTGGGAACGCATCGGCGACGCCCCGCACGACCACAAGGATCTGCAGATCGTCTGGGCTATGGAGAAGGCGAAACTTCCCGGTACCACGGCTAAGACGGTTGCGGAGCTGGTCCGGACGTACGAACTGCCCCGGGAAGCGGTCCCGACCGGACTCCTGAACGAGCGCGTCGTGTGGGAGTCGTTGCTGGAGCATATGCCGATCAATGCCCTGCTTCGCAATCTGGCGACGCTGACCCATGTCGGGGTTCTGGACTCCAAAACTCTATCGGAACACGTGGTGGCGCAACTCACCGATCCCAGGCGTCTGAAGGCGGCGCGCGTACACCCTATCGCGGTTCTTGCCGCGCTGAAAACCTACGCACAGGGACACGGCGAACGTGGCAAGCATTCCTGGAATCCGCTTGGCAAGATCGTGGAAGCCTTAGACGCGGCGTTTTACACGTCGTTCGGAAACGTCGAGAGCACGGGCAAGCGGTGGATACTCGCGCTGGATGTTTCGGGGTCGATGAGCGGCGGATCAGTCGGCGGCGTCGTCGGGCTTTCGCCGCGCGTCGCCTCGGCGGCGATGGCGATGATCACCGCAGCGACGGAAACGGACGTGACCACCGTAGCGTTCCAGACGAGCCTGACGCGGCTTGCCATCACGCCCCGGCAACGCTTAGACGACATCGTCAAAACCATCGACAAACTACCGTTCGGCGCTACCGACTGTGCTCAACCGATGCTCTGGGCGATGGAAAACAAAGTGAAAGCGGACGCGTTCGTCGTGTACACCGACAGCGAGACATGGCACGGGGCAATCCATCCGGCTCAGGCACTGCGCCAGTACCGCGAGAAAACCGGCATCGCGGCGCGCCTGATCGTGGTCGGCATGGTAGCGAACTCGTTCACCATCGCGGACCCGGACGACGCGGGAATGCTCGATGTAGTCGGCTTCGACACGGCGACCCCGCAAGTGATCGCCGACTTCGTCGGCGAGTAGAAAAGGGGCGGCGAGGATGTTTCGCCGCCTTTACCCATCACTCCGACAGTGACCGAATTATCCTCATATTACCGACCGATCTTCATGCACATCTCCCCCACCCGTTCCAGGTATCGATCAAAATATGAAAAACCCCTATAACGTGCAGGTAAAAAGCGAAATCGTGTCTTAATACGGTGCAATAGCACGGAGTAATGTTTGCAATGTTGCTGATCTGGAAACATATTCCGTGCGAAACGCTCACGGCATTTCGTAACAGATTCTTCAGCCTCCGCTTCACTTGGCTATGTCGTTGCCGGATTGCTGTGGATAACTTACAATCTTAATAGGACCGGGCGCGAAACTAACGCCATGTTACACTTCGCGTCAGGTACGGGTGAAAAGGAACGGGAAATGCAGTTTGACTATCTCATCGTCGGTGCCGGATTCGCGGGAAGCGTTCTTGCGGAACGGCTCGCATCGCAGTCGGGCAAAACGGTGTTAATCGTTGACAAGCGGACACACATCGGAGGCAATGCGTATGACCGCTATGACAGTAGCGGTATCCTCATTCATCCCTACGGACCACATATCTTTCATACCAATTCGGAGCGGATCTTCGGCTACCTGTCCCAATTTACCGAATGGCGCGCTTACGAACACCGGGTCCTCGCGCAGGTCAAGGACAAGAACGACAAACCCGTACAGGTGCCGATTCCGATCAACCTGACAACGATCAACACGATTTACAAACTCAACCTGACGCCGGAGCAACTGGAAATCTGGTACCGGGGGCGCGCCGAGAAGATCGAGCACTGCCGCACTTCGGAGGAGGTTGTCGTGTCCAAAGTCGGGCGCGAGTTGTACGAGAAGTTTTTCCGTGGCTATACGCGCAAGCAATGGGATCTCGACCCTTCCGAGTTGGACGCGCAGGTTACGGCCCGGATTCCCACTCGCTCCACGGACGACGACCGGTATTTCAATGACACGTTCCAGTACATGCCGCTCAACGGGTATACGGCGATGTTCGAGAAGATTCTGGCGAATCCGCGCATCAAAGTGATGTTGAACACGGATTATCACGAAGTGAAGGAAACCATACGATATAAGGAGATGATTTTCACCGGACCGGTGGACGAGTTCTTCGAGTACAAGTACGGGAAACTGCCGTACCGCTCGCTCCATTTCCAGCATGAGACCCACGATACGGAAAAATTTCTGGCGGCTCCGGTGGTGAACTTCCCGAGCGAGGATGTCCCGTACACGCGCATTTCGGAGTTCAAATCGCTTACGGGTCAGGAGCATCCCACGAAAACCAGCGTCGTTTACGAATTTCCTCGCTCGACGGGCGACCCATACTACCCGATCCCGAAAGCCGACTGCACCGCACTTTATAACAAGTACAAGGAGTTGGCGGACGGCATGCCGGGAGTACATTTCGTCGGTCGCCTGGCTACATACAAGTATTACAATATGGACCAGGTCGTCGGTCAGGCGCTGGCGACGTACGACAAGATCACCGGCAAGCGTGAACGGGAGGCTCCTGTGATTCTTTCCGCGCCGCTCCCGGAAAAAGACGTTTTGCGCGACGACTTGAAGATGCCCGTGCCGCCGGGGCGTAAGCAACAGCCGATCCCGTCGAACCCGGTGGCAACCCGCGCCGATGTGTCGTTCCTGCTGAGCGGGGGTACCCGTCAGTAATGCAGGTGCCTGATTATGCCGTGATCGTACATTGTCACCTTCGCTGGGATTTCGTGTGGCAACGCCCCCAACATATCTTCAGCCGCCTGTCGAAGCAGCATCCGGTGCTTTTCCTGGAGGACGCCGCGCCGCTTCCTCCGGGAGAGACGGAACCGCGACTCGCCCTGACGCGTGTCAGTGACACGTTGACAATAGCACGCCCCCTGCTCCACCCACATGTCGGCGACCCCGAAAAGGACGCCGAGGCGGACCGGAAAAACGGTCCCGCCTGGGAACGGTTGCTGGATTCGCTGGTGGCACGGTTGAAGGATACCGACCCGGCGTGGGCGCGGATCGTCCACTGGATTTATACGCCAGCCGCTGTCGGTGTGCGGCACCGCTACAACCCGGTCGCTATCGCGTATGATTGCATGGACGAACTCGCCAACTTCAAAGGTGCCCCCCCGGGCTTGAAGGCGAAGGAAACCGAGTTGATGAACGCCGCGCAGGTGGTTTTTACCGGGGGACCGTCCATGTACGCCGCACGGCGCGACATCCACCCGAACGTTCACCAATTCAACAGCGGGGTGGACGCGGAGCACTTCGGGCGCGCGCTGTCCGGCGACACGACAGTGCCGGACGATATGGCGCACCTGCATGCCCCCCGGCTTCTGTATTATGGCGTGATCGACGAGCGGATGGGCTGGGACAATCTCGCCGCCGTTTGTGACGCGCACCCGGAATGGAGCGTGGTATTGGTCGGTCCGCTGGCGAAGATTACCGAGGATGACCTCCTGCGCCGTCCGAACCTGCACTACACGGGTCAGCGCGGGTACGACGACCTGCCCGGGTATCTGAAGGGTTGCGATGTCGCTCTGGTTCCCTTCGCGCTCTCGGACGCGACCCGTTTCCTGTCGCCGACCAAAACCCTGGAATACTTCGCCGCCCGCCGCCCGGTGGTATCGACGCCCATCGGCGATATTGTCGAACACTACAGCGACGCGGCGCGTATCGCGGCTACGCCGGAAGAGTTCGTGCGGGAGTGTGAAGCGGCTTTATCCGAAGACAACACTGAGCGGCTGGCGAATGGTACGCGCTACGCCGAGCAGAATACGTGGGACAACATCGTCGCCGCGATGGACGAGCGACTCGGTGCGGTCGTCTCGCGGGCAACGACGCGGGCGTAATCGCTCCCCATACGGAGGACACGATTTGATCGAACAGGAACAACCGGCAACAGGCGCGGTGAGTTTACCGATGGCAGTATGGGCGGGGTTGGAATGTTCCCTTACCCGTGTCGGCGATAGTGTGTATGATCAGTTCGCCGTCGGCGGGCACTACGACCGGGACGGCGATATTGATCACGTCGCCGATCTCGGGGTCCGCACGGTGCGCTACCCGGTGTCTTGGGAGCGGGTTTGCCCGGACGGCGACCTGACGCATGCCGATTGGGACTGGACCGACCGTCAGATGTACCGCTGGCACGAGCGAGGTATTTCCGTGATCGCCGGATTGGTCCACCACGGAAGCGGTCCCCTCGCCCACACTTCGCTGATCGACCCCGATTTTCCGCGCAAACTCGCCCGGTTCGCCCGCGCCGCCGCCGAGCGGTACCCGTGGGTGACGCTCTGGACCCCGGTTAACGAGCCACTGACTACTGCCCGTTTTTCCGCGCTTTATGGCGTCTGGTATCCGCATCACCGTAGCGAGGAATCGTTCGCGCGCGCGCTTCTGAACGAAGTCCGTGGCACGGTGTACGCGATGCGCGCGATCCGCGAAGTTATCCCGGATGCGAAACTGGTCCAAACGGAAGACCTCGGTCGTACCTACGCCACGCGCCGCCTCGGGTATCAGGCGGATTTCGAGAATACACGCCGCTGGGTGACGTGGGATCTGCTGGCGGGATATGTTCGCGACGCGCGCCACCGGATGTGGGGGCATTTCCTCTCGGCGGGCATCCCCGCCGACGAACTGCGCGAACTGTCGGAATTTCCCTGCCCGCCGGACATCATCGGCGTCAACCACTACCTGACCAGCGAGCGGTTTCTGGACGAGCGTACCGAACGCTACCCAAAGCACTCCCACGGCGGGAACGGTTGGGATCGGTACGCCGACATCGAGGCGGTCCGTGTGCTGTCGGACGGGTTGCGCGGAGGGATCGGCGGCGTCCTGAAGGAAGCATGGGACCGCTATCATATTCCCATCGCCGTTACCGAGGTGCATCTCGGCGTTCACGACGAAACCGAGCAGATGCGCTGGTTTGCCGATGTCTGGCAGGCGGCGCGGAACGTGCGCGAGGCATGGGGCGCGGACATCCGTGCGATCACCGCATGGTCGGTCTTCGGTGCCCACGATTGGAACAGCCTGATGACGCGACCGGACCGGGTCTACGAGCGCGGTCTCTGGGATATGGAGCAACCGAACCCGGACGGCACCCCGCGCGAGACGCAACTGGCGGGTCTTGTCCGCTCCCTGGCACAACATGGCGAAACGCCGCCTCTGGACGCCCTCACCGCGCCGGGTTGGTGGCAGTGCGACCTGCGGTTTCTGTATCCTTCGGTGGAATCCCAAGAACTCGCGGGCGGTGGAAGCCGGATTCGCCCCCTCTGGAAACCGGCGAAATTCGCGACAGCGCGTAGCGGTGGGCAGAGGCAACCGAGCGCGATTCGGGTTCTCGGACGCTGAAGCGTTCCGCTGGAAGCCTTCGGCTGTAGACCCTGCGGGTCGGGGATTGTGGAAGCCGCTCGGCAGCGCGACAATTGTTCGCCCCGTGACCCGCAGGGTCTACAGCCGAAG
>JAYULM010000067.1:0-4911 GCA_043763605.1 Armatimonadota bacterium | reverse complement strand
ACGCCTCCGGGTTCCCCTTTCTCCCCTTCCGAGGGGGGAAAGGGGTTAGGGGATAGGGGGGACTCTGACCTCGCCTTCATCCTCTGGCCCGAAACCGTCGTGCCTGGCTACCTGTTGCAAGACCCATCGCTACAGTCGATTGTCGCCGATCTCGCGCGCGAAACGAAGACAAACCTGCTCGTCGGTTCGATGAACGCGGGGGCAAACGACGAGAAATACAACAGTATCGTACATCTCGAACCTGCCGGGAACGTGCGGCGGACGTATGCGAAACAGCGGTTGGTGCCGATGGGCGAGTTTTTCGTGTTCCGCGATGTACTCGGCGACATTTACGACAAGTACGAAGTCCCGAACGACGACCTGACGCCGGGGCGGGAGCCGGGCGTTTTCACCGTTGGGGAGGGAAAGAAGGCGACCGAGGTCGGGATGCTGATCTGCTATGAGGCGGTTTTTCCTTACATCAGCCGGGACCGCGTTCGGGGCGGGGCGCAGGTGCTCGTGCAGGCCACTTCCGACCAGACGTTCGACGGGACGCCGAATCCGCAACAACACGCCGACCTGTGCGTATTGCGCGCCGTGGAGACGCGCCGCTATTTCGTGCGCGCGGGTGCCACCGGACTATCCCAAATAATTGATGCGGGAGGGCGCGTCCGGCGAAACGTCCCGTCGCTCAAAGCCGGAACCATCGTTGACACGGTCGTGCTCCGTCAGGGCGAAACGTTCTTTGTCCGCTACGGGGACTGGTTCGTCGGGCTGTGCGGGATAATTACCGCGTCGGCGGTCGCTTTCACCGTGTCGCGGAAGCGACCTGCGCCGGTTGCGGATCTCCAAACTCCGTCCAGCGAAGTAGACGCACCTCCTGCACAAACCAGCCGTCCGTGGTAGTTGGGGCGGTTGTTTTTACGACGCGCATCGGGACCGGGTTCGCCTGAATCCACGTCTTGTCCCCGAGATACGCCAACGTGTGAATCCCGCTTTCCGTGACCGCGATGTCGCCGGGGCGCAGGGTGGAGTAGTCGGCGTCATTCAGGCTTTTCGCCTCCGCGATGGAGGCGGTCAAGCCGCGATAATTCTCGCCGAGGGCTTTCGCCGATGCGTCGAACCACCACAGCGTCGCGGCGGTCCGAATCAAGGACGGGTTAGCCGTCCGCAGCCCTTCGCGCAGGTTCGCGTCGACCAATGCGCCGCGCACGAGACCGGAGCAGTCGATCCCCAGGCGCGTTTCCCCGCCCCAGACATAGTTCGTGCCTTCCAACGACCGGAGCGAATCGACATATGCGGCGCGCAACCGCTCCCCGTCGGCGGGAGTGCCGGGCGATAGCAGGAACACGGCAAAAAGTGTGGGCGCAATTAGGCTAAGCGCGAACAGAAGTCGCTGTCGCCGACAGATATAGGCACCGACAAGCCACAACAACACCCCGGCGGCGATCATGCCCATGCGCAACAGACCGAAGCGGAACGGAAGCGCGCACATTGCAGCGATACCCACCAACGTAGCCCACCAGAGCACGATTAACACCTTGTCCAACGCCGAGCGGCGCGGACGATCAATAAACGAAAGCGGCATCGTTTTTCCTTCTACCTTCGGTACTTCATTTTCGGTAGAAGTGGGTGTGATTTGTATACATGTTTTGTTCTTATTCATTTGTTTGCCTGTTGTCAGAGAACGGCGCAGAAATGCGTTTGGTTACGCATAAAAATAGGTGCGAAGTATTTTAATAAGTTTCCTGGGATATTGCCGATACGCATGGATTTAATGCAAAGTATTCATTCGACGCATAACGCGGCAGTGTAGTACAATGAAAGCGGCATATCGCCCCATTTTGAAAGGACTTTTCCTCACCATGGCAGAGCCGCATAATCTGTTCAATTCCCGCCAAACCTTTTCGTTCGACGCGGGTAAGACTGGCACCTATTATTCCCTTCCCGCGTTGGAAGCAGCGGGCGTCGGTCCGGTATCCACGCTCCCGGTTTCGATCCGCATCGTTTTAGAGTCCGTGTTGCGAAACTTCGACGGCAAGCGCGTTTCTGAGAACGACATCCGCACCCTCGCCAACTGGCAACCGAACGCCGACCGCGAAGCCGAGATCCCGTTTGTCGTCGCCCGAATCGTCTTGCAGGACTTTACCGGCGTTCCGCTCCTGGTCGATCTCGCCGCAATGCGCTCCGCCGCGCAACGCATGGGCAAAGACCCTGGCATCATAGAACCGCTCGTCCCGGTCGACCTGGTCGTGGATCACTCGGTTCAGGTGGACTATTCCGGCACCGCGAACGCGCTGGAAATGAACATGGCGAAAGAGTTTGAGCGCAACACCTCCCGTTACCAGTTCCTGAAATGGGGCATGCAGGCGTTCAACGGCTTCTCTGTCGTGCCTCCGGGAATCGGAATCGTGCATCAGGTCAACCTCGAATATCTGGCGAAGGGAGTCCTGAGCAACGGGGATACCTACTACCCGGATACCCTCGTCGGCACCGACTCGCACACGACGATGATCAACGGTCTGGGCGTGGTTGCCTGGGGCGTCGGGGGCATCGAGGCGGAAGCCGGGATGCTCGGTCAGCCGGTCTATTTCCTGACGCCGGATGTGGTCGGGGTTCATCTGACCGGCTCGCTCAACGCGGGCGTAACGGCGACCGACCTGGTTTTGCGTGTCACCGAAATGCTCCGTAAGGCGAAAGTCGTCGGCAAGTTCGTCGAGTTTCACGGCGAAGGCGCGGCGTCGCTCTCGCTGACCGACCGCGCGACCATCGCGAACATGGCTCCCGAATATGGCGCGACGATGGGCTTCTTCCCGGTGGACGAAGAGTGTTGCAAGTATCTGACCAACACCGGGCGCACTGCGGAGCAGGTATCGGCGTTCCGCGAATACTTCAAAGCGCAGGGATTGTTCGGGATGCCGAAGGCGGGCGAGATCGCTTACTCGCAACTGCTCGAACTCGACCTCGCCGACGTTCGCCCGTCGCTCGCCGGACCCAAGCGTCCGCAGGACCGTATCGAACTCACCGAAGTCAAGTCAAAGTTTGCTGAACTGTTAGCAGCTCCGACGGCCCAAAGCGGTTACGCGAAGTCGCTCGCCGAAGCCAACAAGCGGTTCGTCGTACTGACCGGCGTCGGCGCGTCGAAAATGATCGACCTTCCGCTTACCGGCGGCGGCGAGCAGGCGATGGAGACGCAGCCCGAAGGCGGTACGCACCCGCTCGAATCCGAAAACGAGACGGCGACGATCACCGAGATCGAGATGATGCAGAACCGCCCGACGCCGGATCGCGTCGAGGCGGGCGAAGGGTCGCTCGCCGCCAAGGGACGCACTGACCTGCAGCACGGCTCGGTAGTTATCGCGGCGATCACGTCCTGCACCAACACGTCCAACCCGTCCGTGATGCTGGCAGCAGGACTGGTCGCCAAAAAAGCGGTCGAGCGTGGCTTGACGATCAACCCTACGGTAAAAACCTCGCTCGCGCCAGGTTCGCGCGTGGTCACCGATTACCTCGACAAAACCGGCTTGTCGACATATCTGGATCAGTTAGGCTTCCAGACCGTCGGCTACGGCTGTACCACCTGTATCGGGAACTCCGGTCCGCTCGACCCGGCGATTGAGAAAGTCGTCGTCGATAACGACCTCGTCGTTGCCGCCGTGCTGTCGGGCAACCGTAACTTCGAGGCGCGCGTCCACCAGAACGTCAAGGCGAACTTCCTGGCGTCCCCGCCGCTCGTCGTTGCCTATGCCCTCGCCGGTAGCGTCGCCATCGACCTGACCACCGAACCGCTCGGCACCGACACGAACGGCGTCCCGGTGTACCTGAAAGACATCTGGCCCGCGCCGGAGGAAATAAACGCGCTCCTCGGCTCGGCGATGGACCCGGCGGTATACGCCGCGAACTACGCAAACCTCGGCGACAAGAACCCGCTCTGGGCGGCAATCGAATCGCCGACTGGGGAAGTCTACGCGTGGGACACGTCGTCCACGTATATCCAGGAGCCGCCGTATTTCGACAAGTTCGGCATGGGCGCGGGCGTCGCGAAGGACATCAAAAAGGCGCGCCCGCTGGCGCTATTCGGCGACTCGATCACCACGGACCACATCTCCCCGGCGGGCGCGATCAAATCGTCCTCCCCGGCGGGCATGTATCTGCAGGAGAAAGGCGTGACACCGGACGATTTCAACTCCTACGGCTCGCGGCGCGGCAACGACAAGATCATGGTACGCGGCACATTCGCCAACGTCCGCATCCAGAACGCGATGGTTCCCGGCGTGGTCGGCGGCGTCACCGTGCATTACCCGGACGGCGAGCACCTGCCGATCTACGACGCGGCGGTGAAGTACATCGCGTCGGGAACCCCGCTGATGATCTTCGCCGGACAGGAGTACGGCACCGGCTCCAGCCGCGACTGGGCGGCGAAGGGCACCAACCTCTTAGGCGTGAAGGCGGTCGTCGCGCAGTCGTTCGAGCGTATCCACCGCTCTAACCTGGTCGGAATGGGCGTCCTCCCGCTCCAGTTCCGGGAAGGGGACTCCTGGCAATCGCTCGGGTTGACCGGCGACGAAACGTTCGACCTGACCGGCTTGGAAGGGGGACTGAAACCGCGCCTCGAAGTCACGCTGACCGTACATCGCTCGAACGGCGAAACGCTCACCGTCCCGCTGATCCTGCGCATCGACACGCCGATTGAGGTCGACTACTACCTGCACGGGGGGATTCTCCCGTATGTGCTCCGGCAGTTGATGGCATAAAATTGCCAGCTCCTCGTCCTCGCGTGAGACATGGGCTGGTCTACCTCATAAAGTGATATTAACTCAAGTTGCTACCAGGCGACGCAGGGTTTGAATCGATATTCCTATGTTTTGAATAACCCTTTGAGTGCGACCGATCCGACTGGGAATTTTTCTCTACGGCAGGCTCTTGCAGTAG
>JAYULM010000066.1:0-4918 GCA_043763605.1 Armatimonadota bacterium | reverse complement strand
GATACGTTTCCCGGTTTCCTGTACCGCCCGACGAACGGAACCGCGTTACTAACTCGGACTCCCCCTCTCTCATTCCGATGAGGGAGGGGGCGGGGGGGGAGGGAGGAATAACGAGGCGGGCGGGGGAGGGAGGTTCCTACGCCCCGTCTTTTTTCGCCGCCGCCGGAGCCGCCGGTGCGGGTGTCGCTGACGCGGGAGACGCCGGAGCCGCCGGAGCAGACTCCGACTTCGTCTCGGTAGTGGTTTCCGACTTCGTATCGCCGGAGTTGCCGGTGCTGGTCGTCGCGGGCGCGGGTTCGCTGTCGCTGCTCCGCTTCTTCGCCTCGCCCGACGACGCGTAATCGTTCACATAAAACCCGCTCCCCTTGAACGAGATCCCGACCGGGTAGAGGATCTTCTTCACCGGCGACCCACATTCGACACATTCCGTGATCGGCGGATCGGTGATTTTCTGGAGTCGCTCGAACGTGGTTTCACAGGCGGTACAACGGTATCCGTAGGTGGGCATAATTCTAAATTCTCTCCGAAACAATGGGGTATTTACAGCACTCATTTTAGCAGTCTTTGACCCGGAGTGCCAGAGGATTCGCCAATATCGTCAATGCCCGGAATCTCCGGTGTGTGCCATGCTCTGCTTCCAGACCCCGGGTCGTTCCCCGTGCCGAATGCCTCATATCATCGAAAGTGCGGGAGATCCCTCTGTATTCCCTTTTCTCAAGTGCCCCCGTGCCGACCAGTCTCCCGTGTCGCGGGATTTGCCGGGGCGGCTCACAGAACCAGTCACGGGACGCTTCCTGGCTCGCTGTCTTGCCATGCGGTAGTCTACTACAGCCGATTTACGCGCACGAAACGCCGCCTGTGAGGGGGGGCTAAAGCCGAACGCTTCCAGCGGCACGATTTGACGACCCTGCCGGGGCGTCGGTATACCTACCGATAGCGCGGCGCACAATTCCTCCACCGGTCTAAAGATCGGGGTTTCCTTGTGCCTTTCTCGTGACATCCCGGCGAGCGGACTCGCGAGGGGTTACCGCTGGCAAGTCGGTGAAGGGGTTAATAGGGCGGGCATCCATCGCCGGGGTAGTCGCCCTGCTCGCCCTGTTTCTCTTCGCCCGATTCTCCGCAGAGTTCGGCGAACAAGGCGGTGACCTTCCGCAGTTCGGTCAGGACGTACTGGAATAATAAATCATGGAACACGGTTGACATGGCTCAACGGTTGTGCTATTATAGTGGCGACCGGAAGCGTCGGCGATAGAATTAGTCGCACAGTCCAATGTTTTCCGGAACTGGTTCATGGGAAAGCCGAAAACAACCTGCGAAACATAAAAACAGCAAAGTCCTAAAGTGTTGCGGTAACTGTCTCTTCGCCGGGCGGATCGCCATGAGCAACTATCTGTTTGCGGACAGGCACGCGAAGCGTTCAGTCGGACGCGCACCGCCGCCCCCATGAATTTCTGTCACATCGACAACACGCCGCTTTCTCCCGCCGGGCGGAACGCTCCCCGGCACACGAAAGCGCATTCCCGCTAAGATTCCTTTAAAAAATGAAAACGGAAGAAATACGCATGAACCTTTACCCCCGCCGCGCCAAGCCCGCAGGATTTACTTCGGATAAATGCAGAGCTTTTACCTTGATCGAGCTTCTCGTCGTCATAGCAATCATCGCGATACTTGCCGCGATACTTTTTCCTGTCTTTGCGCAGGCAAGGGAGAAAGCGCGGCAGACCGCCTGCCTTTCCAACCAGAAGCAGATGGGGCTCGCGATCCAGATGTACGCGCAGGATTACGAAGCGTTCCCCATGTATGCGGTCTCCGGTTCCGAGTTCCGCTGGTTCGATCAGATCGCGCCCTACATCAAGACGGCGGGCATTTTTGTCTGTCCGAGCACGGGCCGCACCTGGGACTTTGGGCCGTCGGGGCGCAACGCCACCTACGGCTACAACTACCAGTACCTTGGCAACTCGCGCGGCGACTGCCTTAACGTGCCTGTCACGGAGGCAAGTATCACCGCCCCAGCCAATACCCTTGCCGTGGCCGACTCGGCAGGCACCGGCACCCGAACCTGCGCCAACGAGACACCCGGCGGCCCCGAATTCAACATACTGGACTGTAAGTTCAACCACGGCTACTCGCTCGACCCGCCTACGCTCCCCCCCTGCAATGGCGGCGGCACCAATAAGTTCAGCTCGGGTGGTGTGCCCGGTAAGCCAGGGTTGATCGATGCGCGCCATTCCGGCGGTGCCAACGTCGGCTTTCTGGACGGCCACGCCAAATGGACGCGCCTGGAGGATCTGTACCGCGATAACCGTTGGTGGAACGGCCGCTTCCCCGAACCGACGCCATAGAGCGGCGAGATGCAGACCCTGTTCAAGCGCAGGGTATTGCCACTCACCGCTTGAAAAAATTGTTTCGGAATCGTGGGTAGGCAAGGCACGATACCTTTGACCGAAAGTGCGGGACATCCCTCTACAACCCGTTTCGTGAGACGACCCCCAACTCGTCCCGGTTTTCGGATACACTGAGGACGGGTTTTCATGCGCGTCGGTCTATTCACGGAAAGTTTCGACCCGGTCATCAACGGCGTGTCTACGTCGGTGAAAACGCTCGCCTGCGAGATGGCGAAGTCGGGTCATACGTCGCTGATCGTCGCGCCGGAGTACCCAGGCTTCTCGGACGAAGCGCGCGACCTGCCGGAAGGCGTCGAGATACGGCGTCTCCCCTCGTGGCGCATCGCGGTCAACCCCGAAAACCCGTTCGCGTTCCCCCCGATACCGTTCCTGCCCCTGCCGGAAGCCTACCGCGACGAGAAACTGGATGTCGTCCACACGCAACAGCCGTTCGGAATCGGGCTACACGGTCAGGTCGCCGCCCGCCGCGCCGGGGTGCCGCTCGTTTCCACGTTCCATACGCTCTATCTGGAGTATGCGCACTACGTCCCCGTGGTGCCGAAGGCGATCACTCGCGGCATCGCGAGCCGCTACCTCGCCCGCTACTACGGCACGTGCGCCGCCGTGGTGACGCCGTCGCGGGTGATGCGCGACCTGCTCGTCTCGCTCGGCGTCTCGGCGGAGCGGTTGCACGTCGTACCGACCGGGATTCCGCTCGCCCCCGTGGTCCTGCCCGCAGCCCGCGACCGGGTGCGCGAAACGTACAACATACCGCCCTACGCGCCGATCCTGCTTTTCGTCGGGCGACTCGCGGCGGAAAAGAACCTGGACGCGCTCCTCGCCGCGTTCGCCGCGATTTCCGAGGCGCACCCGGTCCCGTCACCGGAAACGCACCCGTTCCTGCTTTTCGTCGGCAGCGGTCCGTACCGCGAACGGTGCGAACAACGCGTGCGCGAGATGGGCTTGGCGGTCTACGTGCGCTTCGCGGGTTTCCTGTCCCGCCAGCAGATCGCCCCGATCTACGCGGCATCCACGCTGTTCGTGTTCCCATCGCTGACCGAGACACAGGGCGTGGTCGTTTCCGAGGCGCAGAGTTTCGGACTGCCGTGCGTCCTGATGCGCGGCGGCGGGGCGAGTGAGTTCGTGCGCCCGGATGAGGATGCGATAGTCACCGCCCCGGAGGTCGGCGTTTTCGCGGAAGCCATACGCGCCCTGCTGGAAAACGGGGACGAGCGACGCCGACTCGCCCGCAACGCCCTGCGCAACCCGCTCCGCCCGACGCCGGAAGGCATGGCACACACCTTGCTCGCCCTATACCGCGATCTCACGGCGCGGACCGGGACCGGACGACGCACCGGCAACCCCTTGCGCCTGGTGGGAAATGTGTCACAACAAGATGAAGAATCCCACCGGCAGACGTAGGGGCGTGGGGAACACCCTTACGCTTACGGGTTCTTGAAGTTTCCACTTTGACGTGAAAATCTAGGAACAATGAATTTTCCGCGCCGCTTTACCGATCCAACCCGCGCGGACCCCGAACCGCGCTAATCCCACCCGCCCCCGTCGCGGTATAATACCGGGTCATGCCAACTATCCGTATCGCCTCTCTTGTCCCTTTCGCCACCGAGATCGTCTGTGCTCTCGGCTTGGAAGAAAACCTGGTCGCCGTTTCGCACGCCTGCGATTTCCCGGCGTCCGTGAAGTCGCTCCCGGTCGTCACCGCGCAATCGGTATCGCCCGCCCCGCAACGCCTCACCGACGCGGACGGCGACCCGTACGAAGTCCCGCCGTCCGCGAAGGAGATCGACGACGCCGTGCGCGTCGCCGTCGCGGCGGGCGAGGGGCTGTACCGCATCGACAGCGCGAAACTGCTCGAATTGAAACCGGACCTCGTTCTGACACAGGGCTTGTGCGACGTTTGCGCCGCCAGTCACATCGCCACGGAGAAAGCCGTCGCGGAGTTGGGCGACACCGTGAAAGTCCTCGACCTGTCCCCCACGACGCTCGCCGGGGTATTGGACGCGATCCGATCCGTCGGCGCGGCGACCGGGAGGGATGCCGAAGCCGAGGAAGTCATCAGCGACATGATCGCCCGATTCGAGGCGGTGAAACTGCACAGTGCGATGGCACCGAACCGCCCGCGCACCCTGCTTTTGGAGTGGCCCGAGCCGCTGTTTTGCGCCGGTCACTGGTCCCCGGAACTGCTCACGATTGTCAACGCGATCCCCGCCCCGTGGGACACGGTCGGTGCGCCGTCGCGCGTCATCGACTGGGACGACGTTCTGCGCTTCGACCCGGAAGTGATCCTGCTCGCCGCCTGCGGCTTCGACGCCGAGCGCGGGGCGTGGGAGTCTACCACGCTGACCGACCTTCCCGGCTGGTTCGAGTTGCCCGCCGTCCGTAGCGGCGACTGCTACGCGATAGACGGAAACGCGTATGTCAACCGCCCCGGTCCCCGCCTCGCCGATACCGCCGAACTGCTCGCCACGATCCTGCACCCGGACACGACCCAGGGCACCGTCCCGCCCTACGCC
>JAYULM010000065.1:0-19083 GCA_043763605.1 Armatimonadota bacterium | reverse complement strand
GCCGCCGGGATCACGAACACGTTGTTGCGGTTGGGGTCGTTGTCGCCCGGATCGACCGGGCGGATCGTCGCCCGCGTGTCGCCGACCGGCACCCAGTCCACGCGGGCGTTCATGATCGGCAGGAAGAACTGCGACTGCGGCTTGTAGGCGGCGACGAACTTCATCACCTGACCGCTCGGGAACGTCACCGCGAGGAAGTGCTTTCGGCTCTGCCGGAAGTCGTACTTCTTGCCGATCAGCGGCGACACGAACTCGCCGCGTTGCTCCCAGTATTCATGCACCGGCACCGACTTCTGCAAACGCACGTTCGCTATCTGCAGGCTCCAGCCGCGCCCGAAGTCGTTGTCCGTGTCTTTGGCGAGCGTGTCGTAGGAGCGCGTGACACTGATCGGCATCCCGGCGACCGGCACGACGAGGTCCGTGTAGGACAGGCGGAAGTTCCCGATCTTCATGTTGCCCTCGACGATGACCGCAACAGTATCCTCGGCGTACCGACCGTCGCTCGTCACCGCGACGAGGCGGAGCGTGTACGCACCGTTCAGGCGTAGCGTCGGATCGAACCGCCCCGACACCGCGAGGTTTGTGCCGCCGACGAGAACGCCGCTCCCGAGCACGTCCCACGCCGCGTCGGAACCCGCCAGACGCGCGGATAGTTCCCACGCGGTGCTCACCCCGTCCAGAACCGGCGCGCTCAGTAGCCCCGTCACATCGGTCGGTTGCGTCACCGTGTCCCCATCGCCCGGCGCGGTGATCCGCGCCGTCAGCGGACCGCCCGCGTCCGGGTCGCCGCCGCCGCCGTTCCCGGCGAAGACGTAGACCGCCGACGCCAGATTGCTACGCACCATGCCGTCCTGGAACGCCCGCGCCTTGATTTCGTTGATCGTGAAGTACCGCCGCACGAGGAACGGGTTGCGGTACGTCCGCGCCGTGCCACTCGTCTCGGGGTCGCTGCCGTCCACCGTGTAGCGGATCGCCGCCCCGGGCGTCGCGCAGGTGATCGTGACCGTCAGGAACGCGCGGTCGTACTGCCCGGTCGGCGGCGAGATCACCGGGGTTTGCACGGTCGGTTTGTCGGTCACGGTGACGGTCACCGGCGGGCTGTTCGCCACCCGACCCTGTGCGTCGGTCGCCCGCGCTGTTAGCCGGTGGTCGCCCAACCCGGCGTTCCAGGTGACGGAATATACGTCGCCACCGCTCCCGGTCGCCGCGCCGAGCGAGGCTCCGTCGGCGAACACCTCTACCGACGCCAGCGCGACGCCCGCCGTGCTCGATTTCGCTTCCACGCGCACCGGGATCTCTACCGTGGTCGCGCCGTCCGGGGTGGTGATCGTGTCGCCGTCAAGCGGCGTGGTAATACGCACCGTCGGCGGCTCGCCCTGCGGCAGGAGTGCGAGCGGTGCCTGGGGCGCGTTCGCGCCGAGGGTCGCGGTGACAACGGTGGGCACGGCTTGCTCCACGGGTCGGGTCGGCACCGCGAAGGAGACGGACGCGTAGCCCGCCGGTACCAGCACCGACGCCGGGACGGGGACGCGGTCGGGGACGGACGCCGACAGGGCGACGCGCACACCGCCTTCCGGTGCCGGTCCCGACAGCGTCACGGTGCCGGTCGCCGAAACGCCGCCCGTCACCACGCCCGGGAAGACCGTGAACCCGGTCAGCGTCACGCCCGCCGGGGGTTCCGCGCCGCCGTCCACGTCGAGCCGCGCGACGCGGTAGCCGTTGTAGGACGCGCGGACGTAGAAGGTCGCCGCGCCGGGCGCGGTGACGACCGGGATGGTGGCGGCGGTTTCGCCCGCCGCGAACACGACCCGGTCGGGCAGGGACAGGGGCGAGACGCTCCCCGTGGTCCACAGCGCGACGGTCGCGCCGCCGACCGGTGCCGGGCGGTCCAGCGTGACCGTGAGCAGGACGGCGGTCCCCCCGGCGACCGACCGGTTCGACAGCAGGAGCGGTTTCAGGACCGGCGCGGTGCCGGTGTCCGCCGTGACCACGGTGAAATTGCCCGCGCCCCGGGCGACGCCGTTGGCGCGCACTTCGTAGGGACCGGGAGTCGTCCCGGTCGGCACGGTGACATGTACGCCGCGATACGCGGTGTGGTCGTCCTCGACATCCCAGCCGTTCGGTTGGGTGGAGGCGGCGACGAGCGTTTGCCCGGTGTAGATTTCCCAGGTCGCGCCGGGAGTCCCAAGGAGCACGGTCGAGCGCGGCAGAGTAAGATCCAGGCACCGCCCCGGCGACACTTTGGGCAGTCCGGTCGGGGTGACGCGCACGGTCAGCGTGTTCTTGCGCCGGGGTCCGCCGCTGTTCGGCGCGTCGGTCAGGCGCGGGTCGCCGCAGACTCCGGTGACGCGGGTGACGAGACTCAGGGGGAACGGCGACACTACCGGTGCCGCGCCGCCGTTCGACACGCCGCGCTGCTGGATCTCCAGCCGGAGTGCGGACGGCAACTCCCATTCGTCGCGGTACGCGAGCGGCAAGCCGCCCTGCTCCAGACCGGGGTACGCGTTATCCGACCACGACACGTCCGCGCCGTCGGCGGCGGGCGGCGTGAGCGCGGAGCGGACGCCGAACTGCGCGTCGAGGCGCGCCGCCCCGGTGTCGCTGGACAACACACCCGCGCGGAGCACACCCGCCCCGGTGACGCGCCCGGTGATGCCGGACAGATCGAATCCCGCGTTCGTGGGAACCGTGCCCTGCAGATTCCCCGGCGCGGAAAGCGTTAGCGGGGCGTGGCTGTTCGCCGTCGTATCGTCGCGCGTATAGATGGCTTCCGAATACTGGACGCCGAAGTAGCCCCCGGGCGGCGGGTAAACGCGCATGACGCGGTCCGACTGCGCCACCCACAGGTTCCCGGAGCCGTCGTAGGAAAGCGCGACCCCGATCCCGCCGTTTGTGAGCAGGGTCATCTCCTCGCCCGTGGCGAGATTTTTCTGGATCACGGTGCGGCTACGCGGCGCGTAAAGATACCCGCCGAGTGTTCCTGTACCGATGCGCGGCGTGTGGGAGTCGCCGTTGGTGAACGGGAATCCCAGAATCACGTTGTTGCTATAGTTCGCGGGTGCGCCCGCCGGGGTGTAGTACCGGTCCACGGCGAAGGCAGTGATGTTCTGACGCTTGAAATAGACTGTCGAACCGTCCTCGGACGCGGCGATGCCGAATCCACCATCAATTCCATCTACCCACCGAAAACCCGCCCACACCCAGTCGTACAGGTACCGCTCGAAGCCGCCCGCGTTCAGGTCGAAGCGATATACGTTCGCGATCATTTTGCCCGTGCGCGGGTCAAGGTCGGCGTCATAGTTGGAAGTGCTTCGCAACTGGAACGGGCCGACCAGCGTCCGCTTCACGGTCCAGGTTTCCTGGTCCCACTCGAAGACGGGCGATTGGCTCCCGACGGAGAAAACGGACGCCCCGGAGCGGATCATCGCCGTGCTGCTACTGATGCTCCCGCCATTCGGTCTGTTGAGACTGATCGTCTGCAGGCGATCCCCCAGCGTCTGGTAGTCCCGGTCCGCGAGAATCGCGGTTTTTCCTACTGTACTCTCGCCGGGCAGGATCACATCGAACGCCCGGAAATACACGTTGCCGTTGGCGAGCGGGAGGAGCCAGTTGACTGCGGTCGTGGGGTTGGTGTTGTTCAGTCCGGACAGGAAGGTGGTCATGCGGAAGCCGCGCGCGATGGCGGCCGGTGTCAGCGTGGGACCGCCGGAGACCCCGCTCCCACCGCCCGCCGCACCGCCGCTCTCCAAGCCCGGGATCACGGTCAGCGTCCCCGACGCGGAAGTTCCGCCGCCTTCCGCCGTCACACGCACACCGGTAGACGCGCCGACCGGGCGGGTCGTCACCGGGAACGTGGCAACGTCCGCGCCGCCGGGCACCCAGACGTAGCGCGGGAACGAGACGAACGATTCGTGCGCTGGGTCCGCCGCGAACAGGCGGACCAATGCGCCGCCCGCCCGCGCAGGCGCAGATAGGCTCACCGTGCCGGTAACGGCTGGCAACGGGACGCCGCCGGAGACGCTCCCCCGGCTGAACGTCAGTTCGGCTACCGTCGCGGTCCCCGTGCCGCCGCACGGTTCGGGCGCGACGGTGAGCGTGTCGGTCGCGGTCGCCCCGGCATAGGTCGCGGTGATCGTCGCCGTGGTCGGCTCATTCACCACGCCGCCGACGAGCGTGAAAGCGGCCTTCGACTGCCCGGGCGCGATGACGATCTGCGGCGGGAGTCCGGCGACCACGGTGTCCGGTTTGTCGGAAACGAGGGTGACGGTCGCCCCGCCCGGCGCGGACACGAGAACCGGGGTCCCGTCCGTCGCCGAAACGAGCGACACTTCCGCCACCGCGACGCCGCCGCCCAGAACAGTTTTCGGAGCGATGACGAGGCGCAGGAGCACACCGTCCCCGGAAACTCCCGACGGCAACACGGTCAGTTCCGCCGCGCGGGAAACGCCGTCCAGAGTCCCGGTGATGCGGGCGACCTGGGTCGTCGCGACATTCCCGGTGGCGACCGCGAAGTCCGCGCTTTTCGCCCCCGCCGCGACCGTGACGGTGCTCCCGTCCGGGAACGTCACCGAGGGTTTATCCGAGGCGAGCGTGACACTGAGTCCGCCCGCCGGGGCGTTTCCGGAGATCGTGACGGTGCCCGTGGACCCCGCGCCGCTTTTGACCGCGTTCGGTTTCACCGCGACCGCAAGCAATGTCGGGGGGCGGACCGTCAGTTCGGCGGACTTCGCGGTCCCGTTCAGCGTCCCCGTGATGGTTGCCGTGGTTTCGCGCGCGACCGGGACGGTCTGCAGGAGAAAGACCGCGCTTGTTTCGCCGTCGGGGATCGTCACGCTCGCCGGGTTCGGCAGTTTCGCGGTCGCCGGGTCGGACGAGGACAGAGCGACAATCATCCCGCCGTCCGGTGCTCTGCCCGATAGCGTTACTGTGCCGGTAGTCGGCTTGCCGCCCGGCACGACGGACGGGTTGAGCGCGACTGACTCCAGCACCGGCGCGAGAACGGTCAGCGGCGCGGTTTTAATAACACCGCCGAACGCGGCGGTCAATGTCGCTAACGCATCGGCGGCGACCGGGACCGTTTTGATTGTCACCGTGCCGACGGTCTGTCCGGCGGGGATACGCAGGGTAGCCGTTTCGCCCCGCGCCTTGTCACTGTCCGACGATACGGACACGAGGACATCTCCGGCGGGTGCGGGCAGGGAGATCGTCGCGGTGGCGACGGCATCATTCCCGCCCGTGACCGATCCCGGCGCGACCGTCAGCGATACAAGGAAAATTTTCGGCGCGGTGACAACGAGGTCGGCAACCGTGCTGGCACCGTTCAGAGTCACCGAAAACGAAACTGCGGTGTCGGTCGCCACGGCGGAGGTCGTCGCGGCGAAAGTCTGGGCCGTTTCATTCCCAACGAAAGTGATATGTGTCGCGGCGGGCAGCGCGACCGTCGGGTTCGCCGAGGCGACGGCTACCGTAAGCCCTTCCTCCGGGGCGGGACCGGTCAGTTCGACGGTGCCGACACTCCCCATACCGCCCGCGACCGGGTTCGGCGCGAAAGTCAGCGACTTGATACGTGGCGCGAGTAGCGTCACCGCCGCCGACTTCGATTCGCCCTGCCACGTCGCTGTCACCGTGAACGGCGCGTCTGTCGGAACCGCCTTCGTCGTGACCGGGAACGTCGCCGATGTTTCCCCCGCCGCGATCACCAGCGTTTCCGGGACCGTGACTTTGCCCGGCAGGCTCGTCGCCAGCGTCACCGTCGTGTCGGTCGGGAGTGCGGCGGAAATCCTCACCGTCCCCGTCGCCGGGTCGCCGCCGACGATGGTACCGGGGAGCGTCGGCGAAACGTCCGACGCCACGGTCAGCGATACCAGGTTGGTCGGGAGTAGCGTCAGCGTCGCCCGGGCCGCGTCCGCGCCACGGCTCGCGGTCACGACGACCGGGGTTTCCGCGCCCACGATCTGCGTCGTCGCGGAAAAAGTCGCCGAAGTCGCCCCGGCCGGGATAGTCAGACGTGTGGGGACGGCGACTTTGCCGCTCGCGCTTGCCAGATCGACGACGAAACTGTCCGGGGCGGGGCTGGCGAGGGTGACGGTGCCCGTGCTCGCGCTTCCCCCGCGAACCGGGTTCGGGGAAAAGGCGAGGCTTGCCAGTTTCGGCGCGGTGATCGTTACGGTCGCGCTCTTACTGACGCCGCTGAGCGTTCCCGTGATGGTAGCGGCGGTGTCGGTGGCGACCGCGACCGTGGACACGGTAAACGCAGCCGATTCCGTCGCCCCGGCGGGAATGTCAACACTGCCCGGGACGGTGGCTTTCGTGCTCGACGAGGACAGCGCGACCGTCAGTCCCCCGGTCGGCGCGGGCGCGTCTATCGTCGCATTGCCCTGCGCGGGTTCGCCGCCGACGACGGAGACGGGCGTCACGCCCACGGAAACGAGTGACGGAGCGAGGACGCGGAGCGGCGCGGTCTTCGTCGCCGCCGCGAGCGTCGCCGAAACCGTGACATCCGTATCACCCGCCACCGGTTTGCTCGTCACGGTAAACGTCGCGGTAGTGCTTCCCGCCGCGACGGTGACGTTCGCCGGGGTCGCCGCCGCCCCGGTAGCCGAGGAGGATAAGGCGACCGTCAGCCCGCCCGCCGGTGCATTGCCCGAAAGCGTGACGGTCCCTGTGGCGTTCGCCACGCCGCCCTTCACGGACGCGGGCGAGACGGAGACGGAAAGCAGGACCGGCGCGGTGACGGTGAGGGTGGCACTTTTCGAGGAGCCGTTGTAAACGGCGGTCAGGACGACGCTGGCGGTTGACGCGGACGGAGTCGTCGTGACCGTGACCGCCGCGCTCTGCGTCGCGCCCGCCGGGATCAGGACACTCGTGGGCAGAGTCGCGACGCCCGCGTTCGCCGAGGAAAGCGTGATCACCGCGCCGCCGGGGGGGGCGGGCGCGGACAGGGTCACGATGGCGGAAGCGGGGTTCCCGCCGACAACACTGGTCGGTGTCACGACAAACGACAGAACCATCGCCGGGGGCGGGTTCACGGTCAGCGGGGCGGACTTGCCCACGCCGCCGTAACTCGCCGAAATGCTGACCGGGGTCGCCATCGTCACCGCGTTCGTCACGACCGGGAACGTCGCGCCGGTCGCCCCCGCCGGGACGGTGACGCTCGCCGGGGTTCCCGCGACCGGGCCGTTGCTACTGCCGAGCGTGACGACCGCGCCGCCGGGCGGAGCAACCCCCGAAAGCGTCACCGCCCCGGTCGCGTTCGCCTGCCCGCCGATCACCGACGCGGGAGTGACGGACAGGGAAAGGAGGGCTGCCGCCGCCGGTGCGCCGCCGAGGTTTCCGGTGAACGGGACGTGCTTGAACAATCCGGTCGCGGTCAGGCTCTTGCAAATGAGCGTCCCACCGACCTGCCCGTTGCCGAAATTTACCGCCGCGTTCGGGGCGAGCACACTCCCTTTGACTTCGATACCGCCCGACGTGCCGAAGCCGACCGCCGCCGCGTCCGGGAAATGGAACAGAACCTTGCTTTGCTCCGCTCCGCTCGACAGCGTGAACGAGAAGTTCTGCAACGCCGGGGTCGCCGTGCCGGGGAAATTGATCAGCGCGGTCGCGCCCGCAGGGACAGAAATCTCGAAGCCGGAGCAACGGTTCAGGTCGGCGATCTGCACCGTGAAGACGTTCAAACCGGGGTTGGTGCCCGCGCACCGGATCGCGCCCCACGACTGCACGGTCGTGGTGCCGGTCGCGGCGAGACTTTTGAGCCGGGTCGATAGGTTGCGAAGATCGCTTTCCACCGTGGCGAACGAGAACGGCAGCACGGTCGTCCCATCCTGCCGGGTCTGCCCAGTAACGGAAACGTTGGCGTCCTTGCGGAACGTAGTACCGTAGAGCGCGTCCCCCTGTACCGTGCCGCCCCAGCCGTTGTTGCCGCCGAGGTCCAAAGCCCTGCGGGCGTGGATGTTGCCGCGCACGTCGGGCACGCTGACCGTAGTGAGGGTGGCGTCGCTGACGAGCGAGCCGTAGAACGTGCCGCTGAACGTGGTCGCGGTCGTATTCCCGTTTCCGCCGAAGACGACGTTGTAGGGAACCTGCGCGTCCGTACGCGGGACGTTCGGGGCGACACTGTAGTTGCGGGTGCGCGCCAGCCCGCCGACCGCGAGGCGTCCTTCGATGGTCGAGCCGCCGGTCTCCAGCGTGCCGCTCCCGAAGACGAAGACGTTGTAGTCGTTGGCGACGCCGAGGTTGGACGCGGACGCCGTGGACGGGCGGGCGGAGGCGGCGGGCGGGAGGGCGAACAGCAGAACGGCGCAAAGGAGCGCGACACAATAGCGGGGAGAAAGCGGGCGCGCCGGGCGGCGCGATACGGGCGGGCGTAAAGTCGCGGCGAGTCTTCCGCCAGCCGGATGCGATCTATTGCTGTCAACAAACACGTGCGCGCGTCTCCCAATCCGAGCGGCTTCCCTATCCGGGACGCCTTGCTTTTCCACCCGTCTAACGCTCATCCGGTGATGCCGCAGGTGGCTATTAAAGGGCGGCACCAGGCTTGCGACCTGTCTGTGCCACCGGCATTATACGGCAGATCCGCCTGCCCGCAATAGGGCAATTGTTAAGATTGTGTTAAATTTTTACGGTTGCCATGTTCACGGGAGATTCACAGACGGGTATAGATGATGATCCCGCCGCTTCTTACGGCGCGTCCCGCGCGAACGCGAGTATAGACAGCAGGGCGCGTCGCCCGAGCGGGGTGAGCGCGTAGCGGTTGCGCGACACGACCTGGAGAACCCCGGCGTGGGTCATTTCGCGCAGATGGTGATACAGAGAACCGGTCGTCAGGTCCGCTCCCGTCCCCAGTTCGGTCGCCGTGAGCGGGGACTCGGTCAGAAGCAGGCGGGCGATCACCACGCGCGGTTCCGCGCCCAGCGACGCCGCAATGCGCGCGGCGCGCTCGCACAGCACGCCCTCGCGCTCCTGCCGCTCCTCGACCCGCCGGGAAGCGTCCGCAACCAGTAGCAGCACCGTGGTCTGCGCGGTCGTGGTTTCCGCGTCGTCCCCCGCCGGTTCCTGCGAATACGCCGTCAGCACCACCGCCGCGACATCGTCGGTACCCGCGACCGCCGCCCGCGCCTCGGTGCTCAGGGCGTCTAAAAGCCCGTCGGGCGACGCGAGGGGCGGGGCGACCCGGGCGGGAGCCGCGACTGCCGCCCGTTTCCCCTTGCCGGGTTTGGCACCGCCGCCACCCAGCTCGCCGCGCAGGGCACCGATCTCGAACGTCAACGCGGTCAGCCGGTCGTGCAGAGAAGCAACCAACCGTGCTGTCTCGCCCGCCCCGGTCTCACCGGGGCTGGTGCCATCGCCGTCGCCTCGCGCCTTCGCGCCCTTCTTCTTACCGTCTTTTTTCGATTCTTCCAACAAAATTCCGCCTGTAAATTTTCCTTTATTGTAATAACCGAACCATAACCTGTCAAGTCAGCTCACCTGGAAAATAGACGCGCCGTGCGAGGGGAACCGCGATACAATACGACTCAGTATATAGTTTCTCCCTATGCCCGACGATACGCGCCCCGGTGCGCGACGATGCCCTCCGCGACGACACAAAGAAAACGCCGAATGCAAGCCGCCGCCAACACGACGCCGAACTCACCCCCCAACGATACCTCCATCGCCCGTGTCCTGGTGGTGGACGATGAGCCTGCTATTGTGGACGCCGTGACATACAACCTGCGCCAGCAGGGATACCAGCCGCTCGTCGCTGCCGACGCCGACGCCGCCCTGCGCCTGTTCCGCGAACGCAAGCCGGACCTGATTATTCTGGACGTGATGTTGCCGTCCGGGAGCGGCTTCGAAATCTGCCGACTGATCCGGCAGGGCGGGAACCAGACGCCGATCCTGATGCTCACCGCCCGTGTCGCGGAGTCGGACCGGGTACACGGATTGGAGATCGGGGCGGACGACTATCTGATCAAGCCGTTCGGGATGCGCGAGTTGATGGCGCGGGTGAAGGCGTTGCTCCGGCGCGGGACTCAGGGCGGCGATTCCCCCACCGGCACCGTGGCATCCGCCGCCCTGGGCGGCGCGCTCGGGGCACCGCTACCATCCCGGTCTACCATCCTGGCGTCGTCCCGATTGGGATTGGTGATCGATGTCGAGAAGCGCGACGCGCGCACGGCGGAAAAAAATCTGGTGCTGTCGCGCAAGGAGTTCGATCTGCTTTCCCTGCTCGCGGCGCACCCCGGGCGCGTCTTCGACCGGCAAACGTTGCTGGACCGCGTCTGGGGCGAGGACGCCTACGTAGACGACCGAACCGTGGATGTCCATATACGCTGGCTACGCGAAAAGATTGAGGCGGTCCCGGGGAAGCCGCAGTATCTGCTGACGGTGCGCGGCATCGGTTACAAGTTCGTCGGCTCATGAGGAACGGAAATTCTGTTATATGCGAACCCCGCCCCACGAACCCGCCGCCCCGCCGCCCCCGTCTCCCGCTACTGTAACCACGCGCCGATTTATCGCCGTGGTCGCCGACGCCCTGTTCGAGGCGGTACTCGGGATCGACGAGCAGGGGCGGATCGCGAACGTGAACGCCGCCGCGTGCGAACTGTTCGGCGTGGCGTCTTACCCGCCGCCGCCCGGCGAGATGATCGGACTGACCCTGCTCGAAGCGACCCACGTCCGCGCGCTGTCCGATCTGTTCGACGCCGCGATGACCGCGCGGGCGTCGCGGGATACGGAACTGCGACTCGTCGGTGGGCGCGAGCGACAGGTGCGCGCCCGCGTCACCCCGGTACCAGTCTCGCTCGGGGGCGGCGCGACGCTCGCCCTGATGGACCTGACCGAAATCAACCGGGTGCGTACTGTGCGCACGGATTTCGTCGCCAACGTGTCACACGAGTTACGTACCCCGCTCGCGTCGATCCGCGCGATGGCGGAAACGCTGTTGGACGGTGCCCTGCACGACCCCGAAGCCGGACCGCGCTTTTTAGAGACGATCATCCGCGAAGCCGACCGGCTGGTCACGCTCTCGACCGACCTGCTGGAACTCTCCAAAGCCGAGGCGGGCAAGCCGGAACCGATCCGCTTCGACCTTTCGCAACTGCTGTCCGATGTCGGGGCGCGGGTCGCCGCGCACGCCGAGCGGCGCGGCATCCACCTGACAGTACAGCCGACGCCACTCACGCACGCCGTCCCGGTGGAAGCCGACCGTAGCCAGATGGATCAGGTCGTTTTCAATCTGGTCGATAACGCGATAAAATATACGCCACGGGGCGGGAGCGTCGTCGCCGACGTACAGATAGGCGAGAGAGATGGAGCGAAAGAGGCGGTTTTGACCGTCGCCGACAGCGGCATCGGCATTCTGTCGCAGGATCTGCCGCGCATCTTCGAGCGATTCTGGCGTGCCGACCGCGCCCGACGCTTCCAGAATACCGAAGGAAACAGTAGCGGTGCCGGGGGAACAGGACTGGGCTTGAGTATCGTAAAGCACATTGTCGAAGCCCACGGCGGCACCGTCAGCGTCGAAAGCGAACTCGGACAGGGCACCCAATTTTCTGTTACCCTCCCGTTACCGGAAAGATGAGTGGTCAGTGACCAGTGGTTAGTGGTCAGTACCTGCACGAACTTCGGCAAGCCGCTCGACTTACCAATTCTGACCACTGGTCACTGACCACTAATCACTAACTGACCACTAACCACTGGTCACTGACTCATCATGCAACCTACCAATCAATTTACCGACCAACTCGCTAACATCGACCCCGTCTTCATCGTCTGCCTCGTCATCGGGCTGACCCTGATTCGCGCCGCGCTCGCCAAGATCAAAGACCCCTGGGCGCGCACGATCAGCGAGACATGCGACACCGTGAACTTCGTGCTGATCCTGGCGTTCCTGCTCATCCGCCCGTTCGTCGCGCAAGCGTTCTTCATCCCGTCCGAGAGCATGGAGTCCACGCTACTGGTCAAGGATCGCCTGATCGTGGATAAATTCTCGTACCGGTTGCATGAACCCGAGCGCAACGATGTCCTGGTCTTCGAGGCACCGCTGGTCGCGACCGACGGTCAGCCGAACGTGGACTTCATCAAGCGGATGATCGGCAAGCCCGGTGACACGATCCAGGTCAAAGAAGCGAAAGTGATCGTGGACGGCGAGCCGATCAACGCCCTCGCCCTCGGTTCTAACGACACGCACTCCTACCTGCGCGAACGGATGGGACTTTACCCCGATGCGGCGGTGAAACTGTTCCCCGAATACGTATTGGTGGAAGGCAAGCGCAAGGTCACGAAAGAGCAACTCGCACAGGTTCTCGGCAAGAGTAGCGCGAAGGTCGAGATCATCCCCGGGCGGGTCTACCTGAACGGCAAGCCAATGGAGGAACCGTTCACGAACGAGGACCCCGATTACAACTACCCGGAAAATTCCGACCAGCCGCTGAAATTGGGCAAAGACGAACTGTTCATGATGGGCGACAACCGTAACCACAGCAAGGACTCGCACATATGGGGACCGCTGAAGCGCGAACGCGTCGTCGGACACGCCGTGGTACTCTTCTGGCCCCCGAACCGCATGGGCAGAATCCGGTAGGCGGCTGTCGGGTTGGCTCGGGGAACTGCGTTCCTCCGCTGGAAGTGAGGCACTTGGTAATCCTGCGGATTAAAGATGTCGTTCGATTCGCTGGCGAACGTCGCGCCTTCCGCGTTCCGCAGGAACACCGGGTACCCTCTGGGTGATCTGCGCTTCCAGCGGAGGAACACAGTTCCCCGAACCAACCCGAGAAACGAAGCCCCCCGAACTGCGGTAAAATAAAGCCATGCAAACCGCATTTCAAAACGACGCCGAGGACGCCGCGCCGAAACCGAAGATCGACCCGGCGGACGCGCTGACCGTCGTGCCGCGTCTGTTGGCGGGCTTCTTTTTAGGCGGACTCGCCATCATGTACGTCGTCGCCCTGAACTGGGTCATGGTGGGCTTCCTCGGCGTCGCGTCCGGGTTGCTCCTGTACTGGGCGTTCCGCCTGATCAACAAGATGCGCCGCGAGAACGCCGACTATATCGCCCACCGCGCCGCCGAGGAAGCCGCCGCGCGGGCGGCGCGCAAGGCGGAGCGTTCCTCATGATCAGTTCGCTCCAGCGTCCCAACCCCAACCGCAAGCCGGTCGTACCGGGCGACCCGCGCCTGATTGCGACGTACCGATTCCAGTTCTGGGTCTACGCCGTGCGGCACGTGCTCGGCTCCCTCTTCTTCGGATTCCTGACCTGGCAGGCGTTCACTTCGCAAACCGCGCCCTTCGGCTATGCCCTGGCACTGTTCGGTCTGGTGTATACTGGCTTCGTCGCCATGAACCTGCGCAAACTGTTCGTCGCCTGGAAACGAAACGAGGCGGTCCGTCGCGAAAAGCAAGCGACGACACCGACTTCGTGAAAGGATATGCCGCCCCATGCAAGTAATCACCGCCCTGCTCGTAGACGAAGTAAAAAAGCACCCCGAGGGAGGCGTGGACCTGATCGGACTGTTCGAGGACATTTACCTGGACGAGGTTCCGGTGAAGTTGGAATCGATCAGCCTGTACGTGGATCTCGCCCTTGAAGCCGCCGACAAAGGCGTCGCGCACACGGTGGAGTTTCGCCTGATCGCCCCGGATGGCACCACGCAGGGCGAGCCGACCAGGATCCGGTTCGCAGTCCCGCCGCATTCGGAGTTCCCGCGCGATTCGGCGCAACTGGACCTCGTCTTGTTCGAGCAGACCTTTATGACGTTCGGAACTCACCACGTCGAAATCCGCCGGGGCGATCAGGTGTTGCGCCGCGTCCCGCTTCACGTCAGCGCGAAAACCGATTTAGGCGATATACCGGGGTCGCAAACGGCGTTCGAGAGCGCGTCGGTGTAGAGGCGGTTCACCGGTCGCGCACGGCGATTCCCCGTGGCGGCGTTCCACCGTTCGGGTCTGTCGCGCGGCATCCCACCGGTCGCCGATCACGGGCGGCGTCCGTCGGTTGCGTCGGTGCGGGATCACCGGCGGTGCCCATCGGCGGCGGTGCCCATCGGTTTCACCGACGTCTATAGGTGGCTTCGCCACCGAGCGTCCGCCGGACGCGGGATTGATGGTATGAAAATTTAGGTTATAATGGTTGCATGGTTCATGAAGACGCGATTAACCGGCGACGCAGTAAAGTGGAGATGTACGTGCATTGCGTATGGACGACGAAGTATCGCGCGGCGCGACTCGCGCCGGGCATCGAATCGAGAATCCATCGGTGCATCGTGGCGCAGTCGGAGGCGGTACAATGCCGCGTTCTCGCAATCGGCGGCACAGCCGACCATGTTCACCTTGTCGTCCGCCTTTGTGGCAAGATCTCAATAGCCGACCTCATGCGAAAGGTGAAATCAACGTCGTCTGCCCTTTTCAACGATCTACGCCCCGAGAACTCCGAGCGTTTTAACTGGCAGGACGGCTACGGATGTTTCAGCCTGTGGTATTCACAAGTCGATAAAGCGATTGCCTATGTTCATAGCCAGAAGGAACGACACGCCATCGGCGACCTACTGGATGTTTTCGAGCAATTTGACGAACCTGCAACTGCATCCCAAGAAAGCGTTCCGTACGTGTTCCCATGATCCCCGTGTCCGGCAACCCGACAACGTCCTGTGTTCGGCGCGTCCGGAGGACGCTCGGTGGCGGAGCCACCTATAGACGTCGGTGAAACCGATGGGCACCGCCGCCGATGGACCAAACCGCTGATCGCCCCCGGTGATCCCGCACGGTGATCCCGCACCGACGCAACCACCGGACCACGCCCACGCTACCCGAAAAAAACGCCCGTGAGGAACCGCCCCGTCACGCGGTACAATACAACCGCCACCATTCATGCTTTCCCCCCTCGCCCTTCTCTGGCTCCTGCCCATCGGCGGTGCCATCACGCTCCTGTACCTGCTCAAACAAAAGCGGGAAGATGTCCGTGTGCCGTCGCTACTGCTGTGGAGCGAAGTCCTGTCGCCCGCCGCGTCCGCGTCGCCGTTCCAGCGGCTTCGAATCGATCCGCTCCTGCTCCTGCAACTCCTCGCCGCCCTATTGTTCTGCCTCGCGCTGGCGCGCCCATTCCTGTGGGGGAACGCGGTCGGGGGGCGCACCGTCGCGCTGGTGATCGACGCGTCCGCTTCCATGAACGCGACCGACGTTCCCGGCGGGCGGTTCGCGGCGGCAATCGCCGAAGCGCGGCGGCTCATCACCGACAAATCGCCGAGCGATACGTTTGCGCTGGTGCTCGCGGGGACACGCCCCGTCGTCCTGTCGCCACTTTCCGCCGATAAAGGGCGGCTGCTGTCCGCGCTGAGTAAAGCCGTGCCGAGCGACGCCGGGAACGGTCCGCGCGAAGCCCTGCTCCTTGCCGGGTCGCTCGTCACGTCGCGACCCGACGCCCGCGTGACGCTGATCACCGACGGGGCGTTCTCCCGGCAGGACGAATTGTCGCTCGGCGGGGCGAGTTTGACCGCGATCACGGTCGGGGAAGGGAGCGCGAACGTCGGCATCACCGCGTTCGACGTGCGCGAGGAGACCGACGACGGAGGGACGCAGGCGTTCGTCACGGTGCAGAACGCCGATAGCAAAACGCACACGGTGCCGCTCACGATCCTGTCCGGCGACACGCTGGTCGAGGCGCGCGAAATGAACCTGCCCGCCGGGGAATCCCGCTCGCTGGTCATCCCCCTCTCACCCGGCGACATTCCCGCGACCGCCGACTTCCTGTCCGCCCGCATCGAGTCAAGCGGCGACGACTTGAGCGCCGACAACGAAGCGTACGCCGCATTGCCGAGCCGGGAGGCGGTCCGGGTGTTGCTGGTCGCCGGGACCGACGACCCGTTCCTGGAGCGGGCGTTGTCGTTCGCCCCGCGCACTTCCGTGCGGCGCATCGCCCCGTCGGCGTTCGCGAGAAAAGATGTCGCCGCGAACGATCTTATCGTTTGGGATAGCGACGCCGCCCCGCCCGCCGATCTACCCGCCGGGCGGTACCTTTTCTTTGGCGCGGTGCCGTCCGGAGATATTTCGCCGGTTACGTCAGGCGGGGCGACTCTCGAAGCACCGCCGATCCTGGACTGGGACCGCGCCTCGCCCCTGCTCCGGTTCACCGACCTGTCGGGCGTACGCGTGGGTGCGGCGCGGAAAGTGACCGCCGCGCCGTGGGCATCGGTCGCGGTGGAAAGCAAGACCGCGCCACTAATCGTGGTCGGTGAGCGTTCTGGAAGTGGGAACGCCGCCGCCCGGCGCGGCGAGACGCGGATCTGCTATGTCGCGTTCCGCCCGACCCAGAGCGATTTCCCACTCCGCGTTGCGTTCCCGGTATTTATCTCCAACGCCGTCACGTACCTCGCCGGGCGCGCGGACGCCGATGTTTCCCGCGTCTTGCGCCCCGGCGACACGGTCCCGGTCGCGTCAGGCGGGAGTGTGACGGATGCCGACGGCAAGCGCACGACCGTATCTGGGGGGGCGTTCGCGGGCACCGACCGCGTCGGGATTTACACCGTCACGCCGACGGGCGGCGCGAAACGCCGGTTCGCGATTTCGCTACTATCGGCGGGGGAAACGCTGACCACGCCCGATCCGTCGCCGCAAATCACCGTAACCGACGCGGCGCAGGGCGACGGCGGCACCGACCCCGCCAAACCGCGCAAAACGCCGCGCGAAGGGTGGGCGTATTTCGCCGCCCCGCTCCTTCTTCTCCTCGCGTTCGAGTGGTGGCTGTTTCATCACCGAAAGCGATAATCGAACGCGGTAAAACGCGGCGACGAAACGCCCGCTCCGGTGTTTAATCAATTGACAGGGCGCGGCGATACGGTTAGGACCGGTGGGCGCAACCAAACAAGGGGTTTGCCTGTCGGTATAAACGGGAGGGCGATACGGTCTTCCCGAGCGAGCGAAGAAACGGAGGGAGTTGGTCATGTTAAATTGTCCTTTGTGCGCGTTACCGCTGGAAGCGGTGGAGCGACAGGGTGTCGAGTTGGACCACTGCCCGTCGTGTGGCGGTTTGTGGCTGGATGCCGGTGAGTTGGATGCCCTTATCGAACGGGAAGCGGTTGCCGCCCTGCGGCAAGGCGAACGCGTTCTTACGGCGTCACGACGCGGCAAGGAGTACGATCATCCGGTTTACGAAACCGACGAGCATGGCGGACGGCACGGGGTGATCCCCGGGTTCGGCTCAAATTTCGTCGTGTCTGCCGGGTACACACGGGCGGAAGTGGAAGCAGAGCGCGAACTGGCTCTGCGGTAGCGGGAAACAGCGGGTCTTGCGAGGGCGGAAGGCGACTGTGCCACGGAATGCACTTATCTATTGCTACGATTATAACGAACGAAAACGGCGGGACGCGGCATCAGCCAGCGACCCGCCGTTTTTTTGTTGGGTGTTGGGTGTTAGATGTTGGGTGGTTTGGGTTGTGATCATCGGTTTGTCCCATCGGTTTCACCGACGTCTATAGGTGGCTCCGCCACCGAGCGTCCTCCGGACGCGCCGAATGCGTTTCGTTGTTGCGTTCGCCGGACGATTTCGACATGCCCGCGTTCGGAGGACGCTCGGTGGCGGAGCCACCTATAGACGTCGGTGAAACCGATGGGACAAACCGATGATCACAACCCAATCACCTGACCCGGGAACTTTCCACCCGATTCCGGTATTTTACTTACCGGTGACACTTATGCGAAAGCCCGCCCCCGTAGACCACGATGTTATCGAACCGATCCGCGAACGCTGGAGTCCGTCCGCGTTCGACCGCGAAAAGCCCGTCGAACCGGACAAAATCCTGTCCTGCTTCGAGGCGGCGCGATGGGCGGCGTCCTCACAGAACGAACAACCCTGGGCGTTTATCGCCGGAGATCGTGACAACGCACCGGAATCGTGGCGTACCCTGTTCGACCTGCTCGCCGAAGGGAATCAAGCCTGGGCAAAAAACGCCCCGGTTCTGATCCTGTCCGTGGTCAAACTGCACTTCGAGAAGAACGGGAAAGTCAACCCGACCGCACTTCACTGCGTCGGACTCGCCGTGCAGAACTTCGTTCTGCAAGCCACCGCGCTGGGATTGCACGTACATCAGATGGGCGGCTATGATCGGGACAAGGCGCGCGAAGTATTCGCGATCCCCGACACGCACGCGCCGGTCGCGGTGATCGCCCTCGGCTACGCCGCGCCGTCCGAATCGCTGGACGACCCGAAACTGCGCGACCGGAACGCCGACCCGGAACGTACCCGGAAGCCATTAAAATCGTTCGTTTACAGCGGCGCGGGCGTGGGGCGAACCCTCCCCCCTCGTCGAACCATTTGAAATGAGAAATAGCTAACCGCCAAGACGCCAAGAACGCCAAGAGTAGGAGAAGAAGAAATTTGAGATTTTTTCACTCTTTTTCGAGAAAGGTCGCCGATTTCGCGAAGCCCCCCTCTTTGAAAATCTCTTCTCTCCCCTCTCCTACTCTTGGCGTTCTTGGCGTCTTGGCGGTTAAAAAACAAAAAACAGGAGCCGATACCGACTTATGAGCCAGGAATTGTGTACGCCGCTTGCCACCGGAACCCCCGCGCCGGATTTTTCCTTGAGTGTGAGTGATGACAAGAAGATCACACTGTCCGAGTTCAAGGGACAACCCGTGATTCTCGCATTCTATCCCGCCGACTGGTCGCCGGTTTGTGGGGACCAAATGGCACTCTATAACGAGATTTTGCCCGAATTTCGGAAGCATGACGCCGCCGTGATCGGGATTAGCGTGGACGGGGTCTGGTGCCATCAGGCTTACGCGAAAGACAAGAACCTGCATTTCCCGCTCGCCGCCGATTTCGAGCCGAAGGGCGCGGTCAGCAAGCAGTATGGCGTATATATCGACGGATACGGCATTTGCAGTCGCGCCCTGTTCGTGATTGACCGGGACGGCGTGATTGCGTGGAGTCATAACGCGCCGCTCGGTGTCAACCCGGGCGCGGACGGCATTTTAGAAGCTTTGGAGAAACTGCCGAAGTAACAGGAAGTGCGAGGTGCCCCCACCCCCAGCCCCTCCCCCGCTTCGCAGGAGAGGGGAGCCAGAAGGGGGAATAGCGCGTCTGTCGGCAAATCGTTCGCGCCTGACACCT
>JAYULM010000064.1:0-4934 GCA_043763605.1 Armatimonadota bacterium | reverse complement strand
GGTTTGTGCAGGGATACTGATTTGTGAACCTCCCCAAAACAGACGAAGTAGATTACATCCAATTTTTAATCGCGGCGCAGAAATCCTTCACGTGTTGTGAAGCGTCGCGTTGCCAGATTGAACTTATCGCGCACGATTCGTTCGTCCATCTGCTCTCAAGACAGCCAGCCGACACAGTCGGAAACGTAGTTTCCGCGACGGTGGCGTTGTGGCAAGAAGTCGAACCGCTTGTGAAACGCACGGAAGGCTGTCTGGTGATAGACGATTCAACGCTTGACAAGCCCTACGCCCGTCATATAGAACTTGTTACCCGCCATTGGTCAGGGAAGCATAAAGCGGTTGTGATGGGAATCAACCTTATCACTCTACTTTGGATGCGCGAAACACTTTTCGCAGGATGGAAACGCGGCACTGCCTTGTGATTGTCGCCTATACGGCGAAGAAGTAAAAGCCGATGGCAACCCAAAAACGAAGAATGATTCGTTTCAAGAGATGGTAACAACAGCAAAAGAGCGCGGTTTCCATCCCGAAATGGTTTGCTTTGACACGCGCAAAGTTGCTCCGCAACTTTCGCAAGTTGGTATGCCAGCATTGAGAATCTCAAGTTAGTTCGTGCCAATGGATGGTTCTTCTTAACGCGCTTAAAAAAGAATCGTCAGGTCAATCCCGATGACACGAAAAATGTGGCGGTGGAAACGCTGGGAGGGGTTGCTGAGGGTCAAGTCGTTCATCTGAAGGAGTTCGGTTTTGTGCGTTTATTTCGGACAGTCGCCCCAAACGGCGACGGGGAATATGCGAAATGGCGGAGCCATTTACGCGACTGGGTAACCAACAAAACGGATATGACCGAGGAGGAACGGCAAGAGTGGGAACGCCAACCGTTTAAGATCGAAAACTATCATCGCGGTTTGAAGCAATGTTGTGCTGTGGAACGGTGTCAATGTCGCTCGAATATCAAGCAACATGGTCATATTTTGTTGTCTCTGCGGGCTTTTGTCCGTCTGGAAGCCAACCGATTGGCAACGGGGATCAGTTGGTACGAAGCCAAACTGGACATTGTACGCGACGCGATAAAGCACTATTTGGCGATGCCGACCATCAAAATCGGGGCAACTGCGTAACTCCTAACAGAATAAGCGTCGGATCAATATTTATGAGTCGTACTTTGCAAGCCATGTGTTGTGGTTTGTGTAAAGGACTCAAACTGATCCCCTATGTGCATCTCTGGGGTAGAAGACCGACTGACACAGGCACAGCCCGCGTCAGCAACGTGTTGTATCGGCGAGCGGATTACTGCGTTGCCTCCCGGACGAATTAGAGAGGCGAAAAATAATACTTGGCTTCCGTGTTCTGGCGACGCAGACGCTGGCGAACGGGGCGGGCGCGGCGTTCACACAGAACGCGGTCGGGCAACTCACCGCGCAGGTCAATACGCTCGGGGCAAGCACTTTGTCGTCATTTACGGGCATGACGTACGACGGCGTCGGCAACCGGACCGGGGTCACGTCGGGCGTGACCGGTCAGGCGGCACTGAGCGGGGCGACGGCATACACCTATGATGCGAAGGACCAGCTGACGCAGGAGTCGAGCGCACGGGTGGGCGGGTACACGAACAACTATGCCTATGATCCGGCGGGCAACCCGACGACGTTCAAAGGGGCGGCGCGCACCTACAACGCGAAGAACCAGCTGACGAACACGGGCTTCGGCTACGACAGCAACGGCAACCCGACAACCTACAACGGCTTGGCGGCGACGTTCAATGTCAACGACTGCCTGACGAGTCTGGGGGCGCAACTCACAGCGGGCTACACAGGCGGGGGCTTGCGTGCCTGGAAGCCGAACAGCGTCGGCACCCGCACCCCCCTCACGTTCTGCGCCTCGCCGCTGTGGCTTCGTGGTCGCCCGTCTCGCCCGGCTACTATCCACCGCCCACTACTCACTGACCACCAACCACTGCGTCGGCGATAATCCGAACTGCCGCTTGAACGCCGTGGCGAAATACTGGCTCGATGCGAACCCGAACCGGAACGCGGTCTCGGTGACGGTCGCGCCGTCTTCTCGCAGGGCGCGTTGCGCGGCTTGCAGGCGGCGGCGGGTGCGCCATTCGCCCGGATTTTCGCCCACCTCGGCGAGGAAACGCTCCGCCAGTCGCGGCGCGGACAGCCCCACGGTTTGCGCCACCTGCTCCACGGTGAGCGGCGCGGACAGGTCGGTGCCGAGCAAGGCTTGCGCGGCGGCTACCGGGGGCGACACCGTTTCCGTCGCCGCGTCCCGCCCTGCGTCGCGTAACACCGTGATCAGCAACGTATGCAGGGCGGCGCGGGCGGCGAACTCGCTCAGGAAAGACGGGGCGCGGTGTTCGGCGAGTAGCGTTTCGTACAGCGGGGCGACGGAAGCGGAGCCGGGGAATACGCGGCGCGTCAGGTCCGCCAGCCCGTTTCGCAGAACTTCGGGCAGATCGCCCGGGATTACCTGAATCCAGAACAGTTCGCACGGGTGCATCACGGAATGGACGCCGCCGTGCCACTCGCCCGGTCGGGTGATGGTCAGATCCCCGCGCCGGAGGGTGTAGGTTTCCGCTTCCGCCCACCAGTCCACGCGCCCGTCGGCGAGGTAGCAGATTTCATAGGCGGTCGGGTGCCGGTGCGGCGCGAGCGAGGCCGCCGTCGCGGTGCGGAACCGGTCCCAGCCGAGCATCCGGGTTTCCGGCAACAGCCCCGCCGCCGTTGCCGGACCGTCGTTGCCGCCGAACTCTTCGCGGGTTACAGGCTTCATAGGCGTACGATTTTCTCCCCCGAACAAAACGAACGCGCCCGCCTCCCGGGCGCGATACCCTGCGTTCGTCGCGCGGAACTCATCGTATCGAAATCCGCGCCGAAAGGAAAGTGTTTATGAATCTAACCGCCGAAAACGCCCTGGTCGCCGCCGTTGCTATCGAATACACACCGACTGTCACCCTGACGCCGCAACAGGTCGCCTTTTTCCATGAGAACGGGTTTCTCACCCTCGATCCGATCACCGACGAGACCGAACTTTCTCGCCTGCGCGCGGCGTACGACCGGATTTTCGCTGACCGCGCCGGGCGGGAGAAGGGCGACCAGTTCGACCTCGGCGGCGCGGACGAGGAAGGCAAGGAAGCCGCCCTGCCGCAGATACTCGGACCGTCGCAGTATGCCCCCGAAATGAAGCACGGGCTGTTCCGCGCGAACGCGCTGTCCGTGGTCCGGCAACTGCTCGGCGACGGGGCGAACGCGACCGGCGAACACGCGATCTACAAACCGGCGGGCGTTGGGGCGGCGACGCCGTGGCACCAGGACGAAGCCTACTGGAACCCCGCGCTGAACTACAACGCCGTGTCGGTGTGGATGCCGCTTCAGGAAGCGACGGTCGAGAACGGTTGTCTGTGGTTCGTGCCCGGGAGTCATCGCGGCGAGGTGATGGGGCACCAGCCCATCGGCGGTGACGCGCGGGTACACGGTCTGGAAATGCTGGTTGCCGAGACCGGAAGCGCGGTCGCGTGCCCGCTGAAGCCCGGCGGCGTGACGATCCACGCGAACCGGACGCTACACTATGCCGGACCGAACACTTCCGGCACGCCGCGCCGCGCCTTGATCCTGATGTTCGGGGCGGAAAGCAGTCCGCGCGATACGCCGCGCCGTTTCCCGTGGAACGAGATCAAGCAGACCGCGCGTGCGGAGCGGGCGAAGGCGGCGAGCGGCGACGCATAAAAAGGGGGCGGTCCGGGTACCTTGACAACAGCATTCGATGTTTATGATGTTTGTCAAGGAGACCCCGGTCATGTTTAATCGATTTCCGAAATACCGCGCGGTGCGCGTCGTCCCGTTCGCCGGGCTGGCGGTTCTTGCGTTGATGGTCGCCGCCGCGAATGGTTGCGGCGGCGGCAGCAACGACAGGGGTAACGCGGTGATATTCGTGTCCCCGTCGCCGCGCGGGACAGGTATCCCGGGACCGCCACTGGACGATGCCCTGTTTTTACCCGCGTCGCCCGGCGTTGCGCCCCGCCCGTCATCGTTCGCGACGCCGTCTCCGATACCGTCGCCGCCGTCGCTCGGAGGCTTTTAGTAGCCGAGGTCGCGCCGGACGATGTTGCGGAGCGGCTCGCCGGAAAGAAACCGGCGGGTCTGCTCCGCGACCAGATTCGCGAACCGGGACCAGTACGCCGGGGTCGCGCCGCCTAAGTGGGGCGTGAGGATGACATTGTCCAACTCCCAGAACGGCGAATCGGCGGGGAGTGGCTCGTCGGTAAATACATCCAGGCCGGCACCGGCGAGCCACCGGTTTTTGAGTGCCTTGTATACCCACGTTTCGTCGATCAAGCCGCCACGCCCGATGTTGAACAGGTAGGTGCCCTTGTGCAAAATCTCGATCTCGTCCTCGCCGAAAATCCATTTCGTGTGGGGTGTTAGCGGTAATGCCAGCACGATGAAATTCGATTCGAGGATCAACTCGTGGTACTGGATGTGCGGCAGGAGAACGTCGAAGCCTTCCGCGCCGCGTGATACGTCGCGCCGCGTGCCGACGGTACGCATCCCGAACGCTTTACACCGCTTCGCTATCGCCTGTCCGATCTCGCCCGCCCCGACGATCCCGACCGTTTTGCCGTCCAACTCAAAGAGGCGTGATGCGATGCGATCCCGTGCGGACCAGTCCCGTTCCCGTTGCGCGGCGAACGATTGCGGCAAGCCCCGCGCGAACGCCAGCATCATCGCCAGGACGTGTTCGGACGCGGCGGCGACGTGCACCCCGGCACCGGTCGTCAGAACGGCGTCATTGTCCCACATCGCCGGGAACAGTTTGCCGTCCACGCCCGCACTCCAGAACTGCACCCAGCGCAAACGCGGCATCCGCGCGCGCAGGTTCTCGGAAAGCGACCCGCAGACCACGGCGTCGGCGTTCGCGAGCAGAGCGGG
>JAYULM010000063.1:0-19163 GCA_043763605.1 Armatimonadota bacterium | reverse complement strand
AAACCCGAACCGGCTAATTCGCGGGAAAGGACCGAACGCCAACCACGCAACAAAGCAGTACCTAGCACCGCAGGTACAACGATCCAACGTAAGGTTGGCGCCGTCCGCGTAGGACACAAAAAGACGAGACATGCCAAGCGGAACGAGAGGAACAGAAATCGCGTCTATAGAAGCGAGAGAAAGACACATCGTTTATGTTTACCTTGGACCGCCCCACGGTTGCCGACGCTGACGCCGGTAGCCGGACGAATACGAACACCGCGACGCAGCGGGACACCGCCCTGCTTTCGGTCGCCGTCCCGATCTACAACGAACGTGAAACGCTACTCGAAATCGTACGGCAGGTGCGCGGCGCGTCGCTCCCGGACGGTGTGACGCGCGAGATTATCCTCGTGGACGACGGATCGACCGACGGAACGCGCGAACTGCTCCAGACCGAGGTCGAAGGGCGGTTCGCCGACGTTCGGGTGCTGTACCATCCCGAAAATCGGGGCAAGGGCGCGGGCATCATCACCGCCATCGCGGCGGCGCACGGGGATTATCTTGTCGTTCAGGACGCCGATTTAGAGTACGACCCGAACGAGTTCGGTTTGCTCCTCGCGCCGCTGCTGCGCGGGAACGCCGATGTCGTCTACGGTTCCCGTTTCACCGGCAAGATCGAGGGCATGAAGGGCGCGAACCTGCTCGCCAACCGGATTCTTACCATCGCGGCGAACGTTCTGTTCCCCGGCGCGCGCATCACGGACGAAGCCACGTGCTACAAGATGTTCCGCGTTTCCGTGCTCCGCTCGTTCCCGCTCCGCGCGCAACGGTTCGACTTCTGCCCCGAAGTCACGGCGAAGGTGCTGAAGCGCGGCATACGCATTCACGAGATCCCGATCAACTACCGCGCCCGTACGGAGCAGCAGGGTAAAAAAATCCGCTGGACCGATGGTGTCGAAGCGTTATGGACGCTGATCAAGTACCGCTTCGTGGATTAGGTGTTGAGTGCGGGGATGTACCATCCTCCGGTGGAAGCGTTCCGCTTGGGTTCCCTGCGGGAACGGGGCTTGCTGAACCCGTCAGGCGGTCCCGTTTTCTGTCTCCTGTTCCCGCAGGGAACCCAAGCGGAACGCTTCCACCGGAGGATGGTACATCCCCGCACCCTACTCCCAAGCACAAAGCGTCTCGATGTACGCCGCCGAGCCGTCGCGGAGCCAGGCGTCGAGTTGCGCCTGATCCTTGAGTTGTTGCCCGCGTCCGCGCGACACCGCGACGAACCGCGTGTCGAGTTCGGGGAGCGCGGTCATGTCGCCCCAGAGTTTCTCCCACTGCGTCACCGGGAAGACATCCTCCTGCCCGTGCCCCCACCGCCGCTTGACCTCTTTGAGCGTCACGTATGTCGGCATCCGCGCCGCCAGCGCGCGCGTCCCTTCCTGCACCGCCCGCTCGTCGGCGAGCGTTTCGCGCGTCAGCCCGAACACGCGTAGCAGGGCGTCGATCCCGACCCAGGTTGTCAGAGAGTTGTAGTATGTCAGCGCGAACTCGTCCTCCTCGCGCGGCATCGCCAGACCTTCCACGAGGCGGAGCCGACCGTCCACGCGCGCCAGCCCGCCGCCCCGGTCCTCCAGACGGCGCGGGATCACCTCGATACTCAAATCGCCACCTCCGGCGATGTGTTGCCCGAGCACCCCCGCATCGACATTCGCGCCGAGCGTGTCGATGTTGTGGATCATCAAGTATTCCAGACCCGGCTGGTCGCGTAGCAGATCCAGTAACACGCCGTTTTTCAGCAGGTTCGGCACCTCGAACCAGTGTCCGACCGGGTGCAGACACTGCGCGGGCGTGTTGTCCGTGTAGTCGCCCCCCTCGCCGGTCTGCGTCGCCCAGTTCAGGAGCGCGGCACGCACCGATTCGCGCATCTTCTGTTGTTGCGCGTCGAGCACCTGTTGCGGCATCTCCTCCCAGGCGAAGCGCAGGTCGCGCGCCATCGGGACCATGCGCAAGCCGATGGACTGCCCCGGCGAAAGCGCGATAGTCCCCGCGTAGCCGTAGTTGCTTTCGCGCCGGAGGAAGCGCGCAATCGGCTCGTGGGTCAGGTGCGACGTAGTGAAAACGTGCGGCAGGTTCGCGCCGGAGTCGCGGGAGACTTTGCGGCTTTTCGCCAGATGCGTCTCGATAAACGTCCGGTGGCGTCCGCCGAGCCGCGCGAACGGGTGCAGTGCCTTGACCACGCCCGCGCCCTGCGTCCAACGGCTCCCCGCGCCCGCCGCCAGCGATACGACGGCGACTTTACCCGCCGCGATGGCGTTCCTGCCCAGCGCGACGACTGACTCTGGCAGATCCCCGGTGGCGTCCGCCACGTCGCCGGGAAGAACATCGCGGATGTCGGACGATACCGGCAGGCGGTTCTGTGCCAGACCGATCCGCCCGTGTATCAGGTCGGTGCGTATCTGCTCCTGCTGGACCGGGTCGAAACCGTTCTCGCGAAGCAACGTCTGCAGGTCGGATTCGGCTTCGCCGTCGCCTTTCGCGGGCGGCAGAAGACGGTCGAACAGGGTTTGCGCGATTCCGCGCAGATCGTCGCGCGACTGCGCGGCGGCGCGAACGGCGTCGAGTTCGGCACGCTGGCTCTCGGTCAACCGGCGCGGGTCGATGCGTAGCAACCCCGGCACGGTCTGCGCGTAGTAGCGCGACGGCAACGGCGCGTCACGCCCCGAAAGCAGTCGCGCCACGGTCCCCTGCTCGTTGATCGCGAACTCGTACACCACCGGCTCCATCGCGAACGGTAACGCATTCTCCAGATGCCGCTTGGTGCGTGACATGATCTCCTGCAGGGCGTCCTGCGCCTCGCTTTTGCGCGCGGGGGCGAAGATGAACCCCATGCCGCCGCCGGACATGCCGCCGAGCATCCAGAACCCCCAGAAGTCCGCGCCGAACCGCTCCCGGACATCGCGGATCACGGTTTCGGTGTACAGGTTACTCGCCCACGGAATGATCGTCTGGATCGGACCGAAGAAGTTCCCGGTGGTCTGTGCCCCGAGCGCGGCGATGTCGCCGGTGCGCAGATGGTCGAGGATCGTATCGAGTACCTGTTGCGCCTCGCCGCGCGCGGTCCATTCCCGCTCGGAGCGTAGCAGATACTTTTCCGTAACCATCTCCAGGATCGGACCGACGTTCTGAGCCATACCGCCGTGGACCAGCACCAGGCTGTCCTGCAACGCCTGCCGCGTTGTTTCCGGCGCGAACGGCGCGTCGCCGTCGGTTCCCGGTTCCGTCCCGAGGATCGTATGCCCGGGCAGAAGCCGCCCCCGGCTGATACCCCATTCGGGGTCGCTTTCGCGTGCGGGTTGCCCCTCGATCAGTTTGATCCCGGGCCAGACGCCGCCCGAGTCCTGCCATCCGCCACCGGACCCGGCGATCCACTCGCCCAGAATCGCCCGCGCTGCCACAGTGCGCCGCTCCCCTTCCGAAAGCGGGCCTTCGAGGCTGCGGGTCTGACCGGTGGCGCGCATGCAGGCGGCGATCAGCGACGCCAGCAGGTTGGTGGAAACGGCGAGGCGGGAGCCTTTCGGGATGCCGTTGACATTGCTGACCAGTTCCAACCCTTTGCCGGGTCCGACCACGCAGGAAAGCAGGTGCGACAACTCCTGCTCCGACCCTTCCACGCCCGGCGGGACGATCCCGGACGCGATCAGGGCGGCTTTGAGCAGCCCGAGGTAATCGCGCGCGAAGTCGAACACCTCGGCGAGCGCGGAAATGTCGGCGGAAACCCCGAGATCGACGCTCGCCAGACGGAGCACCGGTTCGTCGATCACGCGCAGGAACGCTTCCACGGGCGGGCGCGGCGTCTCCGCGCCCGCGCTTCCGCGCACCGCGAGGTTGACCGAGATGTTCAGGACGCGCGCGCCTTCGGGGTAATCCATGCCGAGGAAAAAGATGTCGCTCCACCCGGAGTGGGTCAGGTCCATGCGTACCGGCGTCTGCTCGCGCAAAACCGGGTATGCCGGATTTTGCGTGGTACGGGCGAGCAATTCACGGCGCAGGCGGAGCGGCTGGTCGTCGGGGTGCCCGACGCGGAACATCCACTGGTTGCCCCGCGCTGAGCGCACACTGTGACGCACCTGGTTCGCCAGCGTCTGGAACGCGATCCGATGGTACGCGGCGGCGAGCGCGGACGACAGCGAGTCGCTCGGACCGTCGCTCGCCTGCGCCTTCAGGAAAACGTCGGTCGCCTCCTCGAAACGTCGCTCCAAAAGGTTCGTGTAGCCCTCGAACGGGATACGCCCGGTCGCGGGGAAGCCGGGGCGGGTCGGCAAATGGAACCGATGGATCGCGTACAGAAAGAAGCAGGCACGGACCCGCTCATACAGGTTCGTCCGCTGATGCCGGAACCGTTCGAGCGCGGCAGCCGCTTCCAAAAGTTCCGCCGTGGATAGGTCTCGACAGAACGCATCCAACGCCTGATCGCGCACGGCGGGGTCGTCGCTGGTAATGATGGTTTCTAGGAAAGTCATGGGTGTTGGGTGTTGGTGGCCGGGTGTTAGGTGTTAGGTGTTGGGCGGTTGCGTCCATCGGTTAGGAACATCGGTTTCACCGACGTCTGTAGGTGGCTTCGCCACCGAGCGTCCTCCGGACGCGGGCGTATCGGAATCGTTCGGCGACCACGCAAATCTTTCGTGTCCAGCGCGTCCAAAGGACGCTCGGTGGCGAAGCCACCTACAGACGTCGGTGAAACCGATGTTCCTAACCGATGGACGCAACCACCCAATACCCGACTCATTTCATCTCGCGTTGCGCAAGTAAGTCACACAGGCTGGAAAGCACCTCGTCGCGGTCGTCGCCGGACAGCGCGAGCGCGAGTTGCGTCATCAAAAGACCGTACCGCATGTCCAGCGAGAACCGCCGCCCCCGGACGCCGACCGCCAGATACTGTTCCCGTTGCGCCAGGTCGTCCAAGACCGGCGATAGCGGGATGTCGTCGTTCTCGGTGGCGGCGGAAACGTTCTTATCGAGCAGTTCCAGCACCGTCGGGGTGAAAACGTGCGTCCCCATGAAACACAGGTAGTGCCCGGCGCGCAGTCCCGGGACGATCAGGGTCTGCTCCGCCTCGGTCGGGGTCGGCTTCTCAATCACGCGTTCGATTAAAAACCGGTCCTGTGTCCCCTTGACGCGTTGCCCGCCGATGGTGCCGAAATATGGGAGCAGGCTCTCGCGCGTGGACTGGATGCCCGAGACCGCGCACCCCGCCTCCCGTGCCACCTGAGCGATATGCTCGGCGGCATGCGCGCGCGGGTCATCGCTCAGGAAAATGTGGTCGCCGACGAGATGCAGGAACGGCTCTCCGGCGACGAATTCGCGGGCAGTCCACAGCGCGTGACCGTAGCCGCGCGGTGCCGACTGGGCGACGAAATGCACCGCGCCGGGACCGCCGCTCCCGACCGCCGCCGCGTACCGGCTTTCGTCGCCGGGATGCACGACGACGCAAACGTCGGTCGCGCCCGCGTCGGTCGCTTCTTTGACGAGGAGCGAAAGGACCGACTTACTGACCCCGCCCCGGTCCACGATGCTTTGTAGCGGCAGGGAGCGTTGGGACGGCGCAGCCGCAGTAATCACTGCTTTGGAGAAGTTCATGAGTCAGGCAACCTTCTGTCGCGACACAGCCGGGAACGGATGCGCGGTGCGCGGGCAGTGTCCGGTGTTTTCTTCGGGCGGTTTGGGACGAATTGCGACGCCGCCGCGTCGCCATTATACACGGCGGGACCGGATCGGTAAAATCCGCGCTCGAATGCCGGAAATTCCCCGCTAATCCGTCCGCTTCCAGAGCGGAGGCACGGCGTCCACGAAACATCCGTCGCACAGATTTTCGGTCAGATCGCTCCCTGTCAGCCAGCGCACCCCGAACGTCGGCGTGTTCGCGTCGCCCCTATATCGCCCGTCGCTGCGGTCGGATCGGCGCGGTACCAGACGGCATCCTCGCCGCACGGGCACTGCCCCAGTTGCGCGGCGATAAGGGCGCGAAGGTCGTCGTTCAGCTGAATCGGCATAGCGTCAGGCTCGTTGGGAACGCGCAACTTAACCGGCGTAAGGAGTTGACCGCGAAACAACACGAGTCCGAAAATCACGGATCAGGTTTGCCTCCCGAAGGTATAATGCCTCTATGAAACAGACACTCGGTCCCGAACTGTTGTCACGCCTGGAACGGCTTGCCGAAGCGCGGCATGTCGGTTCTTACTTGCTGATCTCCGAAGCGATACGGGCATACCTTGACCGTGAAGAGGCACAGCCGCATCCACAACAGCACCGTGTGCCGGGCGGCGACGAAGGCAAAGTGATTCTCGCACCGGACTTCAACGCGCCTCTCCCCGCCGAGATTGAGGATACGTTTTACGCGTGAACGCTTTGCTGGACACGCACACGTTTCTCTGGTGAGCGACCAACGATTACAAGTGAAAAAGTCACCCAAGCCCCGGCAACCGGTAGTTCCAAACGGTTCGACGAGAGCACGGTAGCGACTATTCCGGTGTTCCGGCTTAGGCGGGGAAGATTCAGGGTAGAATGATTTCCGCATGAAAACCAGTGCCACCGGCTTAGTTGTAATTCGCGTCTATCATCCCTACGTCTACCGGAGTTCGCCTCTTTTTATAGCGACTGTCAGCGATCTGGAGACTGTCGGCGCAACTGCGGGCGAAGCGGTCGAAAAAGCCATTGATTTTTTTGACGAACAGGCTTTTCTAAATCACAGCGCGTTTTTGCGTATCGAAATGGTGCGGGACTTGGCGACCAGCCCCCGATATTATATGAAGGCGTCGTCCTGTAATGCCACCGCGCATCGAAATGTATAACCTTACCAGTGGTGCGGGGCGCATTGAAGTACGCGGCGACGGCTCCGCCTGTGGCTTGTTTCTGGACGGCAAACCGTTCGTCTTCAATTTCCATGACTATGCGGGAAGCGTGGGGCAGGAGTTATACTATTTCGCGCCGCTTGTTGATACCGATCGCCCGAGTGGACTGTCCGAAGTCACGGTGGATCTTCCTCACGAGGACTCTTCCCTTTCGCTTATCATCCTCCCGTTGCTCCGGCAGTTCCCGTCCGGCGTGTACACGTTGACGCTCGCGCCTTGCATGGACACAGACTCGTTCGTCGAATACCATCTGGCGGATTACCAACGAGACTGGGCATATACCACGTCGGGTTTTTACCCGTTCGGAGAGAAGACGCTGGTAGCGACGCAACCCGACAAAACACTTGACGACGCCCATATCGCGCACTTCTGGTATGCTATCGAGGACGGAGAGCGACCGTTCGCGGTGACGGCAACTACGGACGACGCGCTGTGTGAATTCGTGTTGGACGGGCACCACAAGTTGCGGGCGTACGTTCACGCCAGAGTCAAGCCGTGGCGGTTGTGTATATCGAGGGCATCCACGCCGCTGGACGCGAACGAATGGCCCGCATCCGTCGTTGCTCCGAGAGCGTGGCATAAGTTTCATGACTGGGAATGGACGCATGAACCATGACCGAACGCGCCAGCATCCGTTCGGAAAACCATCGCTCGCATATACTGGCGTTAGATCAGATGCGGCAAATACTGTCATGCTTCCCTTATGGCGCACGGATTATCGGCGCACAACCGATGCAGGAGATGCAACCCTGTCCCCTTCGCATCACGGTATTCGATACCGAACGGAGGGAGACGCGATACGTCGTTCTGCGCCTTTCGCGCAACCGGGGCGGGGTCGAACGCGAAGCCAGCGTTCTTCCCTTCTTGCACAGCCTCGGCTTGCCCGTTCCACGACTGTTAGCTGGACCTGGGCGCAAAACCGGCAGTAGCGAATCGTTCGCCGTTCTGGAAATGTTACCCGGAGTTACTTTACAGGTATTGGCAGATTCGTCTGAACTGGGTGCGTCAGTCGCCAAGCGACTCCTCGTAGACGGCATCGTCCGTTTGTTCGCGGCGCCCCCGGCAGTGGAGCAATCTTCCGTTGCCGACACGTTACCGCGCACTTCCTTGCATGATGAGTGGGTGAAACTGAGCGACGCCTCGGGGGATTGGGCACCCGTACCGCGTTATCGGGAGGCAGTACGCCAGTTAGAATCGCATTGCTTGACCGCCTCGGAAGAAACGCCGCTGGTGTTTTCCAACGGCGACTACCAGCCTGGCAATTTTCTTTCCGATGGCAAAACGCTCACCGGTTTTCTGGACTTCGAGAAAGCCGGGTTTGAAGACCCACTCTGGACGCTCGCGCGGTACCCGGTGTACGCTCTGGAGCCTTTTGAACGCGCCGGGTTGACGCAGGCAGTCCTCGACCGTCTGGGATTTACGGAGCGTCAGTTCGCGGTGCGGGTCGCTCTGTTCGGATTACGGACCCTGCGGACGAAAACCACTCCCGACGGTTCCCGCAACGGCGCGCTCCGGGATCGCGTCCGGGAGTTGGTAGACCGCTCGCTACAAAGCGTGAGACTGTCCGGGGCGGTCCGCTCCGACGCCGGATGACCCGCGCATTGTGAAGCGAACCGCCCGTCAGATCAGTTCCGCGAGAACGCCACCGGCATCGTCGTGGTTGTCGTGCTCGCCTGACGCGCGACCATCGCCTCGCAGGGCAGACGGCGCAGGAGTTTCCCCGTCACCGTCTCGCTCTCGTCGGAGGTTTGCATCGTGTCGAGTTCCGCGTAACACCGGGATTTATTGAGCATCGAACACGAGCCGCCCCCGGCACCGATCCCGGCATGGATCGCGTGGACCGCCGCCGTAGCCGCTCGCGTCGCGGGGACCGTGGTGGCGTGGGCGTTCGTGGCGAGGGGCATCGCGGTTTGCGCCGCCGCGTGGGTCTGCGGGGTCAGGATCACCAGATCCGCGCTTTCCTGCTCTACCGCCTTGATCGTCTCATCCTCTACTGTGCGTCCTTTGCGCAACTGCTTGGTGACCCGGGTCAAGCCACGCTGTTTGGCGAGGTCGGCGGCGGCGTTGAGTACGCGGTCCGCTTCGGCTTCTTCCTGCGGCATGTCGGCGTTCAGCGGCAGGGCGCGCGGGACCGGGATCACGTACGTAAAGACGACTTCGGTCAGCGAGGAGCCTTTCTTGCGCGCGAGATGACACGCGAGCGATGCCGCCTCGGTGACGTAATCGTCGTGGCACATGCCGACCCCGGTCGGCACCAGAATACGCCGATACTGCTTGATCGGCAACGGAATGATCGGGGCACGCTTGACCTTGTCCGGCGCGAACAGCCGACGCACCATCACTACCCCGCCCGTCAGAATCCCGGCTCCGACCGCTATCGCAGTCCCCAGTTCCGCCGGATTTCCCAAGTCAATGCTCATGTTTTTTTTCCTTACCAGATGCTACGGCGTCATTGCCTCCCCCCAAATCGGATAACCGCACACGATTCACGATCACTTCGCAGGGGGCACGTTCGACGACATAGCGTGCCGTGCTCACGTCCTCACCCGAAGCGTTTATACCCAATGCCAGCACTAAAAATGTCGCTCGCAACTCCCCCGCCAAATCCGTCAGACAAACACCGCCGTCGCGGGTGCGCTCGATCTGTGTCACCACGTCCGCGACGCATCCGCCGTCCTCGACCGCGACCGCGAACTGCGTCAGCCGCTTTACAACTGCCTCCTCGGCGTCCATCGGTGCGGTCAGCGAACGGTCGCGCGGCACGATCAGCACCCGCGCGAGGTGCATCCGCACCACCGGTTCGCCCGACTGCGTGTCCGACGGGATCGACCCGGCGAGACGGCACGCGACCGCGACGGCGTGCTCATCGGCGTCCGAACCGAGCAACCCGGCGATCACGACCGGATGACGTTCGCCATTGCCACCGACGCGGGCGTTCGCTTCCCCTGCGTCGCCGGGAACGGCGTTCGGCGCGGCGTCCTTCAGACGCGCCCGCGCCTCGGTGATTGTCGGCACGATAGCGACGGACGCGCTCGGGATGCCGCTCCCCCGAAGCGTCCGCGTTATGTTCGCCGAAAGGTTTGCCAGCACGAAACGTGCCTCCGGGAAAAGCCGGGCGACCTGCGCTATCGCCTTTTGCAGTGCCGCGCCCCCGTCCGCGTTCGCCTGTGTCAGATCGCCCCCGTCCAGGATCAATCCGGCCGGGTGATGGCGAAGCCCACGTGTCAGCGCGACGACGACGGCTTCCTGCGGGTTTTTCGTCAGTCCCCCCCGGAGTGTTGCTACATCGTCGCGGATTTCTACAATCATTTCGGTTATATTTCGTCGGCTTCTGTGACATCGCCTCGCAACGCGAATGTTCCTGCATAAGCCCCTTACATAGTTCTATACGGAGGTTCGAGTTCCCTTCGTACCCGCGCCACAAAAACGAACGGCATCACCTCCCGGTGTAGGGAAGCGATGCCGTGAATGTTGGTAGGTGGCACAAGAACGCGAGCGAACTACGCTTTTTTGAAGCGTCGGTACCCGACACACCCGAGCAGACCGAGCGAAATCAGCACGACGCTCGCCGGTTCCGGCACCGCTACGACGCCGTTCGAGGTGAACCGGACGTTGTCAAACGTTTCGAAGCCTGCGGTGGCGATGTTTACCCGTCCGATGTTGTCGGAAGCCACCGAGAAGCCGATGAACGTCCCGGCGGTCGACCCCTGCACGATCACCGGGCTATCGATCTGTACTCCAGTCAAATTGAACACCGTAACAGTATAGGATGCCCCACCGTCGAAAAGATCGAAGCCGACCGCCGTGGCGTCGTTGTTGAACAGTATGATGTTCGCCGAATTCGGCCCGTGATTCGTGGTAAGAACTTTCGTGGGACCGAATTCGTTTTGGTTGTAGTAAAACTCGTTCGGCGAGCTACCTTCGGTATTGAAGCGGACACCCGGGGCGATCTGACCCGGCGTGAATCCGGCATTGTTGGTGGACGCGTCGAGCGGGGCAGTCAGTCCTACGCCAATAACCGGAGTTCCGGCTTCGAGATTCTCCAGGGTCGTTACCGGCACGGCGGCTTGGAAAGATGCCAGCGAGTTATACGTCGTTAGCTGGGCATGCGCGGAGGACGCGGCGGCGAAGCCGACGAGCGCGGTGAACGCGGCTATTTTGATCGATGTAAGGGAAGGAAAGGTTTTGAGCATTCGATGGTCTCTTTTTTATGTGAGCGTTGATAGGGTGCAAGCAATACATCTTCCCCAGGAATTTCATATTGAAACATATTCAACGTTTATTTTTTCGCGAATTGCCATCCGGCGGTACTCATTAGCGGGAAAGACGCACCGCAGTCGCCGCCGCACCCGGCGACGTGCCACGTATCAGGCGCGGCGAGATACCTGTTTGTGCCGTATACGCCGCGCGGATCGATGCGATGACACAGTCCTCGTCCGATTTTTTCACCAGCACACAGACCGTACCACCCGAACCGCCACCGGTTATCTTCGCCCCCGCGACCGCGCTTCCCTGCAACCCGGCCAGTTCCACCAGCAAATCCGTCTCCACCGTCCCGATCCCGCACCGGGAATAGGAGCGGTGTGCCGCGACCATCAACTCCCCTGCTTCGGCGAACGCAACTTCGGAGCCGTCTCGCAAACAGTCGACGAACCGATGCACCCGCTGATTCTCGAAGATCGGGTGTTCGGTCGCCGCGCGAACCGGATACGTAACCGCAGGATCGACGGTGGTAACAGTATCGAAGATACCGCCGTGCGCGACGAGAAAATCGGCACCGGAAAGCATTTCGGGTAGCGGGTCGCTCGCGGTCAGACGCGTATAATCGTCCGGCAAAACGTTGCACAGATAGCCCCCGAAACCGGACTTCGCGCGTTCCGATAGAATTTTGTAGCCCATGAACGCCGCGACCCGGACGCCGATATAGCCGGTGCCGCCGACGCTGTGCTTGACCCCGGAATCCAGACCGAACACGGTCCATTCCGGCGGGAGTAAAACCGTTCCCTGCACCGTGTGCGGCTGGCACAGGAGCAGGAGCAGTTTCCCCGCTTCGCCGAGCACACTGGTGACCTGGTCCATCACGCCGCACGGGGCATCCATGACATCGTTCTCGACACGCTGACACAGGCGCGCCAGATCCAGCCCGGACATTTCGACCCCGAACACCGCGCAGACAGCGCGCATCGACGCCACTTCAATCGACGCCGACGACGACACGCCGCCCCCGAGCGGCACGTCGGAGCGCAGAAAAAAGCGCGCCCCCGCCCCCTTCGGAATCAGCCCCTCGGCGCGCAAAAGCGAGACGCATCCGCCGACATACCCCACCCAGCGAACCGAATTGTCGCGGTCGCGAATCCACTTCAGGAGCGACACCGGGTTGGTGAACACTTCGGCAGGCAACACGACTTCGGTCTGGAACCCTTCGGCAATCGCGTTCGCGGAGCGCACCGTGACCGCCCCGCCGGAAGCATCGTCCCGCTGGCATGCGCAGACCGCCGCCTGTGCAATCGGCATTTCGGCGACGAGCGAACCGGAATAGTCCGCGATACCGCCCATCACGTCCAGGCGTCCGGGGGCGCGGGCGATATAGACGGAGGCGTCCGGCGCGAAGAAGGCGGGCGCGTCGGCACGCAACGCGGCGTCGAAGGCGTCGAAATCGAGTTCGGGGTTGTGCATGGTGAGTTAGTGGTCAGTGATCAGTGTTCAGTGGTTCGGACCGTGAACGGTTCCGCTGTGCGCCTTCGGCGGACGCTCTGCGAGCGGGGATACGCAGAGGCGAGAGGCTACCGGTTCCTTCGCACCCGGTGCGTCCGCCGAAGGCGCACAGCGGAACCGTTCACGGTCCGAACCACGGACTCACTTTGCTTGAACGGCATCCTCGCGGACGTACGAGTCGGTATCTTTTTCGTAGCGGAAGACGAGCAGTTCGCCGTTCGCGATCTCGAATGTCGGGACTACTTCGTCGGAAAGCGTCAGGAGTTTTTTCGCCAGCGCGCGGAGCGAGTTGCCGTGCGCGGCGATCAGAATCGTCTTCCCGGCAGCGAGTTCCGGCTCGATGGTTTCGTCGAAGTACGGCAGTACGCGGTCGCAGGTGTCTTCGAGCGATTCGCCGCCGGGGGGGCGCGGGGAGAAGCCCCGGCGCACGGCGTGGACCGAGTCCGCGCCGTATTTCTCGGCGGTCTCGGTCTTGTTCTTGCCCTGCCAGCCGCCGTAATATCGCTCGTTGATGCGCCAGTCCTCGACGATCTCGATGCCGGAGATTCCCGCGCCTTCCATGACCAGTTTCAGCGTTTCCTGCGCCCGGACAAGGCTGGAGGTATATGCTTTGTCAACGGAATAGATGCCCTTCATCGCCTCACCGACGCGTTTGGCATGGGCGCGCCCGTTCTCGGAAAGCGGCACATCCACCCATCCGGTGAACACGTTGAGTTTGTTCCAGGACGATTCCGTGTGCCGGACGAGTAAAAGTCGCCCCTTGCCGTCTGCGCTTGCCATGATAGTTCTGCCCCTCGAAAAGTGAAAAGTTTCGAGGAGTCGTTTCGCCGGAACGGTTCGGGTTTCCTGCCTTCGGATTTTTGGCATAGTGGTAAAATACGAAATGGGAGAAGACACTGATGCCAATCATGTTAGATCTATCGCCGGAAATAGAAACTGATTTACGGATTGAAGCGACACGCCTTAATATAGGCGTGGACGCGTTCGCCAGCGAATACTTTTCGCAATCATGGCGCGATCAACGACGCAAGCGGTCGCCATTGGACATCCTTACGCTGGAAGAAAAACAAACCCTTGCAGACCTGAACGCCGAATTGTCCCGGGATTTCTGGCTCCGACACAATGCGCTACAGGAAAAGATTCGCGAGCAAACCATTACGGAGGAAGAACACGAGGAGTTGTCAGCCATGCTCGATAAAAGTGGGGAGTGGAATATCCGGAGGATAGAGGCGATACTTATCATGGCGCAACGCCGCAGAATGCGCTGGACAGATCTGATGCGCCGTCTGAAAATTACCCACCATCCCGACGCGACCGCAGGAAGAACCGACGTTTGATTACAACGACTGTACCGCTACTTCGCCCCGCTTAAAGGAGTCGGTATGCCAAGTCTAAGAAAACAACGCGCCATGCGGGAAGCGATAGCCGGGCGTGCGCAGAATCGGTGCGAGTATTGCCAGTGCCCGCAGGATTTCTGCCCTGACAGTTTTCACGTCGAACACATTGACCCCACGGCGAACGGCGGCGCGGATACGATAGTGAACGTCGCCTGGACTTGTGGCAGTTGCAACAAGGCGAAAGCGGTGGCTACCGAAATGATTGATTCGCAAACGGGACTCGTCGTTTCGCTATTTCATCCACGCCGAAATTTTTGGAGCGAGCACTTTGCATGGGATAGCGACAATGACCTCTACGTAATCGGTCTCACGCCGGTGAGGCGTGCAACCATACTTCGTTTGCAACTCAATCATCAACGGATTGTCAACTTGCGGCGATTACTCAAGTTGGACGGGCGACACCCGCCACTTGACATCCCACCGACGGACGCGCTATAATAGTGTAAATAAAACAATAACAAAGGGCATCTTCGATGGCAAGCATAACGACACATCACGAGACGGTGGAAAGCAGCGAGAGAATTTACGAGGGCAAGGTCGTCAACCTGCGCGTGGATACCGTGCGGTTTCAAAACGGCAAGTCCGGCAAGCGCGAGGTCGTCGAGCACGGCGGGGCGGTCGCGATTGTCCCGGTGCTCGCCGACAGGGAGACGGTGGTGCTGGTGCGTCAGTGGCGGTCCCCGGTGGGCGGTCCCTTTCTGGAGATCCCGGCGGGCGGTCTGGAGGAGGGCGAAGACCCCGAAGGTTGCGCGAAACGCGAACTGACTGAGGAGATCGGGCAGACGGCGGGCAGGCTGGTCCCGCTCTATACCGCGTTTGTCGCCCCCGGCTACTGCACGGAAAAAATCTACGGATTTCTCGCGCTGGACCTATCGGATGAAGTGGCGGACGCGGACGAAGACGAGTTTGTCGAGCGGGTCGAAATGCGCCTCGATGACGCCATCGCGGCGATTGCCACCGGCGAGATTCAGGACGCGAAGACTATCGCGGGCTTGACGCTCGCCGCTCGCTACCTGTCCGAAAATCGGTGACGATTTTATTTCTCGCACCCCCGAAATACGCGTAGTTCCCGTGGTAGACTAAAAATTGCCCAAACCGGAAGAAAGGACACCATCAAAAAGTGAACCTGCTGGTCCGGTTCCTACGGGAACTGCGCCCCTATATAAACATCTGCGTCGGAATCGCTATCGTGACTCTGGCGAACTCCGTGCTGTCACTGCAAGCCCCCTCGCTCGTCCGCATCCTGTTCAATGCGCTCGACCCCGTCAATCCTCGCCCGATCAACCTGCCGCTGTTTTTCGCGCAGATGGTCGGTGTCGCGGTCGGGATCGGTTTACTCACGTTCGTGATGGGCGTCGGCGTGGTCTGGCTGTCGCAACAGTTTTCGTACAACATCCGGCGCAAACTGTACGCGCATCTGCAGCATCTTTCGCAGGGCTTTTTCGAGAAGGCGCAGACAGGGAAACTGGTCGCGACCGTTGTGAACGATGTCGGGCAGGTCAACCAACTCCTGCAGGGCGGCTTCACCACGATCATTCAGGACACCGTGATCCTGGTCGGTGCCGTCGGGATCATGTTCTTTCAGAACTGGCGGCTGACGCTACTCGCGCTCACGGTATACCCGGTCTATGTCGTCAACTATTATCTGACCCGCAAGGCGTTAGCCGACAACGCGAGCAAGATCAGCGAACTGCGCGGCGTGATCTTCTCCGACCTGCAGGAGAAATTAGCCGGGGTTCAGGTCGTCAAGTCCTACGCGCAGGAGCGTTCCGAGGTGCGGCAGTACACGCACCTGAACCGCGATAACTTCGACCTCAATGTCAAGCAGAACACGCTCGGCACCCTGCTTTTCGTCCGTGCGGAACTGATTTCCGCCGTCGGCACCGCGATCATCCTGTGCGCGGGCGGCTACGCCGTGATGCAGAAGCAGTTCGGTCAGGGCGACCTGGTGCAGTTCCTTCTGCTCGCGACCGGTTTCGTCTACGCCCCCACGGTGCGCCTGATTCAGATGAACGACCAACTGGCACGCACCCAGACCGGTCTGCGCCGCATCTTCGAGATTCTGGATACCCCGCCCGCCGTGACCGACATTCCCAACGCCCCGGTGCTTCCGCCGATCTCAGGACAGGTGCGATACGAAAGCGTGCGCTTCGCCTACGAACCGGAGCAATGGGTGATCAAGGGCTTCAACCTCGTGGTCAATCCCGGCGAGATGATTGCGTTCGTCGGTGGCTCCGGTTCGGGCAAAACGACACTGACCAACCTGCTCCTGCGCCATTACGACGTGACCGAGGGCAAACTGACCGTGGACGGCTTCGACGTGCGCGAGGTGCAACTCCACTCGCTCCGGCGTCAGATCGGGGTCGTGTTACAGGAAAGTATCCTGTTCCACGCCACGGTGCGCGAAAACCTGCGCTACGGGAAGTTGGACGCGACGGACGAGGAGGTCGAGGCGGCGGCACGAGCGGCGAATATCCACCACGTGATTGCCGCGCTCCCGCAAGGCTACGACACGAAGATCGGCGAGGACGGCATGAAGCTGTCGGTCGGCGAAAAGCAACGCATGGCTATCGGACGCGCCCTTTTAGCCGACCCGCGCATCCTGGTTCTGGACGAGGCGACCAGCTCGCTCGACTCCGAAACCGAAACGCTGATTCAGGACGCGCTCGACACCCTGTTACGCGGGCGCACGTCGTTCGTGATCGCGCACCGCCTATCGACGATCATCAAGGCGGACAAAATCGTGGTGATGGAAAAGGGCGAGGTCGTGGAAATGGGCAACCACACCGAATTACTGGAAAGGGGCGGCGTCTACGCCCGGTTATACGCCGAGCAGTTCCGCGTCGAACTGACGGCGGTTGCGGCGCGCGAGGAGGTTGCCGCGACAAACGGAGGTCAGATGTACACGAACGGCGTTTCGGAAAACAAGGCGAACGTTATTCTGGCGCGGTAGCGTCTGCCCACTACCGATACGTTGCTAAGGAAGCGGCAAGGCAACCTCAACGAGAAGCCAATCATTGCCTTGTTTCTCCCATTGAAACCGGACACGATATTTGCCGTTTGGTAGCCGCATATCGTTCGATGAAAAGGTGTTGGGAGCCACTAAGACTAAGCCGCCCGCCATCACGTCTTGTGCGGCAGTCGCAATGTATCCCCGCTTGTTGTGTTCGTCCGGGAGAAAGAAACCGGAAAGACCATTGTTTGTGAAAATCTGGCGGCGAAGCGTTGCCGCAGGAATCGGGCTTAACGACTTTTCCTCATCGGGATTTTTGGTATTAAAAACACGGAAAGGGGTACTTCCTGTCAGTAACAACGCTATACCACGATTATCATTTCTTTTGCTCAATTCGACAAACTTTTCCATCGCCGTATACGCCGGATCGTCTGTCGCCGACGCGATAACGGGTTCTGCGACGACCGTCTCGACAACGGGCGGTTTGGGCGCGGCGGGCTTTGCGGCAACGGTCGGCTTACCGGTTGCATGCGCGAGGAACGCCGCGCGGCTTCCGGCTAATTTGCGGACTTTGCCGGTTTCGAGCGAGATCAGGTAGGAAACCATCGATGGTTCAATGAGCCTCGAAGCAGGTTCATAATCTGTATCGTTCACGCTTTTTATTGCCCATTTTCCATCATCGGAGAACAATAGACGACTAACGGCTAGCAATTTGAAAGGCTTACCTTTGTATGAAAGTATCCTCTTATTTGGGGCGGTTTTGAATTGGTAGTTCGATATGTTCGACGGAACACTCACGACGTAGAAATCGGGAGAATAAAAAACATACTCACGAACGTATTTTCCGTTCTTGTCTTTATATTCATTACGCTCGTACAACGATTCGAGAACCAATGGGTTGTCTCTGGACTTAATGTATGGAACGATTGCGGCATTATTTGTTTTAGAAAGCCACCCATTGAAGGCGATTTTTTTACGTGTATTAATGTCATATCCCACTCGATACCAAGCGTCCCTTCCAGCGATGTGGGCATTCAAGCACAAGATGAACGATTTGCTATCAGGAATCCAACCTGCGAAGTAGTAACGCCCCAAATCTTCGACGACTTCATTGATGTTTTCAGTGGACATAACATCAACCCCTGTTAATGTTTTTATAGTTGGCTCCATCCTGTTGAAGCCATCAGCAGATCCACTGTCTTTTGGCACATCCCAGCGATACTTCCCATCGCTCGACACATATGACGGCTCCGGCAACTCTTTCGGCGGCAGTTTGTGTGTGGCTTTTTCGCTTGCGGTCGCGGGGCGCACGGCTCCCCCGTTCACCGATTCGACCACGAGACGCCCCTTGACCACGGACGCGACAAGCGGCGTCTTGCCCTGCGCGAACGCGGCGGACGACACAGTCAGCACTATCGAAAGCGGTAGCAACGGCAAAACGGATCGAGCGAACCGAAACGACGACATGGTAGCAAACTCCTTTGAAACGGGGATACGTAGCGTTATTCGCCGCTCGGTTGCCGGAAACCTGCGATATTTTTTCGATATTTTGTTGCCTATCCGATTCGCGGCGGTAGAATAACACAAGGAGAACTTCCTATGACCGTAACCATCACCGTGCCGGAGCGAATCGCCAGCCATCTCGCGCCGTATTCGCAAGCCGAGCGCGACGAGTACCTTGCCGAACTATTTGCCGAAGCATGGAAAGCCTTTGACGAAGAACAAGCGTGGGACGCGCGAATCGAAGCCGACATCCTTGCCGGAAAGTGGGACAAAATGGCGGCGGAAGCACACGCAAGTTACGTTGCAGGGCAAACGCTACCCGCACCTTCCGCACAAAATCGCTCCCAAAACAAAACGCCGGAAAAAGTTCCATGACCCATCGTACCGAACCGGAGTTCTGGGACTATCTCAATGCCCTGCCGGACGAAGTGCGCGAACTTGCCTGCAAAAATTACGACTTGTTGTTGGCAAACCCTGCCCACCGTTCGCTGGCATTCAAGCGCATCGGCTTGCTGTGGCCAGTGCGCGTCGGCATTCACTACCGCGCTTTAGGACGCGACGAAGATACGGAAGTCGTCTGGTACTGGATTGGTCACCATGCCGTGTACGACCGGCTTAAGACTTGATGCGGAATTAGGGTAAACTGTCTCATGCTCAATGTTTCTAAGTTGCGTCGCCATCCGCGTCATTTCCACTCGTTCACCGGGTTGA
>JAYULM010000062.1:0-4946 GCA_043763605.1 Armatimonadota bacterium | reverse complement strand
TTCCGCTTGCGTTCCCTGTGGGAACAGGAGACAAGCTACAGGACCGCCGAACGAGACCAGCAAGCGTCGTTCCCGCAGGGAACGCAAGCGGAACGCTTCCACCGGAGGATGGAACATCCCCGCCCCTATATGCGACCTACCGAACCCGCGCCGGGTCCGCCGCCAATCGCTCGCCGCCGGACAAGCCGGATTTAATGCGCACCTGGTCCGCGCCGACGGGTTCGGCAAGGGTTACCGGGCGGCGTACCGAATCGTTGTTCTCGCCGAGGGTTATCACATACGCCCCGCCGGTCACTACGTCGGTCGCTATCGCGGATACCGGGACAGTTACGCGTCGCGCGGACCTGCCGACTGTCAGCGACAGGCGTGCTGTCATGTTCGGGAGAAGCATCTCGCCGGGGTTCGAGACGGAAACCTCGACCCGGAACGTGCGCGTTTTGCCGTCGCCCTGAAAGCCGAGCACGGCGACGCGGGCGGGGAATGATTTTCCCGGCAGGGCGTCGGTCGTGACTGTCACCCGCTTTCCGACGGCGAGGAGGGGGCGTGCCGCCTCGGGGATGGCGAAGATCGCCCGCAGGTCGCGCACGTCGGAAAGGATTGCGATAGGGGTCCCCGGTGCCAGATACTCCCCGGCTTCGGCGCGGGTTTCCAGAACCCGCCCGGTCACGGGCGATACGATGCGATGCTTCGCCAGTTGCACCCGCGCGTTTTCGAGCGTCGCGGCGGCGCGGGACTCGGCGGCACGGAGTGCTTCGATCTGTTCGCGAATCGCGGCGAGCCGCGCCGGACGCGCCTGGGCGGCGTCCAAATTCGCGCGGGCACTGCTCACCTGCGCCGTCGCCTGTGTGATGTCTTCCTGCCGTGCGCCCTCGCTCGCCAGTGACACCGACTCCCGCGCCGAGTTAGTACGCGCCACGGCGGAGTCATATGTCGCCTGCGTCCGGTCCAGCGTTTGTTGCGCGACCGCGCCGTCCGCGACCAGCCGGGCGTAGCGGTCCCGCTCGATCTTCGCCAGTTTTTCGTCGGTCCCGGCTTGCGACAGCGCGGCTTCCGCCTGCCGCAACTCCTGGGTGCGGGTGAACGACCGCGCCTTCTTCTCACCCGCCGTCGCGCCGGAAAGGGTCGCGCGGGCACCGTCAATCGCGGACGCGGTTTCGGTCTGTGCCCGCGTATACTCGGCTTCGGCTTGCTTACGGTTGGCGGTCGCCCCGGACAGCGCGGCGCGCGCCTCGGCGACACTCGCCCGTGCCGTGCGGTCGTCGAACGCGGCGATGGTTTCGCCGCGCGCCACCCGGTCGCCGCGCTCGGCGGGGCGGGCAACGATCCGCGCCGCGACTTCCGCCGACACCGTGACCGTGTGCCGCGCTTCCAGAACGCCGGAAAGTGCTTGCGTCTCACCCGGCGCATCCTCGGCAAGCGCGGTGACGGTTCGTAGTGTGCCGCCCGGTGACTGTTTCCCGTGCGTTTGCGTTTCCACCGCCGCCTGCTGACTCGCGCCTTCCCGTTGCCGGGCGTAGGTAGTCGCGGCGAAGACCAGACCTGCGACCACGACTACAGTCAGCAGAACCAGAACCGCACCTCGGACGGAAAGTCGCTGCCGCCGTCGTTTCCCGGATGTCGTTTCGCTGTTCACCATTACCGATGTTCCTTTCGTTAAGCACGTATGAATTATGTACAGTGTAAACAATACCGCAAAAAAAATACCGTCATTCGTTCGGCGGGCAGACGAACCCGCGCAGACAGTTATCGACCACTGCTTCCAAAAGATACGGCTGCGCGGCGTCCGGGAGCATCCCGAGCCGCCCGGTCAGCATCAGCGACGCCGCGCCGTGGAGCGACGCCCAGTAGATGTGTCCGAGGATCACTTCCGGGGCGCGCCCACAAACCATCGCGCCGTACTCCGCGCCCGGTATCGTCGCCGCATGCACGATCCCGTCCACCGTCGCAGGTGCGATAATCCCTTGCGCGATGCCCTCTACCACAGCGCGGACGATATAGCCGAACGCCCGATGCCCCGCCGTCTCCGCTGTAGATTCGTGCTTCGCCAGCGCGTTCGCCCGCAACTCGAACATGATCGTATAATAGTTCGGCTGTTCGCGAGCGAAGTCAAAATACACCCGCCCCCCGGCACGGAGCCGTTCGATGGGATCGGGAATCGTGTTCGTCGTTTCCAAACGCTCCGAAAGCAGGTGAAACCCCTCCTCGGCAAGCGCGACGAGGATCGCGTCCTTGTCGGCGAAATACAGGTAGATCGCAGTCGGCGAATACTCAATCGCCGACGCGATCCGCCGCATGCTGACCGCCTCGAACCCCTCGGTGACGAACAGATCCCGCGCCGCATCCAGAATGGCGCGTCGCAAGTGCTCCCGTTCCCGCTCCCGTCGTTCTCGTGTACCCATCGTGTAAAAACTTAACAGTGTTAATATACACGGAGCGTTTCCTGTTGTCAAGCAGAATTTTGAACCGCCAAGACGCCAAGTTCGCCAAGGTGAGAGGAGGGGAAGAAGGTTTTCAAGTGTTACGCCTTGCCCTCGTATCAGCGGGCGTACCTGATTCGGCACGCCTCAACCTTAAAACCTTCTCTCCCTCCTCTTACCTTGGCGAACTTGGCGTCTTGGCGGTTCAAAATCCGGCAAACTACTTTATCAGCGCGGCAAGTTCGGGCACGGTGCGCCAGGAGTTTTGCGCGACGAAACCGATGTGCTCCTCGGCACGGCGCGTATCATACACCGAGTCTGTCGCCGCAAGATGCTGGATCTGGTCGGACACCGCCGGGAAATGGTGTGCCATCATCTCGCGGATGTCGTGCGTAGTATACGAGTCACGGGCGGCGATGATCAGGGGGGCGAACGTTCCTTCCGGGGCGTTTTCGATGGCGAGGCGAAACGCGCGGGCGCAGTCGCGGATTTCTATGTATGTCCAGAAATCGCGCTGTTTGCGCTCCCTGTTGGATAGACCGTCAGTCGCCCAATCCCGGCGGCGGCCCGGTTCCAGGCTGATCACCGAAGTCAGACGCAACGCCACCGTGGTCATCCCGCAACGGCGTGTGTACGCGGCACAGGCTTCCTCGCATTGTACTTTCGACAAACCATACAGGTCCTGCGGCTTGACCGGGTGTTTTTCGTCGAGCGGCAGGTAATCCGGGTCGAACGGGTGCGAAGCGAAATAGAACCCGAACGTGCAACAGGTGGACGCCAGCGCGAACCGCTTGATGCCGAATTTCTCGGCGGCTTCCAACAGGTAGCCGGTTCCGACCACGTTGGTGTGCAAAATCTGCTCCGGGTTCGACACCATCGGGTGCGGGATGGCGGCGAGGTGGGCGATGGCATGGCATCCCTCCGCCGCCTTCAGGATGGCGAGACGGTCGGTCAGGTCGGCATACACCATTTCGACCCTGTCCTTCAGGGAATCGTCCCTGAGCGGGCTGTGGTCCAGACCGCGCACCGCGTAGCCATGCGCCAACAGTTCATGCGCGAGCGCCGAGCCGACATAGCCGCTGACGCCCGTTACCAGAATTCTAAAAGACTTATTTTTCGCCGTCGTTTCGGCGTTCGGGGTATTCAAGTACAAAAACCTTCCTCACTCTATATTTCAAGCAAAAAGCAATTCGATCAAGCGATGCCCCTGCTCCACAATGAGGCGGGTTTCGGGCAATGCCCGTTCGTCGTAGGGTAGTTTACCCGATTCTTCGCGAGTACTGTCAAAAATTAGAAACGGCACCGGTCCTTCGCGGTGGGTGCGTAGCGCAATCGGCGTGGCGTGATCCGGCGCGACCAGGAGGCGGAACGGCTGTTTCCGCTCGGCGAACGCGGCTAAAAGCGTCCCGACGACATATTTATCGATGTCCTCGATGGCGCGGATCTTGTGCTCGATGTTGCCTTCGTGCCCGGATTCGTCCGGCGCCTCGACGTGCAAAAATAAAAAGTCCGCCCCGCCCGCGAAAAGGGCGTGGAGTCCGTATTCCGCCTTGCCGCGATAGTTGGTGTCGATATAGCCGGTCGCGCCAGGCACATCGACGACGCGGATTCGGGCGCACCGGGCGAGTCCGCGAAGGAGGTCCACGGCGGTGATCATCACCCCGCTTTTGCCGCGTTCGGCGAAAAAGTCGGGGAGCGTGGTCGGTCGTCCCTGCCCCCAGGGCCAGATCGTGTTCGCGACCGGCTTGCCGTCGTCGCGGCGACGGCGGTTGACCGGGTGATTATCCAGCAGATCGAGCGAATCGTACACCAGGCGGCGCAGTTCGCTCTCCATATCCCCGGTCGGCAGGTACGGCGCGAGCGGCTTGCCCTGAATGTCGTGCGGCGGCGTGGTCGAAAGATTCACCGAACCGTCGGAGACGCGCAGGATATGGCGGTACGAAACGCCGGGGAAAAACGCGAACGCGCGTGACCCCAACTTCTCGCTCACCAGCGCGATCAGTTCGCGGGCTTCTTCCGTGGAAACGTGTCCGGACGAATAATCCAGCAACGTCTCGCCATCGGTAGTGACAAGCGACGCTCGAAAAAGCGCGTCCCTGTCCCCCATCGGCACTTCGAGTGCGGCGGCTTCAAGCGGTCCCCGCCCGGTGTAATACTTCGACGGCTCATACCCGAGCAGGCTCATGTTGGCGACATCGGAGCCGGGGTACATTCCCTCCGGCACCGTGAGCACCGAACCGACCTTGCCCTTCGCAGCGAGGCTATCGAGGTTCGGTGTCCGGGCGGCTTCAAGGGGCGTTCTGCCGTCTAATTCCGGCAGGGGATCGTCCGCTGCACCGTCGGGAACGAGGAAAACATATTTCATCGCGCCATTATACCGCGACCAAATACCCGGTGACTATTTTTTCCTTTTTTGTCTTTCCAGACGGGACCAACCGGACGTTGGATCGTTGTTACCTGCGGTGCTCGTTACTTGCTACACCTGTGCCCTTGTTGTTTTCCCGCGATTTTGCCGGTTCGGGTTTTCAC
>JAYULM010000061.1:0-4902 GCA_043763605.1 Armatimonadota bacterium | reverse complement strand
GAATCGTTGTTTCCCACTAAATTTTCGCAACGAGGGTGGCATGAAATCAATGCGTCGGTGCCGATTTGGATCACGATACCGATTTTTGCAAGAGGCTCATCCTATCTATTTTCGATAATGGTGCCGGGCACCATACAGAAAATTGATCATGAACCTATAATTTGAAATGTCGGTTGTGCTCGGATTTGTCGACACAACCGCCGTCCACGACGGAGCGGGCGTTATGGATGAAAGGGAAGTACGATGCCGGTTTTAGAAGAAGCGGTTACAGAAATTATGACCCAGAGAGGATCGGTGTCCTGCGCCATCGTGGACATCGAAACCGGGGAGTGTCTTTCCCAATGCGGTGTCGCGGTGTCCGGGACGCTGGAAACCGCCGGTCTGGTGAACGCCCGCATGCTCCGCGCGAAACTACGCATGGTCGAGGAACATCACCACGAGAGCATTGAGGACATCTTGATCACGTTGGACCGGCACTTCCACGTTATTCGACTGATCCATATCGGCTCGGCAACGCCCAACATGTTCATCTATCTCATCCTGGATCGGTCGGTGTCGAATCTGGCGTTCGCACGTCGCAAGTTGGCGGCGATTGAATTTAAACTGGTCGAAACTCCGGAGGCCACGGCACGGTTAGACGTGTCCCGTGCCAACGCCATCGGACTCTCGACTTGCGACGACAAGGTTTACGGCACCCCCGGCGGGTTCGGTGCCGTTAGCGACGACGGTGAGTTGCCCCCGTTCATGCGGGACGACATGGCAATGAAACTGCTCGGTATAAAAGCGGACGATGAGATCCGCGAACTCTGAAACAAATCGGTGCGCCCCGCATTGTCGCTGAGGTGGCATATCGGTCCGGTGTTCATTCCGGCAACTCAAAACATACGCGTCCGAAAGGCATGTGATACAGAAGCCTCCGACGAAAAGAAGCGGAGGCAGAAAGAGATATTATGGCTAACTTAACGAACTCGCTCGCGGCGATGATGCAACTGTCCGGTGCCATCGGCGCGGCAATTGTGGACCTGGAGTCGGGCATGAGCCTCGGACAGGCGGGGGGCGGCACGCTGAACATGGAGATAGCGGCGGCGGGCAACACCGAAGTCGTGCGTGCGAAGATGCGTGTGATGGGCGATCTGGGCTTGAACGATGAGATCGAGGACATCCTGATCACGCTCGGCACGCAGTACCACATCATCCGCCCGCTCAAGGGCAAGGGTTCGGCGGGGTTGTTCGTCTATGTCGCGCTGGAAAAGAGCAAGGCGAACCTCGCGATGTCCCGCCACAAACTCAACGAAATCACGTCCACGCTCACCATCTAAGGTTCGGGGACGAAACAGGAAACCGCCGCGACACAGTCACGGCGGTTATTTCGTGTCACTATGGCGGAGATTACAACTCCAGGCTTCGTTCGACCGAGGACAGATGCAGGCGCGCCATGGGTATACTTCCCTCGACCTTATCGACGACCAGATACAGATACATATCCGAGCAATTTTTGGCGCGTAACGGGCGCAAGAGATGGTGGCGGGAACCGACAGTGATCACGATGTCATTCACGCTGTCGGGTGCTGTCGATTCGTCCCCGAGGGACATCATGGCAAGAAGCATCTCGGTCCATGTCGGCGTTACGCTGTCGAAATCCACATGTTCGTTGCCGATCCCGGCCACGGCGCGCGCGGTTTTGAACTCCACGAATGCGGTGGCGACTGCCCCCGGGGCACCCATGGCATAGATCATAGCCTCAGTCATATTCAACATTACAAAATCCTTCGGGACACTCAACGATAAACCCCGGGACCGGTTCCCTTTCCCGTGTTTTTCCGGTAATTTTACCGGGTTCTCAATTCGATGTGGCGGAAACGAGGTTCCCCCGCCCGAGTCGCGCGGTACAATACCCCGATGTCCACGTTCCGTCTGCCGCGCCGACGCCACCTCTTCGGCGCATTGATTGTTTTGATCGGCGTCGTTTTCGCGTTTCTGGCGGATGATCCTCGCAACCCGGATGCCGTTCTCAAGCCCTGGGCGCACCGCATTAGCGAGGAAGTCAACCTTCTTTTTCTCGTTCTGGGCATCGGTGGACTGCTTTTCTCGGCGTGGCGGCGGCGTGACCGCGCCCTCGCCTTGAGAACAGTCGCCACGGTCGGCACGGAAACCGGTCTCTATATGTTCGCGAAAGGGGTGACGTGGTTCGGGTTTGGCATCCTGTCGCGCCCTTCGGGAACGGACGGCGGTTTTCCTTCCGGGCACACGGCGGCGGCGGTCGTGGTGGCGTGGCTGCTTTCCGAGCGGTTCGGAGCGGCATGGGCACCACTGTTCTACGCGGTAGCGGCAGGCATCGCCTGGTCGCGGGTGACAGACGGGGCGCACTTCGCCTATCAGGTGTTAGCGGGGGCAATCCTGGGGTACGGGGTCGCGTGGGTGCTCGGCGGGCGGTTCGCCAGCCCGGTGGCAGACGAACTACCCCGCTAATATTTATTCTTTTCTTAACATTGACTTAACACAAGGAGGTGATAGGTATGGTATCATTCAGCCATCGACTTACCCTATATCGTACTCGCGACGACTCAGGTAAGTCAGTACTTCATAGAACGTGCCCGTCTTCCAATGTGTATCGGGGTGCATCGAACTCCCGAAGGTCGTGTTTACAGGTCACATTGGAACGTTCCTGACACCGGTAGCCGATACGGAAGTTTGAGAGGCGACCGGACCAACACCTTATAGAAGGAACCTGAGAACGTGACTATCCAACCCAACCGCCGTGTCGCCAACAACGGCTTCACACTCATCGAACTGCTCGTCGTCATCGCGATCATCGCGATCCTCGCCGCGATCCTTTTCCCCGTGTTCGCCCAGGCGCGCGCCAAAGCCCGCCAGGCGGCTTGTTTGTCCAATACCAAGCAGATCGGTCTCGCCCTGATCCAGTACAGCACCGACTACGACGAAACTTACCCCGGGTATCGTTTCCGTATCCCTAACCCGTTTGCCGCAGACCCGCTTGTTGGTGGCTCCGCAACTGCCGGATCCAAGCGAGAAAACTTCCTGAATCATACGCTTTATCCGTACACCAAAAATTACGATATTTGGCGATGCCCCTCTAACTCTAATGCCTGGGTCAACCTGGACGCAGAGTTCGTGAATAACGACTTAGGGAAGAATTTTCTGTCGTATGGTGGTCAAAATTCTTATGGTGCCAGCCAGTACGTATTCAAAGCCGGTGTAGGTAGACCCGAGGCGGAAGTAGTTGAACCGGCAAACACCGTGGGATTGATCGACGCGAGCTACTACAATGTGCTCCCTAAAGGTCCTGCGAATGGTCCGTGTGGGTTGATTGGCGAGTCTGACGTTGCCCTCAAAAACACAATTAAAACCAGCGGAGATTATCAGAACTACTGGAAGAATTTTGGTAACTCCTACTGGGGGTTCACCGATCGCCCTAATCCGTCCAACCAACAAGCCGATAAGCGAAGCAAAGAACGGCATAACGAGTTCTTGAATGTAATTTGGATGGATGGTCATGCCAAAGCGACGCGCCATGAAACCCTCAAGAATGACCCGGGTCTGGTCGTGGGTGGAACAACTTCCATTTGGGACCCTTACAAGAAGGGTTGTGATCCGGCATACGTTCCCTAAGTTAGGCGAACTTATCAAAAGAAAGCCTTTCGAGAGCGATATCGTTCTTGGAAGGCTTTCTTTTGAATGAGCGGTTCGCGATACAATGAACACGTGATCGAACCCTTACCCTCTATATCCCTTATCTCAAGTACCGTGTATCTTGTAGGCGCTGGACCCGGCGACCCCGGACTTCTTACCATCGCCGGGCGCGACGCACTCGCCCGCGCCGACGTAGTGATCTACGACCGCCTCGCGCACCCGTCGCTCCTCCAATACGCCCCGCCTGACGCCGAGCGCATCTTCGTCGGCAAGCAATCAGCCCGCCATTTCGTGACGCAGGAAGACACCAATGATCTGATGGTGCGCTTCGCGAAAGAGGGCAAGACGGTGGTACGGCTCAAAGGGGGCGATCCGTTCGTGTTCGGGCGCGGCGGCGAGGAAGCCGAATATCTGCGCGAGCGCGGGGTGTCTTTTCGCATCGTGCCCGGCGTGACTTCCGCGATTGCCGCCCCCGCGTACGCCGGGATTCCGGTCACGCACCGCGACGCGGCGTCGAGTTTCGCGGTAATCACCGGGCATGAGCGCGACGACGCGCGTGAGTCGGGGAAGCGCGCCGCCGGGGACGCTGAGATGCGCCGTCGCTGGGACCATATCGCGCACGCCGCCGATACGCTCGTTTTCCTGATGGGCGTCGAGTCGCTCGCCGACAATGCTCGGAAACTGATCGAAAACGGCCGCGCCCCCGAAACGCCGGTCGCGCTGATCCAGTGGGGGACATGGACCAAACAGCGAGTCGTGACCGGCACGCTCACGGATATTGCCGAAGTCGCCCGCGCCGCCGGTATCACCGCGCCCGCCGTAACCGTGGTCGGGGACGTGGTCCGCTACCGGGAGGCAATTCGCTGGTTCGACTCGGGACCGCTGTTCGGAAAGCGAATCCTGGTCACACGCGCCCGGGAACAGGCGTCGGAACTGTCCGAGAAACTGCGTCTCTTGGGTGCGGACCCCATCGAGTTCCCGACCATCCGTATCGAAGCCCCCGCCGACGGGTACGCGGGATTGGACGCGGCGGTTGAAACGTTGTCCCCCCTATCCCCCAACCCCTTTCCCCCCTCGGAAGGGGAGAAAGGGGAGCCAGAGGCCATCGCCGCTTCGCTGGGCGCGGTTCCTGACGCAAAGCCAGACGCGTCTCCTATAAGCATAACGCCCCCGGTATCTGGCTCCCCTTTCTCCCCTTCCGAGGGGGGAAAGGGGTTGGGGGATAGGGGGGACAACACGTACGACTGGATC
>JAYULM010000060.1:0-1421 GCA_043763605.1 Armatimonadota bacterium | reverse complement strand
ACGTCAGATCGGAGGGAAAGAGCGGCTCCCCGACACCTCCCGGTCGTGCGGGTGGTTGCCGCAGACTGCCGAGACCGATAATCAGGGCGGAGGCAATCGCCGCGCCCGACACCGCTCCAATCAACGAGATAAAAAGACCTTCCAGCAAAAACGTCTCCATTATCTGACGACTTGTCGCTCCGATTCCTTTCAGAATGCCAATCTGCTTGCCCTTCTGAACCACGGAAACAATCAGTATTGAGGCGATAGCGAAGCCCGATGCCACCAAGGAGAATCCAGAGACAAGGTAAGCGGAGGCATCATAGGCATTCATAGACCCCAGCACGTCGGGGAACTCGCGCGACCACGATTTCGCGTCTACCGGCAGTAGCGTCCCAATACGATCCGCCAGCGCGTCCGACCGATAAAGGCTTTCGCCTTTGACAAGGATTAGGGTAACGGCACTCCCGGTTCCGAACAGGCTCTGTGCGGAGCGGAGCGTAACGTATTCCGCTCGCCCCGCGTTGCGTCCGGGGTCATAGATGCCCGCAATCAGGAAGGAACCCGACTGATTCTCGGCGGCAAACCGAACCCGGTCTCCGGTCACAACGCCGAGTTCCTGCGCCGATTTGTAGTTCACGACTATCTCATTCGCACGAAGCCCGTGGTATTTTCCGGCAATAAGGAACTTGCTGACGGAAATTATAGTGTCCATACTTTCCGGGTTAGCCCCCGTCATTTGCGTTCCCACCTGCTTGCCGCCATGCGACAGGATTCCCTGCCCCATAACAACCGGTGCGACCGCCGTGATTCCGGCGATACCACGGATGACCGCGACATCGTGCGCCCAGTTTTCCAGATATTTGCGCTGCGGGTTCTGCTTCTCGATACGGCTTGTCGTGAGTCCCCGTGCGGAATCGCTTTGCGGCAAGGCAACTGCCTTTTGCTCAGCCGCCTGCACAGTGATATGCGGCAAAACATCGGTTAGCATCTCCATGACGCTCTTTCGGATACCAAAAACAATCGCGGAGATAAAGACGACGATAATCACCCCGGCTGCCACGGCGGAGATGGTCAGCAGGGTCTGCCCTTTTCCAGAGCGCAAATGGCGAAGAGCGAGGGTCAAGGCAAAGTTTCTCATGGGGCGACATCCTTTGTTGCCGTGTTCGTTTTTTTGGTATCGCGGCGGATTTTAAGCGGAGCCCCTGCCGTGAAACTGATTTTCGGATCGGTGACAATCTGCTCACTGCCTTGAAGCCCTTCCAGAATGGTCACCTGATTGCCGGTCACTTCGCCGGGAAGGACGACCTGCCAGCGGGCGCGTCCCCCGGTGGCATCAATTATATAATGGCGGTCGCCGTCACTACGCAGGGCAACTGTCGGAAGGAACAAACGTCGCACGGCTTCCTCGGTGACAATGTTGACATTCAGGGTCTGTCCGG
>JAYULM010000059.1:0-4953 GCA_043763605.1 Armatimonadota bacterium | reverse complement strand
AGGGGGAGACGGAGGGGATACACGGTACACGAATCGCCTCCGGTGCATCTACTCCCCCTCTCCGGCACGGAGAGGGGGCTGGGGGGTGAGGTTCCGGGCGAAAACCGCGTCACTCCTGTCCCAGTCTGTGGCTGGGCGAATCAGCCCGGGCAGTTTTTCCGCGCGCAGTCCGTATCCGGCAAGATCCTCGATCCGGAATGAAACCGGAGGGTCGGTTCGTTGTAGCGACCGCTCGTTGGGAACGTCCGCGCTTGCCGTCAGCAGGAACGTGCCCTCGTTTAGCGTGAAGGGCGGGAACCGACACCGGACGCGGTATTCACCGGGGGGGTGCGGCGAGCGTGCGGACCATTCAGGGTCGTTTGTGGCACAGATCAGCACCCCATCAGCGGTGCACAGTTCCAGCCCGACGCGCAGGTTCGTAACCGCCGCCGAAACGGAGTATTCGATCTCCACGACGAACGGCTCGCGCAGGTCCGTGGTCGGGGCGAGTACGCCGCTCAGGTCGATTACGCGCAGGGCGCGGAAATGGAAGTCGGGCGACGGGCTGTGCTCCGGCAAAAGGCGCAGTTCGGCGGTCGCATCGCCCGCCTCGGACATATACAGATCCGTGACCGCGTCCGTGGAAGCGTCGAGCATCAGGCGACCGTTCTTCAGGAAAAGGGCGCGATTACACAGCGAGCGAACCGCCGCCGCATTGTGCGACACAAAAAGCACCGCGCGCCCGCCGGAGCGCGCGACATCCTGTATCTTGCCCAGGCATTTTCGCTGGAACCGGCTGTCCCCTACCGCCAGGACTTCGTCCACGATAAGTATCTCCGGGTTCAGGTGCGCGGCGACGGCGAACGCAAGCCGCACATACATCCCCGATGAGTACCGCTTGACCGGGGTGTCCAGGAATGTCTCGATCTCCGAGAACTCCACGATCTCGTCGAACTGGTGCCTGATCTCGCCCCGCGTCATGCCCAGGATCGCCCCGTTCAGGAAGATATTCTCGCGCCCGGTAAGTTCGGGGTGAAAGCCGGTCCCGACTTCGAGCAATGACCCGACCCGCCCATACAGGTTGATCTCGCCCTCGGTCGGCTCCGTGATACGCGATAGCAGTTTGAGCAACGTAGACTTCCCCGCCCCGTTGCGCCCGACGACCCCGACGATGTCGCCGCCGCGCAAATCGAACGAAACGTCGCGGATCGCCCAGAACTCGGAGTATCCCCCGTCTCCCCCGCGCCCCAGCGACAACAACCGTTCGGCTATCGTGCTTGGCGCGCTACCGGGATTTTTCGCAACCCGGTATTTTTTGCCGAGACCGCGCACCGACAGCGCGAGATCGCCCCGCCCCCGAGACAGGTCAGATGACATCGGCGAACTGCCTTTCGCGGTTCCGGAACACCGTCGCTCCTAGCACGAACACCGCGACGGAAACGAATACGGCGTACCCCACGAATCCGAGCGGGACCGGGAACGCCGCGCCCGCCGGGGCGAAGAGCGACCAGCGGAACCCTTCCAGAAAGACCGAGAGCGGGTTCAACAACAGGTAGAGCGGGAGCCATTTTTCGCTGACGCGGTCCAGCGTCCACCCGACCGGTGAGCCGAAGTTGAGAAACTGCATCAGCACCGGCAGGATGTGCGCCACGTCGCGGTACGCCACCATCAGCGCGGCGGCGATCAAGCCCCAGCCGAGTGACAGGAGAAGCGCGAAAAACACCCAGAACGGGAACGTCAGAATAGGAAGATCGGGCAGACCGTGTAAAAAAAGCGTCAGGGGTACGAGCAAACAAACACCGACCGCGAAATCCAGCAGTGACGATGCGACGGTAGAAAGTGGCAGGATCAGACGGGGGAAGTACACTTTGGAGACGAGACCGGCGTTCCCGACCAGGCTCGCCGCGACTTTGTTCAGCGTCCCGGCGTACGCGACGTAGAAGATCTGCCCGGCGAACGTCAACAGAAAATAATCGGTGCCGGAGCCTTTCGCCAGACCCGCGATTTTTCCGAAGACGAGTGTCAGAAGCCCCGCGCCCATCAGTGGCTGTATCAGTACCCACGCGACGCCGAGCGCGGTTTGCCGGTAGCGTAGCATGATGTCGCGGGCGGCGAGCGTGGTCAAAAGGTCGCGATACGCCCACAACTCCCGCCCGTCGAGCGGCGCAAACCCGGAAGGGGGGCGAATCGTGCGCAGGGGCAGGCGCGACAATCCGCCGGACGCGGGGGGATCAGGCGGGGGCGAAGGAGTGCTCACGATGGGTGTTTATGCGATCCGCCCGTTGTTTCCTTCCCGCGCCGGAACCTCACCCCCCAACCCCCTCTCCGGCACGGAGAGGGGGTTGGGGGGTGAGGTTCCGGCGTGCGGTATAGCCCCATGATCAAACAAACTCCGCGAACCGGGGTTCGTACCGCTTGAACACGGCGTAACCGAAGAAAAATGTCACCACCGCGACAGCGGACGCGACCGCGAGATGCGGCACGAGTTCGCTGAACGAGCCAGTTTGAGGGAACGCGAGTCGGCGCATCGCTTCGATAGTGACGGCAATCGGGTTCGACAAGTATACCGCGAGATGCCGTGCCGGGATAATGCTCAGCGGGTACATGTTGGGGACCGCGAACGCCAGCAAGCCGAGCGTCATCGTCACCAGATAGCGCACGTCGCGGAAAAAAAGGTTCGCGCAGGCGCAGAGCATCCCCAGCCCGACGGTGAACAGGATCGGGATCGGCAACAGAAAAACCGCCAGTAGAATCCCGGGCGACGGCGCGAGGCGGAAGAAGATCAGCAACGGAATCAGCCCGATCAGCCCGAACCCGACATCGACCAGTTTGCTCAGCACCGCAGAAATCGGGAACACTTCGCGTGGGAAGTAGACTTTGGTGATCAGGTTCAAGTGCATCACCAGGCTTTCGGTCGCCGTGGACAGCCCGATGGAAAAGAGGTTCCAGACCAGCAACCCGAAATAGGTATAGATCGTGTACGGTATCGCGATCTCTTTGCCCTGCTTCAGCCACAGCCCGAACACCAGATAATACGTCAGCGCGACGATCAGCGGGTTGAGCAACGCCCAGGCATACCCGAGCGCGGACTGCTTGTAGCGCGTCTTCACATCACGGACGACCAGATTCTCGATCAGTTCGCGGTGCTTGACGAGATTCGCCCACACGGATAGAGTCGGGGTTTCGGAAGATGTAACGGAAAGCGCGGCGGACACAGGCGGATTATATGTCCTAACCCCGGCACCGGCAACCACGGCGCGGATTTTGAACCGCCAGGACGCCAAGTTCGCCAAGATAAGAGGAGAAGAAAAAGAGGGTTTGAAGTTTTCCGTCACGCTCGCTGTCGAGGCGGCTCGACAAAACCGGCAAACCCCACCTCAAAACCCTTTCTTCCCCTTCTCCTATCTTGGCGAACTTGGCGTCTTGGCGGTTCAAAACTCTTATTTCCCGGCGGGGGCGAACTCGACGAGGTAGCGCGGGCAGACCTGTTTGGTGTTATAGACGATCAGTTCGTCGTTCTGGACGCCGGATTCGCTCTTCTTTGCCCAGGTCGAATCGTAGCCGGGTTTCGGCAGGTGTTCGCCGTATTTCGGGACGTAGTGTTTGCCCATCGCGACATCGGCGAGGAACATGAAGCAGTTTTCGTCGCGCCCGCCGCCGCCCCAGTAACCGTAGGCGTAGTTCAGCGATTTGGTGGACGAGTTCGCGAAATACACGCCGTTCCCGAAAAGCCGACCGGTACAGTGCGGCGCGTTGCTCGGCGGGATCACGAAGCCGGATTTCAGGATCGAAAGCAGGTTCCCGGCGCGAGTCCCGTGCCACAACTCCTGCACGCCGCCGATCTGTTTTCCGCCTTCCTCGAACGCCCGCGCCATCGCCGGAAGTTCGACTTTGAAAACACGCTTCACGTCCAGGTGGTTGCAAACGTGCATACTTTGTTTCGTTTCGCGATACTTGCGGCGAATACGCTCGATCTCGAAAACGTCCTCTACCAGCGTCAGTTTCGCCTCGAACAGTTTCGGCACGACGGCTTTGCGGGCCTCCTCGGCGTTTTCGGGAGCGTTCAGCACCATGTCAAGACTTGCTTGCAGAGAGTCCAGAATACCGTTCTGTTTGCGGACGGCTTCGAGGTCGGGAAACAGGACTTGCGGGTCTGGCTTGGCGCGCCCGATGTTCTGCGGCACCAGCATCAGATAATCGTTGAGCGGCGCGGAGAACGTTTTCGGGGAAAAATCGCCGCCGCTGACCAGGTCGCCGATGGTCGCCAGTAGCACCCGCGCCTCGGTGAGCGCGTCTCCGGTAACTATCCCGAGCGGCGTACTGAACGTGCCTTTGGATTCGTCGTATGATAGCGTGGTGGATTCCAGAATCCGGTGGACATTGACGCGTGCGAGATGCCGAACCAGCGCGGTGGTTTCCGGCGAGTCGCACGAAATCTGGTCGGCGGCGATCCCGGAAAGGCGCGAACCTTCGGCGGCTTTGGTGTTCGTCGCCGTATTCGCCAGCGTTTTCTGCAGGCGGTACCCTTTTTTCTCTTTTTCACGGCACTTCGCGTCGAACTGCGTTTCGCTGAACGCCCCCGCCCCCATCCGTTGCCCGTCCTCGCCGACACGTCCCCAATGGGTCTCGCAGGAGCCATCCGCGAACAGGCGGATATTCCAGAACTTGTTGTTGTTGTTTTCGATGTTGGTCAGCACGTACCGTGCTTCTTTGGTTGTCGCTGTAACCGTTGCCGTTGCCGTCATTCCCGTATCCCTCGCTTCACTGTGTGGTTGATCGCGGTGGGTGCCGCTTATGCTGTTACACTGGAAAAAGGAAAGGAATAACGGAAACAAAATTTGGGATAAAAACGACGGGGAATCGGGGGTTTGTAAACCCTCCGGTGTGCGCCTTCGGCGTCAGCGTCCTGCGGACGCGCGGGTACGAACGGCGTCCGCGCGTACGGAACGTTCTACACCAGCCCGCGTCCGCAGG
>JAYULM010000058.1:0-19210 GCA_043763605.1 Armatimonadota bacterium | reverse complement strand
CAACGCTTTGGTACAGCCCGACGCGAAGCGTCTACAGCCGAAGGCTTCCACCGGAACCCTTCAGCGTCCGCAACGACCCGACCGTGTACTTATATATTCTCCACCTGCGCCGCGAATGTTTCATACGCCGCGTCGAAGCGCGCCGTTTCGCCCGCTTCCGGCTCGTAGACTTCCGGGCGGACCGAGTTACGCACGAACCGGCGTACATCGGCAAGTGTACCCAAATGTCCCGTCGCCCGCGCCTGCAGGAGAACGTTTCCGAGCGCGGTCGCTTCCACCGGACCGGCGAGTACCCGGCGTCCGGTGGCATCGGCGGCGATCTGGTTCAGCAAACGGTTCTGCGAGCCGCCGCCGACGATGTGTAGCGTGTGGATAGAGCGTCCCGTAATCGCTTCCAACTGATTCAGCACATACCGGTATTTCAGCGCGAGCGAGTCGAGGCAACAACGGATCGTGGCACCGATCCCTTCGGGCGGCGTTTGACCGGTCGCGATGCACCGTTCCCGGATCGCCTTCGGCATATCGTCCGGGGCGAGGAGCGACGGGTGATCGGGATCGACGAACGCGGCGAGCGGCGCGGCTTCCCCGGCGAGGCGGGTGAGTTGGTCGTAGGTGCGGTCCGAACCGAGGCGGGCGTAGGCTCGACGTGACTCCTGGACCAACCACAATCCGCCGATATTTTTCAGGAGACGGATCGTCCCGCAAACCCCGCCCTCGTTGGTGACATTCGCAGCGAACGCTTCGGCAGTCAGGATCGGCTTCGATACTTCGACCCCGAGGAGCGACCATGTGCCCGACGAAAGGTATGCCCATCCGTCCCCCTCCTCGGCGGGCACGGCGGCAACAGCGCATGCAGTGTCATGCCCCCCGGGGGCGACAACCGGAACCTCGCCCACTCCGAACTGCGCCAGGAGCGTCCCGTAGGGGGTTCCGTCCTTCACCACGGCGGGGAGAATGCGTGCAGGAATCCCGAGCGGTTCCAGCAGTTCCGTCGCCCAGCCCCCCGCGACGGAGTCGTACATCTGGCTAGTGGTGGCGATGGTATATTCGCTTTGCGCCGTCCCGGTCAGGTAGTAATGAAGCAAGTCGGGGATCATCAACAACGTGTCAGCGGCGTCCAACAGGCGCGGGGTGTGCTCGGCGGCGGCGGCAAGTTGGAATAGCGTATTGATCGGCATCGTCTGTAAACCGCTCCGCGCGAACACCGCTTCCCGGGATACTTTCGCGTAGGCACGTTCTATCTGACCGATGTTATGGCGGCGGTCCCGGTAATGGAGCGGCAACCCGACCAGATTCCCGGACCGGTCTAAAAGCCCGTAATCGACGCCCCACGTGTCGGTGCCGATGGCGGTGAGTTTCCCTTCCTCACTCGCCTTGCCGATAATCGTGCCTATCTCGGAGACGATTCGCGGCAGATCCCAGTGAAGCGAATTTCCGAGGCGGATCGCACCGGTCGGAAATCGGTGGACCTCCTCCAGCGAAACGGTCTCGTGCTGCGCGTCCACCGTCCCGACGACGCCGCGACCCGACTCCGCCCCCATATCCAGTGCCAGAAATCTTTCCATCGGTTTTTCACCCGGCGGGCACCGTCGATGTGCCGCGTTTCCTTTCGTTTGCTTTCGCGAAAAATGTGATGTAAGGATAGCGTGAAGTTGGCGGCGGCGTCAAGGAGTCAGAAACGGTATAATTCGGTGCCGTCCCGAAGCCGGGTACTCCACACAATTCTTATGCTTAAACGTCTTTTCCTTGTCGCTTCTTTGCTCGCCGTGATTTCCGCGAGTGCTGCGAACGCGCAGTTCACCGTCCGATCACAAGGCTCCTATAAGGACAAGACGGGGACCGCGCACCGATGGTATATCAATGCCGCACACACGCTGGTCTGGGACGACAAGCCGTTCGTTCCTGTCGGCGGCATGTTCCAGGCGAAGTCGTGGACAGCGGCGGCGACCGAAGCCGACTACGAAAGCGACATCGCCGCGCTGGCACTCCTGAAAGCGCACGGCGTTCTTGACATTTACGTCCAGCCGACACAGGGCGGTATCACCTCGGTCAAGCCCGCGAACATACAGCGGCTGGTCGATCATCTGGATAGTAGCGGTTTCACCTACGGCGTTTCGCTCAACGACGGTCCCCGCGAACCGTTGATCGGCTATGTGGTCCGCCCCGGTGCTTTCCGGCAGGTGGTCCCGCCGGGCGGCGGCGATCTGCGATTCACCGTGCCGGACGCCGTTGCCGGGGTTTACTTCGCCGTCGGCACCAGCGGGGGCGATGTGCGCGAAGAGGGCGAAGCGTCTGTAGAGGGCAACGGGTTGCGCGTGACTGCGAAAGCGGACACCGACTCCTCGTTGACTGATTCGACGCGGCAGACAGTGATACTGCTCGTCCCGGAGCGGGTTTACGGTGCCGGGAATTCCACCAGCGGTGGCGGCGGGAGCGAGATCGGGATGCGCAACCTGTGGGAAGGTTTCGACGCGTACCGCGACACCGTGATTACGACGTTTTCCAGCGTCCGCTTCGGGAAAGGGTTCCGCTTCCTGTGTGACCCACTGCCCGCGAACACAGCGTTGACCGACACGTTCGCCCGTTTCATCCCCTCCTCCGACGCGTTCCGGAGCGAATGGGCTGCATATCTGGGTAAGAAGTATCGTGGCATGCCGAATCTCGTCTCGTCGTGGGGCATTATGGACCCGACTATTGCCACGTTTGACGAAGCTGCCCGGCTACTCCCGCTCTGGAGTGGCGGCAAAGGTGTGACCGCCTTCTATCACACAGGCACGAAAGCCAGACTCCGCGCACAGTCCGCGCGGTCGGCGTTCTGGGCGGACTTAGCCGCATTCAAAGCCGAGTCGGTGCGCGACTACATGAACGATCTTGCGGTGACGCTGAAGCGAACTGTCGCCGACGTGCCGGTGGTGTACCGCAACGGGAGCGGCGGGGGCTGGAACGAACTGTTTGCCGCGCTTCCCCCGACGCACGGCTTCGACGGTTTGGGCATCGTCGCCTACGGGCGCGGGTCGGACCTGGCGACGCGCTCGGCGGCGTATACACTCGCACAGGCAGGGGAATCTCCCAAAACAGTGTGGCTCCCAGTCCTGGGGACCGCCGATTCGCCCTATGCCAGCGGTAAGGAGACGGTCGGGTATGACAGCAAGATCGCGCTGACGGGCAGTTTCGACTGGCTTCGCGAATCGGGAGCGAAGGGGCTGTTCGTTACGGGAGTGCGTGTCGCCTCCCCGAACCGGGCGTCGTTCGACTTATCCGCCGCACCCGAGCAACTGGACTGGCTCCGGGACTACGCGGCGATACTGGATAGCACCGGCGTGCGCTCCCGGCTCGAAAGTGTCGGCGCGAGTCAGACACCCGGCGCGGTATTCTATCCGCGCCGCGAGTTGCCGGGACTGTCTCCCACCATGCTCACCGCCGGGGGCGGCTGGTGGTTGCCGACCAGTCGCGCGGGACAGTTCTACTATTTCGGCGAGACCGGGCGGGCATATGGCATCGAGGAGCCGGGTGCCGGTCTGGTGTACTATCTCTGGAACCCGAAGGGAAAGCAGCGCATCAGCATTAGCGTCCCGAAAACGGCGACCAGCGATAAAACCGCGAGCCGGGTAGCATGGAGCACGAACGCGGAAGGCGAACTCAAAAAACAGACGCTGTTCCTGACGATTGGCCCCGAGCCGATTCGACTACTGAACTACCCGATCATCCCCGTCCCGCAGGAAGCGTACGCCTCGGCGCGCGCGGAAGCCGAGCGGCTGATCAAAGTCGCAAAAGCCGAAAAATCGGACGATGCCGGTCGGTACATGATGAATGTTAACTCCATCATGTATAAAAAGGAAAATCCGTACCCGGGATTGAGCCAACTCCTGTCGTATCTGGAAGGGTTGCGGGCGGAGAGACGCCACTATTTCTGGCAAGACGCCGAAGTGCCGAGGGGTGCTCACAGTTTCGACGAGGAAAGCCCGATTCCGGGGGCGTCCGGCGGGCGCGTGTTGCGTGTTGATGCGCGCCCTGACAATGCGCCCGCCGTCGCGCAATACGAAATCAACCTCGGCGGCGAGTCGACGCGCGATGTGTGGGTGGCGATGTCGCCGGACGCGCTGGTTTCGCTACGACTGGACGGTAGCCCTCTGGTGAGCGAAGCGACGATCCCGCAAAAGGTCGGCAACCTGTTTGCCGATGGCGCACTGGTGTGGACCCGCTTCGGCTCGGCGAAGATTCCACGGGGACCGCACCTTTTGGAAATCCGCGCCGACGGTCCCGCCCTGATTGACGTGATTCTGCTTAGCCGCGATCCGTTTACCCCGGACGGAGCGGTCCCTCCTCCGGTCATCCCTTGAAAGTGAAATTTTGATGGAAATACGTATCGCCTGTTTCGGATTGCTTGTCGCGGACTGCGTGACGGCGACCGTGGATTCTTTGCCCGAGCGCGGAACCCTGCAACTCGTGGACCGCGTCGAACTTCACGTCGGCGGGTGCGCGGCGAACACCGCTGTATCGCTGGCGAAACTGGGCGCGAACGTTGCCTTGCTTGGCGCGGTCGGCACGGACGGACTGGGCGACTTTATTCTTCACGCGGTTCGCGCCGCCGGCGTGGATACGGGCGGTGTGCGGCGGTTCGCCGAAGTGCCGACCGCCGCGACCACGGTTTGCGTCCATTCCGACGCCGAACGTTCGTTTTTGCACGTGCCCGGCGCGAATGCGGCATTTCGCGCCTCCGACACAAACTGGGACGCGACGCAGGGCGCGACAATTTTCCATATAGCCGGTCCCCAACTCATGACCGCGCTTGAAGCGGAGAATGGAATTGCGACCATCACGCAGGAGGCGAAGCGTCGCGGCATGCTCGTCACCTTGGACACGGTGATGAATCCCCGATCCCGTGGTTGGAGTGCGTTGAAAGACGCGATGCCGTTCGTGGACTGGTTTCTGCCCTCGGATGCAGAAGCCCGGTCCCTTTCAGGCGAATCGGACCTCGAAAGTCAGGTCGAATTCTTCCGCTCGGGCGGCGCAACGAACGTCGCTATCAAAACAGGCAAGGACGGTTGCTACGTCGCCCCGCTTGAAAAAGATAACTTCTACGTACCGGGATTTGTGGTGGATGCGGTAGATTCACTCGGCGCGGGCGATGCCTGGATCGCGGGTTTTTTGTGGGGACTTGCTCGCGGCTGGCACGTCCCCGAAACCGCCCTTTTCGCGAACGCAGTCGGGGCGCACGCGGTCCAGTCATACGGAGCAACTACTGGTATCCCCGAGGAAGCAGACATTCTGGCGTTCCTCCAACTGCAAAAAGAAGCGTGATATAATCCTCGTCAATGTTTGCCGCCGCCCCTTCTTCCGCCGCCGCGCCGGATTCGCCGCCACTCCTTTTGCTTGAAAACGTTTCTATCGCCTTCCCCGGCGCGAAAGGGGCGATGAACCGTGTCACGGACGGCGTCTCACTGTCGGTCCATCGCGGCGAGGTCGTCGGCGTCGTCGGCGAGTCCGGCTCGGGCAAGTCAATGACTGCACTTTCCGTACTCGGATTGATCCCGGAACCGGGGCGCGTCGTACAGGGCAAGATCACCCTGGACGGTGCGGACGTTCTGGCACTTTCCGAAAAGCAAAAGCAGCACATTCGGGGCGGCGTCGCGGCGATGATCTTTCAAGACCCGATGACCAGTTTGAATCCCGTGTTCACGGTCGGCGAACAGATTGCCGAGGCGGTCCGACTGCACCGTGACATCCGGGACAAAAAGAACGCCTACGCCGAAGCGGTCGATGCCCTGCGTCGGGTACAGATCCCCTCTCCGGAGCGACGCGCGGCGCAATATCCTCACGAACTTTCCGGGGGCATGCGCCAGCGCGTGATGATCGCGATGGCTCTCGCCTGCCGACCCGCCCTGCTCCTCGCCGACGAGCCGACCACCGCCCTCGATGTCACCGTACAGGCTCAGATCCTTTCTCTTCTCAACAAACTGCGCACCGAGGAAGGGATGGCGGTGCTTCTGATCACCCACGACCTCGGCGTCGTCGCGGAAACGTGCGACCGGGTCGTGGTTCTCTATGCCGGTCAGGTGATGGAAACCACCGACGCACACACACTTTTCGCCCGTCCGTCGCACCCATACACGAAAGGGCTTCTGGCGTCGCTCCCGGAGTCTATCCCCGACGGGGCGACCCGGCTCCCCTATATCAAAGGACAACCGCCCGCGAATGCTTCGGCGATCAGCGGTTGCCCCTTTCGTCCGCGCTGTCCGGAAGCGGTGCCGGGACTTTGCGAGAAACCGCTCCCGACCGTGACGCTCTCGCCGGGGCACGTCGTGCGTTGCCATCTGCGGGTCGCGGCGAGCGAGAACAATTCCCCCGCGCCGGAGGCGCAACAATGAGTTTGCTTTCCGTGGAGGATCTGCACGTGCATTTTCCGCTCGGCGGCGGTCAGACGGTGCGTGCCGTGGATGGGGTGTCGTTCTCCATCGCGGCGGGGGAAACCCTCGGTCTGGTCGGTGAGTCCGGGTGCGGCAAATCGACCACCGCCCGCGCGGTGTTGCGGCTTGTACCGGCGACATCGGGCAGTGTAAAGTTCGAAGATAAGGACCTGTTCGCAGCGTCCGACCGGGAACTGCGCGATCTGCGCCAGCGGGTGCAAATGGTGTTCCAGGACCCGTTCGCGTCGTTGTCCCCGCGTCTCTCCATTGGCGAGATCATCGGCGAGCCGCTGGAGATTCACCAAACGCACCGAACACGTGGCGAACGGGAGCGACGGGTCGGCGAACTGCTCTCCGATGTCGGGCTGAACCCGGCAGTCGCGACCCGCTACCCGCACGAGTTTTCCGGCGGTCAGCGGCAACGGATCGGAATCGCGCGCGCCCTGGCACTGAATCCGTCACTGATTGTTCTGGACGAGCCGGTTTCCGCGCTGGATATTTCGGTGCGCGCGCAGGTGGTGAATCTGTTGATGGACCTGCAGAAGGAGCGCGGCATCGGCTATCTGTTCGTCGGACACGACCTCTCGCTGATCCGGCATGTCGCGCATCGGGTCGCGGTGATGTATCTGGGGCGTATCGTGGAGATCGCGGAAGCGCACGAACTGTATCGGAACCCGCGTCATCCGTACACCCGCTCCCTGTTCGCCGCCGCCCCGGTCCCGAACCCGGCACGCCGCCGCGAACGCGCGCCACTGGAAGGCGACCCGCCGTCCCCGGTGAATCTGCCGAGCGGTTGCCGGTTTCGCACACGGTGTACGTTCGCGCGCGAAATCTGCGCCGAAGTCGATCCGCCATACCTGCCCATAGAAAACGCGGAGGGTGTCGGCTCACCACCGCACCGCTCCGCGTGCCATTTCGCCCTCGAACTACCGGTGTGGTTGCCGGAGTGAATTAGAACAGCCCCTCGAATCCGTTTAACGGGGGATTACAATCCCCCGAACTACGCGTATACTCTACCGCTTCGCGAGCGTCGGCTGAAGCAGTGCCGCTTCGCGCGGGTTCTCAACGGGAACCACGAGCCGTTGCCCCGGGTGCAACATCGCCCCCGCCGTCAAGCCGTTTGCCCGGGCTAACGTATCCACCCGGTCCAGCTGCGATTCGGCCGGGTTGCCGTACCGCCGTGCGAGTGTCCAGAGTGTCTCGCCCTCGCCGACGCTCATTGGAACCACGGTGCGAATCGATACCTTGTCCGACCGCTCCGTGATCGAACGCGCACCGGTTACCCCTACGAATAACAGCGCGGCAATCGCCGCCAACCCCTGCCCCGCCGCGACGAGTTGCAATCGCCGTCGCATCGAAATTTTTCCGATACGGATCGATTTCATTATCTGTGCCCGGAAGGTCCCGTCGCCGCTACTCATTTCAAGTGCCATTTCTCATCCTCCCTGCGTTGCCTTTCGGCACCGAGTTCATTCTGTGTTGTCTATACCCACTACACCGGAACCGGGTAAACCGGAACCCCCGAGTGTGTAAAACTTTACCCGACAGCAAACAATAAGTTCACTGGCGGTATTGTAGCCGTTCGCCTATTGTTTGTCAACTCTTTGTTTGCCTTCGGAGCAACTTTTTGTTTGCCTTTTTTCGGAGACGGCGGTATATTGTAAACAACTTTTCACCCTTGGTGCTTGTCCGGCAACGTCCGCAAGCGAAGGAAGGCTACACATGGCAATCATAGGATCGGGCGGCAATAGTCGTGGGAACACCCCGGCACGGCGCGGTAACACGGGCGAAAATATTTCGTCCAAGCAACAAGAGATTTTAGAGGTGATTCGCAAGGCACTTTTGCGCGACGGACAAGCACCGACGGTACGCGAGATCGGAAAGGTCACCGGCCTGCGCTCGTCATGCTCCGTTCAGAAGCACCTGAACCAGTTGGAGCATAAGGGGTTCATCAAGCGCGACCCGTACAAATACCGGTCAGTAGAGATCCTGCAGGACGGTGCACCGATGGCGCGCCGCCGCACCGTGACCGTGCCCCTCGTCGGTAAAGTTTCGGCGGGTATGGGTATCTCCGCTATCGAACACGTCGAGGATAACATTCCGCTCCCGGATACGATGATCCCGCGCGACTGCGAATGTTTCGCCTTACGCGTCAAGGGGGATTCGATGATCAATGCCGGAATCTTCGACGGCGATATCGTTGTGGTGCGCAAACAGGAAACGGCGGTGAACGGCGAGATCGTTGTCGCCCTGCTCGGCGGCGAGGATGCCACGGTGAAGACGTTCTACACGGCGGGCGAGAACGGCATCCGTCTGCAACCCGAGAACCCGCACCTGCGCCCGATCATCACGAAAGACGCGCAGATCATGGGCAAGGTCGTCCTGACGATGCGACAGTACAACTGAATCGCGTTTCCGGGGAACTTCCGGGGAACTTCGTTCCTCCGCTGGAAGCGCGACCACCCAGAGGGTACCCGGTAATCCTGCGGATTAGGGTAATCGTTCGGTTCGCGATAAAGCGTCCCGTCACCTTAATCCGCAGGATTACCGGGTACCCTCTGGGTGGTCGCGCTTCCAGCGGAGGAACGAAGTTCCCCGGTAACGTGACGCCCCTGCATATCCCCACTCTCAGAAGAAATCCAGCGTGAAAACCGGGGCGGCGGGCAGAAGTCGGCTCAGATTTTCATACCCCGCGTCGTTGTCTACTTCGATGCGCCCCGCCTCCCGTAGAACGGACAGCGCGGGTGCTCCCCAGAACGCTTGCGAGAACGCTTGAATGTCCATCGTCACGTCCGCAGGACCGCTTCCGGAATCGGTGACGCAGTGGATCTTCCCGCCTACCACCCCGATACGGAACTTCCCGTGATTCCAGAGCGCGGCTTCGTCAGCGATCTGCACCGTTACTTCGGCACCATCCGGGTAATCGGGGGGCGGGGCGAGTTCCGTCATCGCCGCACAAACATCCACGACACGCGCCTGGAAGACCGGTTCGATCTTGGTGCTGATTTCCCAGTGGTACATTTGTGACCACAGCGGGGCGTCGGCGGGTGCGACGAGTCGCGCGGTGCGGCACTGAGTTCCGAGATAGTGAAGCAAGCCGAACAGGGCGCGATAGCCGTCGGGCGTATACGCTATAAATTCGCGGATTTCGCCCGCATCGGAGCCGCCGCTGTCATACCGCCACAGAAGATAGGCGGTCGGTTCGGTCCCGCCCTCGGGAAAATAGGCGTACACGAAGGTAGTGCGTTCCTCGCTGTGCGCCAACTTATCCCCCCACTGATGCGAGTCCGAAGCAAACATGCCGTGGTAACGAGCAGCATAGCGTTCATAGACCGGCGCGAGCAACTCCCGCGCCGATTCGCCGGGCACCTCGCGGACAAATCGCCCTTCCGGGGTCGCCTTGATCTCGCGGAGCGGCAGGGTGACGGAACGCTTCTCCCCGACCCACTCCCAGCCGAATTTGCGGTAGAACGCCCACGCGAACGGATATAGCGCGCTGACGACCTGCCCGGCGTCGCGCATCCGCACCAGCGCGTCGCGGAGCAAGCGATCCACGTAACCGCGCCCCCGCGCCTCGATGCCGGTGGCGACGCCCGCGACGCCACCCATCGACAGCATCCCGGAAGCGGCGTTGCTCCAGTGTAGCGTGAACGGGCGTACCGTCACCGCCGCGCGCAGTTGATCGTTCGCCCAGATACCTGCCGTCTCGGAGCCGAAGTTTTCGTCGTGAACGATGTCCTTCTGTACCCCACCTCGCTCGAACGCTTGCGCCATCAGGCGCATGTAGACCGGCTTATCGGCGGGCGTTAAAATCCGCAATGATTCGTTGTTCATGGAAACAGTGTTCGCCTACGGGTCGCCGCTTCCCTGCGTCACTTCGCGTCCGTCGCTCTGGAAGGTGATATTCTGACCGCCGTTCTCGTCGGTCCGGTACAGTTTTGCCCCTGTAGCCCGCAACCGATTCAGGGTAGCGGCATCGGGAAAACCGTCCCCGTTCGGTCCAACGCTGACGACGGCAAATTCGGGACAGACGAGACGAAGAAACTCCGACGAGGAGGTTCCCGGTGCGCCCGAGCGGGCGACACGAAGCCAATCCGCCTTGAGGTCCGGGGTTTCCGCGAGGAGAGCGCGTTCCCCTTTCGCGCCGATGCCCCCCGCAAACAGAAAACGCGTTCTGCCGTAGCGGAGGCTAACGAAAAGGGAATCGTCCGGTGCCTCGCGGCTTCCGTCAATGGTGCGCGGAGCGAGTATCTCTACCTTCACACGCCCCTCATCAAGCGGGACTCCCGACCCGGCACGGACGATCTGCACATCGGTGGCGGATACGAGATTTTTGACTTCCTCGCTTCTAATGTAAGGGTTGATGCGCCCGCCACCCGGTTCCAGAATCATTTTTATCTCGAACGATAGGTATAACTCCGGCACACCGCCGCACGCTTCGGCATACGGATAGGGCAGGATGAGAAGGTCGACTTGCCGCACGCCTGCGCTTTGCAGTGCCGCCACCACATCTCCGCCTGATTCGGGAGGACCGGCACCGATCAGAATGGTCCCGCCACCGGGCGTACGTATTAGAGTCGCTTCGCCCTGCCCGACGTTGATAACTGTGACGCGAAGCCGCGACTGCTCGGGCGCAGTCGCTTGCGGGCGGCTCAGAAGGGCACCCGCCCAGAGGGCGAGTGGGGCGAGGAGCAGGAGAATCAGCAGCGGGATGAGCCGCCGAAAGTTTGGGGGTGCCACGGCGGGAAAGCCTTGCCTTACGCCACCGGACGGGACACCGTATATCGCGCAAGACCGTCCGACGGGAGCACGACGGCTTCAACGACGCTACCCGACGCCTGTAATTCGCGAACGAACTCTTGTGGATCGGCGGTGTTATCCGCAAACAGCCCCCAGTGCATCGGTAGGACGAAACGCGGCGCGATGGCGTTGGTTACACGCACGGCGTCGGCGATGTTCATATTGCCCCAACGCCCGTTGATGCAGATCGACAGCAGGTCCGGGGCGAACTTTTTGGCGTCCGCGATGGCGTCGAAGTACTCGGTATCCGCCGTGTGATAGATCGTCGGTCCCTGCTCGAACACGCACACCAGCCCGACCGAATCCGGGGTGTGCTCCGCGTACGTCGTGTGTACTGTCACTCCGGGCAAATCGTAGCGGGCGTTTCGTTCGATGGGATGCACCGACGCCCCAACTATGCCGAGTTTCGCCAGATGCGCGACGGACTCCGGCGGGGCATAAATCGGGGCATCCGGATTCGCGGCGATCAGCGCGGGCAATGTTAGCGGGTCGGTGTGGTCGATATGGTCGTGGGTCAACCAGATCGCCGAAACGCGCAGATCCCCCGGCGCGACCGGCACCGGGAAAAGCCGTTGCGACCCACCCCCGTCGCCGACCGAGTTCGATAGATACGGGTCCACGACAAGCGGTCCGCTGTGAAGCCCCTCGAAAACAAAACTGCCTTGCCCGAGCCACCAGATATTCGCAGTCCCCAATGTCACATCACTCATTTTCCGTCGTCCTCGTTTTCTTGTTTAGTGCCGTTGAAAGAATGTACATTCTCGGTACTTTCCGAAAGATGATACGACAAGACGGCAAGTTCCTGCAAGAACGAAACGTTGCGCACGATCACATGGCGCGGAACCCGTAGCAACACCGGGGCGAAGTTGAGTATCGCTCGGACGCCGTGCGCGATGGCAACGTCGGCGACCGCCTGCGCGGCATTTTGCGGCACCGCCAGAATCGCCATCCGCGCCGAAACTCCAGCGTTTATTTCGCCGAGTCGAGCGAAGTTCAGAACTTCCATGCCGGAACCGATGCGCTTGCCGATCTTCGCGGGTGAGTTATCGAACGCGGCGACGATATTGAATTTATGCTCTTCCAACCCGGGGTATCCCACCAGAGCCGCCCCCAGGTTTCCTGCCCCGATCAGCAGGATCGGTTGTAATTCGTGGATCTTCAGGATGCGCGAGATCCGGTTCTCAAGTTCGGCGACGCTGTATCCGACCCCCGGTTTGCCGAATTCGCCGAAGTAGGAAAGGTCTTTCCGGAACTGCGCGGCGTTAATACCGGTGTTACGCTCGATTTCCGCCGAAGAGACGGTTTCGATTTCGGTAGCCCGCATCTCCACCAGACAGCGGAGGTAAGTGGTCAGTCGTTCTAAAGTTGGGATCGGAACCCGTTCGCCCGAGCCGTCGGGGGGCGTCGCCGTGTCGGTAGTCATATTTCCTGGCACAGGTTGTCGTACGATCTCCAAATTCTCCGGCATGAGGGATTTCCGGTTCGATTATACCGTGAGTTAGTGGTCAGTGAGTAGTGGTCAGTGTGCAGTGATTGAGCCTACTCACTATCCACTGACCACTACTCACTGACCACTAACTCACCTCTTCCCGGGTCCAGGGCACGTCGGCGACACCGGCACGATGGTTCGCGATGCGGGCGAGGACGAACATCAGGTCGGCTAACCGGTTCAGATACGGGATCACCGCTTCGTTTGTTTCGGTGGGGTTTACGTGAAGCAACGTCACCGTGCGGCGTTCGGCGCGGCGCAAGATTGTTCGCGCCAGATGCAGGTATGCCGATCCGAGGTCGCCGCCCGGCAGGATAAAGTTGCGTAGCGGCGCGAGTTCTGCCACATACTGGTCGATCAGCGGTTCGAGTGCCGCGACATGTTTCTCCTCGATGCGCGGTACAATCGACGTGCCGTCCCGTCCGTCGCGGGCGAGTGGAGTCGCCAGGTCCGCCCCGACGACGAAAAGTTCGCTTTGCAGTCGTGCAACCAAACCGCATAACTCATTGTCGGTAAGGTGGGCGGCGGCGACGCCGAGTGCCGCGTTAGCCTCGTCTACCGCGCCGTAGGACTCGACACGCACGTCATCCTTGCTGACGCGCTGTCCGCCGTAAAGTCCGGTATCGCCGGAGTCGCCTGTTCGCGTGTATATTTTCATAAAGTTTTCAGTTTCACCTGTTTAGATAATTATACCGAATGGACGCAGAATTTTGACCGGGGTTTCGTAAAGCCTTCCGGTTTCTTGGAGGATTCAGTTTTCGTGATCGCTAAAACGTCGTTCCGGCGGGGCAGACCGTTGCCCGTCGCCGCATACAGCCTTGTCGCCCTTTGTCTCGGGACCGCCGCCGCCCGGGCGCAGGAACCGCAACCCGTTCCCGCCCCACAGGGAACACCGATCCCGTCGGAGAGAATATCGACCACCCCCCCGAACGAAACCCGGAAGAAGGGACCGATATTTCCTAAAAACGAACAGAAGGAACGAAATCCGTCGAATAATGTCCCCGCACCCGCACCAGGAAACAATCGGGTCACGAATGCACCCGAGCAACTGAGTCTGGAAAGTGCCATCGAACTCGCCCTGCGCTTGCAACCGACCGTCTCTCAGGCTCAAGCAAGCCGAGAAGCCAGCGAACAGAGGTTGAAGGCGCAACAAGCCGACTATTACCCGCGTGTGCAACCGAGCTACACCTATAATAACCGGCTCACGACCGGCTCCGTGACTCAGTTCATTGGCGGCGTCCCGGTTGTCGTCAGTAGCGGAAGAACCACGGAAAACAAACAGTTCGACGCGTCCGCATCATACACCATATTCGACTCCTTCAACCGCGAACTCAGCAACAAGCAGGCGCGGCAATCGCTACGTGGCGCGAAGTTCAGCGAGGAAGACACGCGCCAGCGCGTGATCGCCGATGTCGCGAACAATTACTTCAATTCCCTGCGCACAGCGGCACTGGTGACGGTATCGCGTTCGCAGGTCGCCCGCGCCGAGAATACGCTCGCAGTAGTCGAGGCTCAGGTCGAAGCCGGGGTTTCGCCGCGAAAGGACACGTTCCAGGCGCGCGCAGATCTGCTCAATGCGCAGGTGTCGTTATTGCAAGCCCAGAACAACGCCGCCATCGCCCAGGCACAACTGAAGCAGAGTATCGGAATCGTTGGCGGCGAACAACTCACGATTGCCGACGTTCCCGCGCCGACCGAATCCACCCCGGTCACGGTGTTGAGTGCGCCCATTCCGACGACGATTTCCGACATCGAAACAGTGAACATACTTTCCGAGACCGCCTATCGGACCCGACCGGACATCGCCCGTTCCCAGAAGGATCTCGAAGTCAACGAGACCGGGGTCGGACTCGCCCGCATCAACGACGGTCTGCAGGCGAACCTGACGGTGAGTGACGGATTCCAGTTTACGCCGGTCGGCAACAATACCTATCCGAACAGCCAGAACCGACTGGTCAGCCTGAACATGTCGTACCCGCTCTTCAACGGCGGCTTGACCCGTGCCCAGGTACGACAGGCACAGGCGAACGTCCGCGGCACGGAAGCCAGCCTGATCCAGTTGCGCCAGTCGGTCGGGGTCGAAGTCGAACAGTCGTGGCGCACCCTGACCCAGGCGCGGGCGGCGATCCCCGCCGCGCAAGCCGCGCAGGAAGCCGCGCAAATCAACTACGACGCCGCCGTCGAATCGCGGCGCGAGGGCGTCGGGAGCATCGTCGAAGTGATCCAGGCGCAGACCCAGTTAGTCCAGGCGCAAACACAGTTGGTGCAAACGACGTACGATTTCTACTCCGCCGACGCGCGCCTCGCCCGCGCCGTAGGTTTCGCGGATCGGATCACGGGCATCGGACGCATCGCTAATGCCACCGCCCCGGCAGGCACACCGCCCGCCGGAGGCACATTGACGCCGCCGCCCGGCGGGGCGACAACCGCCCCGCCGCAGGACGGTCCCGTGGTCACGCCACCGACCAATCCGTAGCCCTGTCGACGCTTCGCACATCGGGTCGGCTTTATGCGCCTCTGGCACATCCTGAGCCGGAGGTTTGACGTTGTTCAACTCGGTCCCCTCCCGTTTCGCGGTACCCCCACCGTTTTGTAGTCGGGTACGGACGAACCACCGAACGGATAGATCGGATCGGGGGTTCAGCGACGAGCGGCTTATCTATTTGCGTGCTGACACGTATTTAAGTCGCCTCTGTATCTCGGGGGTGACCCTCTCGATTTTCAAGTTGGGATCGCTTGACTTCGCAGCGACATCCAAAGGCACGGTGAAGTTCGCGGAGAAACCGTAGATACCATCTGAAAAATCAACACTGTCGGGCAACGCCATCGTGTAAGCGTATCCATCCTCACCTTGTAGTTGGTCCTGATTTAAGTTACCGGATTTCGTCCCTCCAGTACCGGTACTGTTTTCGCCGTTGAAAATGTACGCGAGTCCTAAAGCGGTGCCGCACAAAATCCCTATGGTAGCGACACCGCCTGCTCCGACGTTGAGTTTGAGTTGTAACGTGACGGTCGGGGAGATTGCGTAATTGATCCCCTTTCCCACGTTGAGAACGCCTCGCGAGAACGCTTGAAAAACGCCCTGGAGTTTTCCTTCTTCAGTCTGCGTCGTGCCGCCATTGCCAGTGATGGAACATTCGCCGTAAGTATATGTCGGCAAGTATTCACCGATGTCGAACGTATCCATCGGTTCCAATGTGACAAAGAAGTTCTGCATCTCCTCTCCTACCGGCGTGGTCAGATTACAGACGACGAGTGGGTTGTCACCGCTACTGCTCGCGGAGGCGATGTTGGCGAGGTAGTAGGAGGTGCCGGACCTCCACAGCGTGGCAGGTCCGATTGCCACAGAAGGCAAAGCACTGTCTGAAGGTTGGGAACCGTCAGAGGTTCCATCCGACTCCGAAGAGGCCATCAAGAGTGGCAAAGCAGTGTTGATGACCGATGCGACGCTACCGACGATTGAACTGATATCGAAAGACATGTTTTACTCCTGTGAGGTGTTAGGTCAGATTACGACAACGGAGATCGACCGTTATCGTCTCGGCAATGATCAAGCGTGTCACGAAAGGATCACGCTCGGATGAAGCCACCGCTAAACAATTTGCGCGGTGTCGGTGTTGACAGTCCCGGCGTAGATCAGATAATAAACGAAGACGTTTTTCGGTCTCGTCTCAGTACCACCAGTAGTTGATGTCGTAGATGCCGGATTTGCCGGAGGGTTCCAGTCATCCCCGCCACTACTAATTTGGAACTGAGTACGGGTCCATGTGTTGGTGACCTGATGGCTGTGGGCCCGGAACATGTCATTCTCGATGCTTCCGACGGGGTCAAGACCTACACCTGTGTTGCCGCCTGTATCCTGAGCATAACGTGTTTTGAGGTCCGGGTCGACGGTGCCGGACAGGTCGACCCCGCGAAGGAACATACCGCGGAGATCAGGCAGACTGAAGGTGTCTCCGCTACCGCCTGATGCGTATCCGATAGCGTCAAACAGATCAGGATATGTCTTCGCACTGGCGAGCGTCCCATCACACAGGAGCCAGCCTTGATTCCGTAGCGTTACGATCGATGTTTGTGCACCTGCATATGCTAGGACAACACCAGGTGGTAAAGATAAAAAGGGGGTCGAATGCAAATATAGTATATCTCCGTTTCAAGTAATGTTTATGACTTCCGCCTTCAACCCCGTGTGGTGTTGAGGACAGTCTATCAAGGTGCCTACTTAGACACGGTCAATTATATATGATGTTTGCACGGTTGTCAATGATTATCACGCGATTCGCTTCATCATACTTCATGCACAAATAGCTCACCGCTCATGCGAAAACACATAGTGACGCCGACGAACAACGCGTAGACTGCGTCCGAGGGGAGCGATATTGCAGCAACTCCTTACTCTATGATCCGTGAACCCGTGACTTAGAACCAGACGCCCCGGACGCGCAATCGAAACCAAACAATGGTAAAAAACAACTAAACGAAAAAGCAGGAATACCATTTCTCGCGGAAGAAACGACTGGCAGGCGACGCGGCTACCTACCCGCGCACCCCGACACTATTTCGCGCGAAAGGTTTTTCGTTTACCATGACTCTCAATCCGCCGGTGAACCGGCTACACACTCCCCTCCCAAAGTTCGGCATCCGCCCGACCATCGACGGACGCTACGGCGGCGTCCGCGAATCGCTCGAAGACCAGACGATGGATATGGCGAAACGGACCGCCGCTCTGATCACCGACAACATTCGCCACGCGTGCGGTCTGGCGGTCGAGGTCGTCATCGCGCCGTCCTGTATCGGTGGGGTCGCCGAAGCCGCCGATTGCGCCGCCTTGTTCGCCCGCGAGAATGTCGGCGTCGTTCTCACCGTGACCCCGTGCTGGTGCTACGGCTCGGAAACGATGGCGATGGACAACCGCATCCCCACCGCAGTCTGGGGGTTCAACGGCACCGAGCGGCCGGGCGCGGTCTATCTCGCCGCCGTGCTTTCCGGGCACTCGCAAAAAGGCATCCCGGCGTTCGGCATCTACGGGCGCGAGGTTCAGGAATCGTCGGACACGACCATCCCGGACGATGTCGCCGAGAAGATTATCCGCTTTGCCCGTGCCGGACTCTCCGTAGCGACCCTTCGCGGAACCTCGTATGTCGCCATGGGCGGCGTTTCGATGGGAATCGCCGGTTCGATTGTCGATCAGCCGTTTTTCGAGGAGTACCTCGGAATGCGCGTGGAGTCGGTGGACATGACCGAGTTCGTCCGCCGCATCGAGAAAGGTATCTACGACCACGCTGAATACGAACGCGCTCTCATCTGGGTTAAAACAAACTGTCCGGAGGGTGCGGATGTCAACCCGGCGGAAAAGCAACGCTCCCGTGAGCGTAAGGATGAAGAATGGGCACTCTCGGTTAAGATGACGCTGATTGCGCGCGACTTGATGGTCGGAAATCCGGAACTCACGAAGATGGGATACGTCGAGGAGTCGCGCGGGCACAACGGACTCGCCGGCGGCTTTCAGGGGCAGCGTAACTGGACCGACCATTTCCCGAACGGCGACTTCATGGAGGCGGTGCTGAACACGTCGTTCGACTGGAACGGTATTCGCCAGCCATATCTGGTCGCCACCGAAAACGACGCGATGAACGGTGCCTCGATGATCCTCGGACACCTGCTGACGGACGGTACCGCGCAACTTTTCGCCGACGTACGTACCTACTGGTCTGCCGCCGCCGTGAAGCGGGTTACCGGATACGACCTCGAAGGTGCGGGATCGGGTGGCATCCTGCACCTGATCAACTCCGGTCCCGCCGCGCTCGACTGGACGGGGCAACAGACCGGCACGGACGGTAAGCCGACCCTGAAACCGTTCACCGAAATCACGGAAGCCGAAGCCGAGGCGTGTTTGAAAGCGACGAAATGGTGCGCGTCCGTGACCGAGTATTTCCCCGGCGGCGGATGGTCCACCGATTTCACCACCAAAGGCGGCATCCCCTGCACAATGTTCCGCCTGAATCTGGTCAAAGGCTTGGGCGCGGTCCTGCAGATCGCCGAAGGCGTGACGGTAGAGTTACCCGCCAACGTTCACGACGTTTTGGACAAGCGCACGAACGAGACCTGGCCCACAACCTGGTTCGCCCCGAACCTGACTGGGACCGGCGCGTTCGCCGACGTTTATTCGGTGATGAACGCCTGGGGCGCGAACCACGGTGCCATCGCTGTCGGGCACATTGGCGCGGACCTCATCACGCTCGCCGCCATGCTCCGCATCCCGGTAGACATGCACAACGTGCCCGCTGACCGCGTCTTCCGCCCCTCCACCTGGACCCGATTCGGAACGTCGGACCCGGAAGCCGCCGACTACCGCGCCTGCGCGAACTTCGGTCCGCTTTACCGGTAGGTTATTGGGTGATTGGGTTGTTGGGCGATTATAGTCTTCGTCAATTCGGTTGAAGGTACTTGCAATGACGAAAACAAGCGGCCCCCAAAGTGTCAGGAATCGAAGCGATGGCTTTAGCCAAAGCAG
>JAYULM010000057.1:0-19246 GCA_043763605.1 Armatimonadota bacterium | reverse complement strand
GTTTTCGTTTTCCTCGGCGGCAGTGCGATACGCTGCGCTGTTAATCCACTGCCCTAAAGCACGGGCGGCGGTTACTATTGATTCGGGAATGTTTTGTTTTTCCATAAAGTAAGTGTTCCAAAGGGCGTTGAGTGATTGTGCGTATTCGGTGCGAAATGCTTGGAAGTCTCGCAAACTGGGCGCATCGAAATTTTGCAGAAATCGAGACGCCATCATGTAAAATAGGCGATAGTTGTTTCCATCCCGTTTGACAAGGGCAGCGTCCGCATCTTCATAAAGCACTGTACGAAAATACAAGTCGCCAACAATCTTGTGCAGTTGTCCTAATTTTGCCAGACCAACTACATGGTGGGAATATCGGGCTTGCGAAATACTGTCGTAACTTACGACATATAAGGGACAATCAGCGAGACTCTCTAAAACAACGAGGGCTTTCTGGCGTTGCTCGGCTTCGGCAACCTTTGCCCATTCACCAATCGCCGCTAGCAAACCCACTGCCCCAAATGCCGCACTATCACGCGGGGCGTTTGGATAGTTTCCAGAACATATGGGTGGCCGTTGATAAGTTCGTTTCTTTAAATCCTTGATGTCTGCGACTGGCTTATAGACGAATCGCATTTGGCTCCCTTGTTTACTACCGCATAGACCACGGAACGTTTGTATGTATTCCGTCATCTGACGTAATGGTAAATCAGGGATAATGCTGGTATAGCGAAGTTTCACCTGATCTTTGTCTTTATGAAAAATGACCGATGCGGCTTTGTCGGGTGTAACAGTTGCCACCGTCGCACAAGAAGCTTCTAATAGTGTGCCGACCGGGTTTTGTTTATCGCCCGTTCGCCCATTGTTGAATTCACCAGAGATAGGACAAATAGAACGCTTCAGCTCGATTCCAACCTTGTCAAGATTCGCATTTTTTGCCACAAGCTGATCAGCCAAGTCCCGCGCGTTTTTGAAGGTTTCGGATGCTCCACCGTCGTTGGAAACCACCGAAGGATATAGGTATACTCCCTCCTTCGCGCCGCCGGCTTTACCTTGTTCCAGATCCGCACAAGAGACTGATTCAAATTTCAAGAATTCGCTTGTGTCTGGCTTGTCCTCCGTACGCATACGAAATTTCTCCAGACCTTCCAATAAGGAACCTGAAAGGGCTTTTCGTAATCCGTCTTCTGTAGGTGCATCACCATATTCGTCACGTAGTACGGCGATTGCAAGCCCATAACGCAAATACGGGTGTAGTGGCACCGTTTCCAAACCATTCATCGTTGTATCCATATAGCCTCCACCCATCCATCGTTGCTTCCCAAATATAAAGGTGAAGTTGGATCATTTAAGAAGCGTTCAAGTAAGCTAGCCACGACTCTCGATGTACGAACGACCACACTGTAGTTTGCGTCAGGTTCGATGTATTCTCTTGTTGCAGGGGCTAAATAATAATGTGGAAGAAACTCGTGAAGTCCTGATACATTTACCTTGTCTCCCCTTCGAACGTCATTCAGGATTTTTACTCCTCCGCCATCGGTTAGGGTTGTTTTTTCTGCCCCTTTAGGAAGTGTTTTGCAAAATTCAACCTCATTCATCAGGGGGATCAACTCTGCGCTATATTCTCTACTGCCATTGGCAGACTCCAGTCCTTTAGTTCGTGCCAAACGTGCCCAGTAATCACTGTAGCGGAAAGGTGTAGTGCGAGAAATAATCGGATCGAACTGAACGTGATATTGCAAAAGCGGTTGAAAGCCAGAGTTAGAGACTGTTGCTGCGGTCTTAAATCGCTTGGCTAAAGTCTTTAGCACGTCGGCACGATGTTCCCGGCTGATATGCCAGCCGAGCGCGTTTTCCAGCAAGCCGTAAAGCATGGCAGGTGTCGGTACGTCGTCGGAGCGGTAGTATTTCCCTGGCATGCGTGTGACGATAGACAGTGGTGCAAGTGGCTCAATGACAAGTTCGGCGGATACAGTAAAGTCCGGTGTTTCATTGAGAAGAGTGAGCACGTTTTTATCTGTCATCATCGGATCAGGATATTCCAATGCAAGTGTCATATTCTCATTGATCATATATTGACCTCCGTACGGAGTGTACTATTGCGTATCCTATCATGTACGTGGTATTCTCGCTTTCGTAGGGAATCTTCCCTACGTGATTGCCTGGCAATGTGAACAGTATAGAAACTACGGTGTGATCCTATTTGCGTAGGATTATTTTTAATCGAACTGCACATTGCCAGCAGATTTAGCAACTGAGATGAGTGATGAATGAATATGCGGGGTTGGACTGGACGGGGACTCCCACTCCAGACGCGCGAGATGTTTACGGCGTCGGAGTCGTCACGGTGCCTGATCTGACGGAAGCGGATGACATTCTGGTTACGTTGCGGCAAAAGTGGAGCAAGCCTGGTGACTTTGAGATTCATGGGCACACGCTCACCGAGAACCAGATTCTGGATGTGATTCAGGACGCCCTGGAAAGTCTGCGGGTCACGATCATTTTGTTTCGAGTCAGCGAATTGACGGAGTATTTTGGTTTGCCGCTCTCGCAGGTTGCGGACAGCGCGGCGGGGCTGATCGCCCGCCCTGCGCTGACCCACTGTTTGGAAAAGACCGGTATCAAACGGTTGTGGTACGACAAAGGGGACATCGAAGGGATACCCAGGCAGAAGGCATTCCGCACGGCGATTGCCCGCGAGGCGCGGACGCTGTTGCCGACGAGGACGATTGAGGTAAAACCGGTCCCGTCGCACAAAAACACGCTGATCCAGTTGGCGGATGTGTTCGCTTATGCCGTTCAGCGCGAACAGATCGGGACGTTCAAGACTAAAGGGTTGACCGAACTGGTTCGCCGCCTGTGGAAGCGGGAATCGAACGAAATACGGTGGGGGAGTGGAATTGACCTGCGTCCCTATCTCCCGCCATAAGCGGGAGCAGACCGTAAGCGCGATTCTTCGGAACGCAGGTACCTTTTCGTATTTATTGTACCACAGTTCACCCATTGTCTACCTCCACCATGCCCATGCCGGAGCTGTTCTTCTCGCCGAGACCGCATTCGTAGGCGATCTGGATCAGTTCGGTGGACCCGGTCAGCGTCAGGGGGGCGAGGGTTCCGATCACGTCAATCGAGGTGCCGTTGCCGGAAAGCGTTACCTTTTTCGTGCCGCCGTGGGGGGCACGGGCGAGGTACGATTCGCTCAGGGTCAGGGTCAGTGCGGCGTTCGTCGGTTCGGTGCCGTGCAGGGCACGGTGTTTACGGACGAGGTTGACGCGCACCGCCTCCGAAAGCGCGACGCCGTCCGACGGGCGCAGGTAGCGCGGCGTGGTGCGCGTTTCCGAACGGACGGCGGCGACTATCGGCGTCAGGCAGGTGAACCGCATCGTTTCCGTGAACGCCGGGTCGGGCAGACCGTCCAGCGCGACCACCGTGAACCGTTGCCCACCGATCACCAGCGGTCCGTTCTTTTCGAGCAAGCCGGTCACTTCGTGGCGCAGGAAGTCCTCCTTCGGCGACGAGATCAGCCACGTCGCGATTCCCGGCGCGAGTTCCATTTGCGAACCGATGAAGCGTCGGTTGTTTTTCGGACCGCGTAGCGACGAGAACGCGAACAGTTTGTACCGCTGCGCTTTGCCCGTCTCCGCGAGGTAGCCTTCGTCGTGCAAGAATGTCGCGAACGCCGGGTCGCTGCGTTGCAGGTGATCGAACAGCACCCCGCGTAGCAAATGGTAGTGGTCAATCGGCAATCGTACCGGGTAATCGTTGCGTAAAGTTATCTGTATTCGCAAAATCACGTCCTATCTTTAATTTTAGATACTTCTACGTTTGTCCGGCAGTATCCTTTTTTAACTTCCATACAGGCAATAATCCGGCGGGGGCGAATCCGGAAAGGGGGAGGCAAAAATAGTGTGGATTGTTTCTCCCTCCCCCGGGTACCCTCCCTCCCGCTGTTTTCTCACTCCCCCTAATGCCCGCCTCGCTTGTCCTCCCTCCCCCGCGCCCCCTCGCGTTTTCCTCCCTCCCCCTAACCCCCTCCCTCATCGGAATGAGAGAGGGGGACCGGTATCGTCAAGCGGTGCCGCCCGGCGTCGCGCGGACGGGTACCCGCTTGCGGGTGGGACGAGGGGGATTTCTCTTGTCCGAAGGTGCGAGTGCGTGTTCCTGAAAGAAGAAACAAAAAGTTCGTTGCGCGGGGTGCTTCTTTGGTATCCTGTAATTCGATGAATGAAATGGCTACGATGACGGAACACGACTGCCCCGCCGAACCGGGCGAGCAAGCCCCCGTTTGTTCGCATTGCGGCGGCACATCCTTACAAAAGGGGGTGCGGGTGAAGGGGCGGCAGCGCTACCTCTGCCGCGCATGCAAGCGGTCGTCTTACGGGGTACCGCCCCGCCCGCGTCTAAAATGTCACCTTTGTAAAAGCAAACTCTGGGAGATCCGCAGACCGGACGGGCGGGTTCGATTCGTTTGTTCGGGATGCGGGAAATGTTCGATGAGCGAGTATAAATCCGCGCCCCGCGAGGCGAGCAAAATCTTTCGCTATCGGCATAAACTGGGGATCATTCTGGACCGGCGTGCTCAGCGGGGACTGGCGGAGTATGTTCAGGCGAACCGATGCACCGACGCGCAGGCGATACGCGCGATCTTCAGACGCGTCCTGACGGGCGAGGTGTTCGGCAACGTTACCACCGGTAGGCAGGTTCGTTCCGGGCGACCGACGGCGATTCCCGTCCCACGCGACCCGGCGGCAGCGGCGATGAAGTTTCCCAATCTCGTTCGCGAGTCTGCAAAAAAGATGATGGCCCACTCCGGCGGTCACCACGGGCGCGGTTTTCTGCCCACGGTTTTCGGGGTACAGGCGATAACTGTGCAACTCGATGATGAGGCAAAGGAAGGGTTCGTCTATACGATGAACCGTCTGCAACTGAATCACGCCGACGCCGCCCGCTGGCTTCTCACGAATGTTAAGATGCCGGACGCAAATACCCCGGCGTATCTTCGTTTGCATCCCGCGCCTTTCACTGTGGCAACGGGCGGCAAACGAATCTCCGCCCAATTACTTGGGGGTTATGACCCGGATTGGGACGATTGAGATCGGGTTTGTTTCTTTTTGTCCTACCCGGACGGGGGCAACCTGACGTTGCATCGTTGTACCTGCGGTGCTCGTTTCTTGTTTGGTTTCACTGGTGACTTTCCCGCGAATCCGCTGATCCCCTTTCAACACGGAGTGTTGAAAGGGGATCAGCGGATTCGCGGGAAAACAGCACGGGGGCAAGTGTAGCAAGACTCCCAAGCACCGCAGGTACAACGATGCAACGTCAGGTTGCCCCCGTCCGGGTAGGACAAAAAGAAGCCCTACCGCGTTGCCCACCGAACCAGAATGCAGGTACAATACCCAAAACAGGGGAACGAACGTTCGCCCTCGTTGTATCTAATACCATGCCCAAAACGCCCTCTACCTCCCCCGACGATATTGTCGCCAACACCCCCTCCCGCACCGGATATATCAGCGTCCGTGGGGCGCGGCAGAACAACCTCAAAAATATCAGTCTTGATATTCCCCGCGATAAATTGGTTGTCATTACCGGGCTGTCCGGCTCCGGCAAATCCTCGCTCGCGTTCGACACCCTTTACGCCGAAGGGCAACGTCGCTACGTCGAATCGCTCTCGTCGTACGCCCGGCAGTTCCTCGGGAATTTGAACAAGCCCGATGTCGACCGCATCGACGGACTCTCGCCCGCCGTCTCCATCGACCAGAAATCCACGTCGCGCAACCCGCGTTCCACGGTCGGCACCGTCACCGAAGTGTACGACTACCTGCGCCTTCTGTATGCCCGCGTCGGCAAACCGCACTGCTACAACTGCGGGCGACCGATCACCCAACAGCAGCCCAGTCAAATAACCGACGAGATAATGGAATTCCCCGAAGGCACTAGGCTTCAAGTTCTCGCGCCGGTCGTGCGCGGGCGCAAGGGCGAGTACCGCAAGGAGTTGGAGGACATCAAAAAGGAAGGCTTCGTCCGGGTGCGCGTCGACGGCGAGGTGCGCGAGATCACCGAGGACATTGAGCTGGACCGCTATAAGAACCACGACATCGATATTGTTCTCGATAGAATTGTGATCAAGCCGGGGGTGGAGAAGCGGCTGGCGGACTCGGTCGAGGCGGCATTGAAGCGCGGCAAAGGCTTGGTCGGGATCGACTTCCTCAACGGCGAGGAGAAGCTGTATTCCGAGCACTTCGCGTGTACGTTCTGCGGGCTGAGTTTCGAGGAGATCGCGCCGCGTACGTTCTCGTTCAACTCGCCGTATGGGGCTTGCCCGACCTGTCACGGACTGGGGACGCAGGCGGACTTCGACCCCGAGCGAGTGGCGCCGGACCGGAACCTTTCGCTGGAGGACGGGGCGTTGTTGCCGTTCGCGTCGAAGACTTCGGAGTACTGGCCCAACATCCTGGCGGCGGCGGCGGCGAAGTTAGGGTTCTCGCCGAAGACGCCGCTGAAGAATCTGACCGAGGAGCAATTACACGGGATTCTGTACGGGACGACGGGCAAGATCACGGTCAAGTTTACGAACCGATTTGCGAAGGCGCGCGACTTTACGACCGAGTACGAGGGCGCGATTCCGAACCTGGAACGGCGGTACAAGGAAACGGAATCATCCACCCAGCGCGAGGATCTGGAGCAGTACATGTCGTCGAAGCCGTGCCCCGACTGCAAGGGCAAGCGGCTTAAGCCGGAGTCCTTAGCGGTGACGTTCGGGGGGAAGAACATCGCCGACGCGACGCACCTTTCGGTGGAAAAGGCGCGGGCGTTCTTCCAGAGCGTGGACATCACCGACCGGGAGCGGACCATCGCGCGCGGCATCCTGAAAGAGATCGACGCTCGTCTCGGGTTCCTGAACGCGGTCGGGCTGACGTACCTGACGCTCGACCGGGGCGCGGCGACGCTGGCGGGCGGCGAGGCGCAACGTATTCGGCTGGCGACACAGATCGGGTCGGGGTTGCAGGGCGTGATGTACGTGCTGGACGAACCGAGCATCGGTCTGCACCAGCGCGATAACACCCGTCTGATCGAAACGCTGGTCCATTTGCGCGACCTGGGCAATTCGGTGCTGGTCGTGGAGCATGACGAGGAGACGATGGCGGCTGCGGATTGGGTCGTCGACATCGGTCCGGGTGCGGGCGTGCACGGCGGGCAGGTCGTGGCGCAGGGAACCTTGAAAGACATTTTGCCGAACGAGGAGTCGCAGACAGCGGCGTTCCTTTCCGGGCGGCGGCGTATCGCGATCCCGGAAAAGCGGCGCGCGGGGAACGGCAAGTTTCTGTCGATCAAGGGCGCGACGGGGAACAACCTGAAAAACGTTTCGGTGCAGATCCCGCTCGGGACGCTGACGTGCGTGACCGGGGTTTCCGGGTCGGGCAAGTCGACGCTGATCCAGGACACCTTATACCCACGCCTGATGAACGCCTTGCACAAGTCCCACACAGTCTGGGAGCCGCACGAGGGCGTGGACGGTATCGAACACATCGACAAGTTGGTCGACATCGACCAGTCCCCCATCGGGCGCACGCCGCGCTCGAACCCGGCGACCTACACCGGGGTTTTCGACCTGATTCGCGACCTGTTCGCGCAGACCGGCGAGTCCCGCGTGCGCGGCTACGGTCCCGGGCGGTTTTCGTTCAACGTCAAAGGCGGTCGCTGCGAGGCGTGCAAGGGCGACGGCATTCTGAAGATCGAGATGGTATTCCTCCCCGACGTGTACGTGCCATGCGAGGTGTGCAAGGGCAAGCGGTACAATCGCGAAACGCTCGAAGTAAAGTTCAAAGGAAAAACCATCTCGGACGTGCTGGAGATGCCGGTCGGCGAGGCGGTGGAGTTTTTCGGCGCGGTGACCTCGATCACGCGCCGTCTGCAAACCATCGCGGATGTGGGGCTGGACTATATCCGGCTCGGTCAACCGGCGACGCAACTTTCGGGCGGCGAGGCACAGCGCGTGAAGCTGGCGACGGAGTTGTCGAAGCGTTCCACGGGGCGCACGATCTATATCCTGGATGAGCCGACGACGGGGTTGCATTTCGCGGACATCGAGAAGTTGCTGATTCTTTTACAGCGGTTGGTAGATACTGGCAGTACTGTGCTTGTAATTGAACACAATCTCGATGTTATCAAATGTGCTGATTTTTTGATAGATATGGGCATTGAGGGAGGCGACGGTGGCGGGACGGTGGTTGCGTTGGGGACGCCGGAGGATGTGATTCAGGTGGAGGCGTCGCACACGGGGCGGTATTTGAAGCGGTTGATGCAGGAGGGTGGTTTGCTCGGGCGGGATATGCTGGCGGTTAAGTAGGGGGACGGTCGTTGTGCGGATGGTTTGCCCCCACCCCCTAACCCCCTCCCCCGCTCCGCAGGAGAGGGGGGACCGGAAGGGGATGCCGCACGGGTTGCAGGGTGCGGCGGGGGATGGTGCGACGAAATCGCTGCATGTTTCGGGTGATGAATCACCCGCCTGGACGCCTTCGGCGGGTCGTCCCGACGGGACTTGGGTGGCGGTGGGGGTGTTCGTGACGAATGGCAAATATTTGTTTTAGTTCGATGGGGTTTGTTTGGTATGCTTAGGGGAGAGTGGTTGCGGGAGGTGGGGCATGCCAGCAGGATTTCAGATTCGTCATACGCGGCAGGGGGAGTGTGCCCGATTCTCCGTATTGTGCGAGCCGGGAGTTGAGCAAGACGGGGCATCGTAACGGAAAGCAACGGTATGTTTGTCGGGCGTGTCGGCGTACTTCGTATGGTTTGCCGCCGGATCTGCGCCCGCGCTGTCCGTCGTGCCGGGGGACGGTTCGCGCGACGCAACGGTCGGACGGCAGGATGCAGTTTCGTTGCCCGCACTGTACGTTCTCGTTCCTGAGTGAGTACCGGATCGGGCGGCAGGAGAAGTCGAAGGTGCCGCTCAAGCACCGTTTCACATTCTGGTTGAGCCGGACGGCGCGGAACAAGTTGTTCGCGTATGTGCAATCGGTTCGTTGTACGGAGGCGCAGGCGGTGCGGGCGGTGTTCCGGCGTGTGCTGACGGGGAAGGTGTTCTGGACGATCTGGGGGACCTCGCCCCGCAGTCGCCTGCTTTCGCGGATCGCGCGTGATCCGAGCGCGGCGGCGATGCGGTTTCCGAGCGCACATCGGGAGGCGGTGCGACGGATGAAGTATCCCGGCGGGGTGGCGGTGGGCAGGTTTCAGCCGACGATTCTGGGGGCGTACCGGATGACGGTGATGCTGGACGACGCGGCGAAAGAGGGCTTGGTGTACGCGATGCGCTTTCTGGACTTGAACCACGCGGACGCGGCGCGGTGGCTTTTGACGAACGCGGAGGTTCCGGGTCCTGCGTCGGTGGATAAGTTCGGGTGATGAATCACCCGCCTAGACGCCTTCGGCGGGTCGTCCCTGCGGGACGTTGGTAGCGAAAGGTTTGCCCGTTTTTCTCCCTCCCCCTAACCCCCTCCCCCATCGGAATGGAAGAGGGGGGACCGGAGGCGAAGAGCACTATGGGGCGGGGGTATGGATACCCTCCGGTGTGCGCCTTCGGCGACGGCGTCCTGCGGACGTGGGGTGACCGGGTTAGGCAAAGTTGACGGATGTGTGGAAGCACTCTACAATCAAGGTCCCACTATGAACGACTTATATTCCTCTGATTCCGCGATTCCAGGCGGTATTTCCGCTTCTGTTGATCCGCACTCTGTTTCCGTACAAGATTCTTTGCTTGTCGTCGAATCGAGTATTGATCGTGCCGATGATGCCGGGAGCTTGACCCTCGCTTCGATCCTTGCCGCAGACAAGAAGCGTGCTCTTGATCTATTTGACGAAAATACGCTCCGAGCTATCGAGACGCGCCTTTTCTGAAAAGGCGATAAGCCGTATTTGAAGTGTCTGGCGACGGATAAAGATCGTCCCGCGAAGCCCGAAGAGATTGTACGGCAAGGGTGGATTCACCGATTGCTTACACACTATAAGTACCCCTCCAAGCGAATCGGAATCGAATACCCTATTACCTTCGGGCGCGATACGTCAAAACGTGCTGACATCGTGATTTTCGATGCCGACCGCCCCAATGTCCCCTACATCATCATCGAGGTTAAAGCCGTTAAGCTGACGGATGGCAAAGATCAACTCCGTAGCTACTGCAATGCGACCGGTGCGCCTATCGGGGTCTGGTCGGACGGTGGCAAGAAGTCGGTGTACCAACGTCGCCCGCCGAACTACTTCGTTGAAATGCCGGACCTGCCGACAGTAACGCAGAGTATCGAGGACATAGTCAATCAGCCGTGGACCTTTCAAACCCTTGTGGATAAGGAGAAAGCGAAGGAACAGCGCAAGTCGCTTCGCCAACTGATTGAGGAAATGGAGGACGAAGTTCTGGCGAACGCGGGCGTTGATGTTTTCGAGGAAGTCTTCAAACTCGTTTTCATCAAACTGTTTGATGAACTTGCCGCGTTCCAGAATCCAACAAAAATTCTACGCTTCCGCAATACAAACACAGAAGCAGATCTACGTCGCCGCATGGATGATCTTTTCGACGACGCCAAGAAAAAGTGGGAGGGAGTATTCAACGAGAGCGAACGCATCCGGCTTTCCGGTTCTCACTTGCAGGTCTGTGTTGGTGCTCTCGAAGAAGAAAAACTGTTCAATTCCAACCTTGACATTGTCGATGAGGCATTTGAGTATCTGATTAACAAGTCGTCAAAGGGGGAGAAGGGACAATACTTCACGCCGCGCTGGGTGATTGATATGTGCGTGAAAATGCTCAACCCTCTCGAATCCGAATCGCTAATTGACACCGCGTGCGGGTCGGCGGGGTTCACGGTTCACAGCATCTTCCACGTCTGGCGCGACATTATGGAAAGCGAAGGACTCTCTGCGTCGCACCTTTTCACACTCGAAAAGAAGCCGGAGCGTTGCCATGAATATGTGCGCGAGAAAGTATTCGCCATTGATTTCGATGAAAAAGCCGTGCGCGTCGCCCGATGTTTGAACTTGATCGCGGGTGACGGACAGACCAACGTTTTGCACCTCAATACGCTTGACTTCACACGGTGGGATGAAACAGTGAAGCATCAGGAGTGGATCGACACTTACAACAACGGGTGGAAGAAGTTGCGCGGACTGACTGCCGACAAGAAGGGCAAAGATTTCCGCCGATTTCAGTTCGATGTGCTGATGGCGAACCCGCCGTTCGCGGGCGACATCAAGCAAACCGACATGCTCGCGCCCTACGACATGGCGCACAAAACCACTGGAAAACAGGAAAATGCGGTCGGGCGCGACCTGCTTTTCGTGGAGCGTAACTTGGACTTCCTTAAACCCGGTGGGCGAATGGCGGTCGTTCTGCCGCAGGGACGCTTCAACAATTCGAGCGACAAACGATTGCGCGAATTTATCGCAGAGCGTTGTCGCATCCTTGCCGTGGTGGGTCTGGACGGCGACACCTTCAAGCCGCATACCGGAACCAAAACCTCCGTGCTTCTCGTGCAGAAGTGGAACGACGACCCAGACGCGGGCGCGTTGTGTCCCAAGGTGGACGATTACCCTATTTTCTTCGCCACACAGAAGGTACCAAGCAAGAAAAGTAACGGCGAGAAGATTTTGCAAACCGAGCGGCGAGTTCGCTGGACGGATTTATCGGTGCGTGAGTCACCTACCTCCGGTGACTACAATTATGAAGAGTTCGTGGCGACGTTCGGCGACCCGGACGCAGTATCGGTTTACCAGTTGCATCACCCGGACGGTACACAGGGCGTTTATACCCGCCTCCAAATGAACGACCTGTTCGGTTCCGAGGCGCAGTTTCGCGCACAGCCGGGCGCGGAAGTGTCATGGATCAAGCACGCTCATGTGTATGACCGGTTGATGGTGGATACACATGGGCACTACTTCGTAAAGCATGACCTGTTTAACCATGACGGCATGACCCAAGATGGTATTGCAGAAGCATTTATCGAATTTTCCAAACGCGAGCAACTAAGTTTTTTCTGAATCGCCCCTTCGACAGTGACCGCTATGAAAAACTGTTGGAGGGGCTTGAAGTAACTGAGATGCCGCTTTCCGTTGTTCTTGATGGGAATGGAAAGTTTCGAATAGACAGTTTGTACTTCTCTAAGCCGGTGCTACAAGCAGAGCGAATGGTTTCGGAATTACCTGGTGGATATACCACTTTTGGGGAAGCAGCGAGCGTATTTCGCAAAGGCATTTTTGACATCAAAGCCGACTCTTATGTCGATGATGGTGTACCTTTTGTTCGTATATCGAACTTAAAAAACGGTTTGATCAACGACACAGACATTGCCTACATTACCGAAGAAGCCCATCGGAAAGAACAGAATACAGCATTGGTTTATGGCGACATTGTGTTATCGAAAACAGCATATGCGGCCGCATCCTTTGTGAATTTGTCACGCTGTAACGTCAGCCAAGATACTGTTGCCGTGCGAATCAAAACGGAATGGCAGGATAAACTCAAATCCGCGTTTGTCGTGTCGTATCTGAATAGTCGCTACGGAAATCAACTGCTCATGCGCCAATTTCAAGGCAATGTGCAAATGCACCTGTCGCTCCCCGATGGCGAAATGGTTAAACTTCCCCTCATTAGTGGAGTGTTCCAACTTGCGATAGAAAAAACATTCCTCAATTCGTTTCAACAAGCGAAAGACGCTGACAAATTCTACGCCCGTGCTGAGCAAATATTACTCCAAGCCTTGCAACTCGACACATGGCAACCTTCTGAACCCAACACCTATGAATCTACCTTCGCCCAAGTCTCCACTGCCGAACGTTTCGACGCCGAATATTTCCAGCCCAAGTACGCCACCCTTGTCGCCCACGTCAAGGCAAACGCACCGGGTGATTTGTTGCGGAATCTGGCAACGCTTATAGATCACGGAAAACAACCGCCCTATGTTGACGACGGCGAAGCATTAGTCTTTTCACAAAAGTACATTGGGCGTACCAGTATAGATTACAACTTTGTCAACGACGAGGATATTACCCACACAAGCCTTGACTTTGCCAAAGCAAACCCCGATTACGTTTTACACTACGGCGATGTCGTGCATTATTCCGTCGGTGCATACTTAGGTCGAGCGCAAGCGTTTTTAGAAAAAGAGCCACTTGCTATGCCGGGAAGTTTTATCACACTTATTCGTGCCGACAAAGCCAAAGTAAACTCGATTTATCTGTCTATCGTAATGAACAGCATGGTAGGGCAAATGCAGTCCGTAAAACATAAAAGCGCGAGCGCGCAACCCTATATCTACCCAAAAGATATACGCGGTTTTTGGATACCTCTATTACCGGACGCCACGCAGGACGCCATCGCGCAGTTGGTCGTGGACGCGCATCACGCCCGCGCCCGCGCCAAATCCTTGTTAGACGTTGCGAAACGCGCCGTTGAAGTTGCCATCGAACATGGGGAAGCGGCGGGACTTGCTCTGCTGTCTGCGGCGCGTACGGAAGGACCGGAATAATTTCTCTGCGCTGTGACAGCGTTTGCTTCCCAAACAAAATGTTCCGTTGCTACCGGTTTGGTTTGTTATTATAGAAGGAGAACGTTTTCGGGAGGTGGGGCATTTGTCACGGCATTTTTATATCCGGCAGACGCGGCAGGGGGAGCAGGAACCCGTTTGCACCCAGTGCCGCAGTACGGACCTGAAGAAGAACGGGCATTATGGCGATGCGGCGAAAGAGGTGGTGACTTAGGGCTTTGTCCAAACCACTGCCGCCCGTTTCGCGAGTTCGTCGCCGATTCGCCGAGCCTCCGCACGCTCCGCCTGACCTTCCACGGTGGCAATATCGGATGGCGGCACCGGTGGTAAGCCGGTGATGTTGGCGTGGTTTACTCGGTCCTGAATGGCGTCCAATTCGGTGGATAAGCCGATTTGTTTTGCGGTTGCGCGAACGGTGCTTACGGAGATATTGCACACGAATTGGCAGTCGTTGAACGGTGCCGCTTCCGCCGCGCAGGTGTCTGGCTCACTGCGACCGGCGGCGAGGGCGACGGAAAGCCCGGCGGCGTCGCGTTCCTGTCCGTCTATCGTGGGCGGGCGACGCATGAAGACGCGGTCTTTCAGTTTGCCTTTTTTGAACCAATCCGGTTGGAGAACAGCGCGGTACAGCCATTCGTCGTTCGCGAGTGGTGGAAACGTGGTTTGCGGCGTACCTTCGCCATCATGGACTCCGTCTGGCAACGCCTTCCCTGTTACCCCTCGTTCCGCCGTAGCCACAAAAGACGACTCAGAAGCACGTCGGGAGTCGGTGGCGTCTCGATCCCGTAGTTTGATCCGTCCTGCCAGTAAAGATAGTTTTCCCGTGGCATTGTCGCGTGTAAAAACAGGGTTGTCTTCTTGTTCCCTTGCTCCCACTCTATATCCAGACCGCCGTCGCCATCGGGCGAAAGGTCACCCGGCAGGAGCAGGTCTGCGTTCATGGCGGCAAAAAGATGGTCAAACGCCTTCTTGTACGCCAATTCTGTAACAGTGTTTTCGCGTGACGTTTCTGTCTGCCGGTGAATTAGAGCGTCTATCTGTTCCACAAAGTCATTGAACGCTTCCTGCGCGGGTGCTGGACGCTGACGTGGTGTGGTCGAGACGGACGATCCCGCAGGGCGATGCGGCAACACGTCGCGCTGGGGGCGTGCCGTTTCGATAAACGGTTTCGTGTCAACCGGCATACCCCACTGCAGGCGTCGTGTCTCCATGGGGGGCGTCGTGGTCGGTAGGGCTATCAATGTCATTGTATTGGTTCCAGGGTGTTCTCGACCGACTGCGTAATCCATGCGCGGAACAGTTGATTCTTACGTGTCCGCAACGTCTCCAACTGCTCCCATAGTTCATCACTCTCGGGTTGAATCCGCCGTTGTTGAAAAATATCAATATCCAGCAACATGATCCCGGTACCCGTAGGAACCGTGGCGGCGGGAGCGAGCGCGTTATTCACTATAGCTGTCGCTTCGATGTCGGGTTGCGGCAGTGTCACCCGCAAATCGAGATCGCCCACCATCAAATTCGTCAAAAGGTCCGGGCGCGGCACGGTGAACGCACTCAGGTAGTCGCCGGGGTGAACACCGGTCGTTTCGGGAATGGCAAAGTCTACCGGAAACTGATTCACATATCGGAGCGCGGCACGCACCACGGCGACGGGTCGCCACGCCTCGGTGTATGTTTCCCAGAGCGAGTGGGCTTCCGCGCGGAACGCCTCCCAACCGGGGTAGCGTTCCGCTTCCGTGCCGACGAAGCTAAACACGAACCCGTTATGCCGCGCCTGTACGATACGACGACCGTCCGCGCTTTCGTAGCGGAAGCCACCGAGTGCCGCCGTTTCCAGAAGGTTGCCGACTGTGAGCGAGAAACCGTTTATAGCACCTCCCGCACGCGTGGCGAACTCCGGCTCGAAGCGAATCTCGCGGCGCACGGGGAACGCTTCCTCCAGACTGGCAAGTCCCGCCAGAAGCTCGGCCGCCGACGCGCCCGGACGTGGCTCGACGCGCAGGTCGAGAATGGCTTCCGTTATGGGCGGCTTTCGGTATTGTGGGTTCACTTTGTTTAAGACGCGATTTCCGGCTTACGTGTTGCGAACTTAGTATACAGACCTTTATCGTAAACGGTCAAACAATAAGTAAATGGTTTTCCGTTCCCATTCCACAAACAAAATGTTCCCATTAGCCCGGTTTCGTTTGGTATCGTAGTAGGAGAACGTTTTCGGGAGGTGGGGCATTTGTCACGGCATTTTTATATCCGGCAGACGCGGCAGGGGGATCAGGAACCCGTTTGCACCCAGTGCCGCAGTACGAACCTGAAGAAGAACGGGCACTACGGCGAGAAGCAACGCTATTTCTGCCGGGCGTGCCACCGTTACTCCTACGGGTTGCCGCCGGACCGCCGCCCGAAATGCCCGTTTTGTTCCGCTGTCGTGTATGCCACGCTACTCGCCGATGGGAGGATGCAGTACCGCTGTAGCGTTTGCCGCCGGTCGTTCCGGAGTGAGTACCTGATCGCACGGCGCGAGGTGTCGCGCGTTCCGCTCAAGCACCATTTCTCGTTCTGGCTGGATCGACACGCGCGGCTACGGTTAGTCGATTACGTACAGACGGCTCGCTGTACGGACGCGCAGGCGGTGCGGCGGATCTTTCGACACGTTCTGACGGGCAAGGTTTTCTGGATAATCAAGGTGGGGTCTCGCACCCGTCGCCTGACGCGCATCGAACGTGATCCCGTGGCGGCACGGATGCGCTTCCCGAATCTGTCGGCGGAAAGTGCGCGGCAAAAACTGAAGAACTCAGGCGGACACTACAAACGCGGGTTCCAATCGACGGTCCTGGGCGTCCAGCGAATCACGGTGATGCTGGACGACGCGGCGAAAGAAGGGCTGATCTACGCGATGCGTTATTTGAACCTTCATCACGCGGACGCGGCGCGGTGGCTTCTGACGAATGCGGAGGTTCCGGGGCCTTCTCCCTCCCCCTAACCCTTCTGCGTTATTCCCGCGTTGTTCACCGGTCCGAAAAGCAGTCATACAGCCGGGTCGCGCGCTCCTGTTCCGCCTTGCGCGCCAATTCCGGGGTAGCAAGCAGAGCAAGCGCGTACCGGAGCGGTTCCGGGTCGGAATCCCGGGTGTAGGCGTCGCGCGCCGTCCCGAGGGCTTCTAAAAGGCAAACCGCTCGGCTTTCGCCGGGTTGTTCGCGTCCAGTAACGCGCGTATCTTCTGCCGCGTGGTCGGAAGCGGTGACGGCGGTGGGGCTTGTGCTCGCGCCGACGTGAGCGCGGGCACAAGTCCGCATAGACGTGCGCCCGTCGAACACAGCGCACGGAACCGCCGTCGGGAGTTCTTCCTGCGGTTCAATCCGTGCCGCTCTTTCTCGCGGTAGAAAGCCATCCGCCGGGTCGTCGCTTTCCGGTGCGTTTCCGCCGAAAAATCACGCTGAAAAGATAGACAAGCCCGCCGATGCCGGCGGAAACGTTGGCGGGAGGGGCGGGCACCGGCTGAAACTGGGTCGCGGTGAAGTAGAAATCGTCGGTCGCCAATCCGTGATCGTTGCCGGAGTGGTTGATGTCGTTCCAGCGGAACCAGATGTCGTGCCCGGCGGGTATGGTAGCGGAAACTGTCATGGGGGTGAAAACGCGGTTCACGGCGTTGCCATTCAATGCTCCGGGGTCGCCGCTGATCACCGGGCTGGTGAAGTCCAGGTCGTTCAGGTCGGTAAAGCCGGACGTCGGTGCCAGGTTAAGTAACCGGGTGGAGGAGGGCAGGTTCGCGTCGCTGATGATCGCATAACTGAACTCCACAGTCTGCGCACTCGCCGTCCCGCTGTAACGCCACTGTTCGCCTGTATACCCGAGCGAAAAGCCGGTGATGTCACGCCCCGTATCGTTACTGATCCGCACCGCCCACACCAGATTCCCCATTTCAAGGGACCCCACACTGCCCAGTGCGCGATCCGTGCTACCTGCAGACCCGAAACTGTACAGGTTACCGCTTCCCGCGATTCCAGTGCCTGCTACGATCTGCGTACCGATTCCGGACCGGTAGGCGTACCAGCCTACGATACCATTCATAGGATTGGCGTCTGTGGCATTGTTCTGGTCGAAAGTATCGTTGCCACTATTCAACAGCAAGTTGAAGTTCTGCGTATACTGCCCACCGGTAGTGCTGGTGTAGGAAACCTGCGGCCGTGCGGGGCGACACAGGAAAAGAGCGGTCGCGATTCCCGACGCCGCTATGAAACCGAACTGAAGACACTGCCTTCGCTGTCGTTGCCCCTTCATTTGCCCCTGCCCTTTCGTTTCTGTACGCACAAGTAGATACCGTCCCCGGTCACGGCACCGTTCGGGAGTCATGCCGGTGGTACTTCGGAAGGTTCGACAAGCAAGCAAACAATTCCTACTCGTCATAGGGACGTGCTGTAACGTTTTTGGTAGTGCGGGTCTCTGGAAAGCGGTGCTTGCGCCTGGGACCGGATAAAATCACCCTATGGCAGTACGAATCGTTGCGGCGGAGGAAGGCATGGCGGAAGCGGTAGAGCGTTTACAGCGCGGCGAACTGGTCGCGTTGCCCACGGAAACGGTGTACGGGCTGGGCGCGGACGCACGCAACGCCGACGCCGTGGCGCGCATCTTCGCCGCGAAAGGGCGACCAACGACCAACCCGCTGATCGTACATGTCGCCGATGTGGCGGCGGCGCGTCGCCTCGCGGGCGAGTGGACCCCGGTCGCGGACGAACTGGCGGCGATGTACTGGCCCGGCGCGCTGACCCTCGTGGTGCGCAAGACCGACGCGGTGACGGCGGCGGTGACGGCGGGCGGCGACACGGTCGGTTTGCGAGTCCCCGACCATCCGGTCGCGTTGGAGTTGTTGCGCCGGAGCGGCGTCCCGGTCGCGGCACCGTCCGCCAACCGCTCGGAGCAGGTATCGCCGACTACCGCCGCGCACGTCGCCGACTCGCTCGGCGCTTTCGTGGACGATTTGCTGATCCTCGACGGCGGGGCATGCCGCGTCGGGATAGAATCCACGGTCGTGGACGCGACTGGCGACACGCCGCGCCTGCTCCGCCCCGGCATGATGCATATTTTCCACGCGAACGCCGGGGAGACCGCGCCCGAGAACGCCGAAGGACCGTTGCGCTCGCCGGGACAGATGGCGCGGCACTACGCTCCGTCCGTGCCGGTACTCGTCCTGACCGGGAAGCGACTGCGCAAGGACCGGGTCGCGGGCGATGCGGTGATCCGCCGCGTCGTGATCGGGCAACCGGCGGAGCCGCCCTCGCCGACAGATTTCTATCTCCCCGCCGACCCGGACGGCTACGCGGCGGGCTTGTATGCCGCCCTGCGCACCCTGGACATGGCAGGGACCGTGCGAATCCTGATCGAGGAGCCGCCGCGCGGTCCCCGGTGGGACGCAATTCACGACCGCCTGCGCCGCGCCGCGACCACGAAAGAACAGTAGCGTCGGTAATACCGGTTCGTCAGAGGTGGGTATGCTCAGCCAGTTGCACGTTTTCGACATCGTTCCCGGCGCACTGGTCGCCGCAACACCGACGCCGGGCTATTCGTTCGCCGTAGTCCTTTGTGAGGACATTTTAGAGTTTGTGTGCTGAAATCACAGTTTATGTCGAAGCCATATGACGCCGTAACGAAACGCTTGATCGAGACGCGCCGGGCAGATTGGGTCGCGTTTCTCGGACTGCCTCCCAGGTGAATCGCATCTTAATTTTCCGGGGCATTCGCGGGAT
>JAYULM010000056.1:0-1434 GCA_043763605.1 Armatimonadota bacterium | reverse complement strand
TCACCGGAAGTGTTCAGCAGATGCGGCAACCACTCGTGACCGGTGACGCGAAGCGTCTACAGCCGAAGGCTTCCAGCGGAACGTTTTAACGTCCGTTCACATGGCTTCAACAGACGAGATCGGTATAACCGTATGAGAAACTTCGTTCCCCGACCAAGCAACTCCACCCCGGAATATCCCCGGGCTTTCCCTTCTTGACAATTATACCCCCCAGGGGTATAATACGCACATGATAAACGAATCACGAGTGAAATTGCGCGTGCGGGTCAACCGCGTCGGCGGGCAGGTCGCCGGTATCGGACGGATGATCGACGAGGACAAATACTGCGTCGATATTCTCAACCAGATCGCCGCCGCTCGCTCCGCGCTGGACGCCATCGGCATCGAACTATTAGCCGATCATCTGCAAACCTGCGTCCTCGGACACGGTGGGAGCGACGAGCACGAGTGCGCCAAGCCACTCACCGGCGACGAACTGGTCGAGGAAGTGCGGACCGTCGTACGACGGTTCCTGAAATAGACGGAAGGCAACGAACATGACCGAAACTTTAGAGCGTGAAGCGACCCCGGTGCCCCCAACCGGAGAGCGGTTCGATGTTCCCGTCACCGGGATGACATGCGCGGCGTGTGCGCGGCGCATCGAACGGGTGCTGACACGAACGCCCGGCGTGCAAAGCGCGAACGTCAACTTCGCCACCAACACGGCGACCGCCTACTTCGAGCCGTCCACGACCGGGCGCGACGCCCTGGTGCACGCCATCAAGGATTCGGGATACGGGGTCGTCCTTCCCACGCCCGTAGAAGAGACCGGCGACGCGTCGATTACCCCGGCGGACGCGCTGGCGGAAGCGCAAGCCGACGAAATCAAGCAAGTGCGGCGGCGGTTCGCGGTCGCGGCGGTGCTTTCGCTTCCGGTCCTCGTGATCGCCATGTCGCACGGCGCGATTCCGGCACTGGATTTCCCCGGCGTCAACTATCTGCAACTGGCGTTGACAGTGCCTGTGGTCCTGTATTCCGGCGCACCGTTTTTCACTGGGGCGTGGGCGGCACTACGGCACCGCGCGGCGGACATGAACACGCTGATCGCCCTCGGTACCGGTGCAGCGTTCCTGTATAGCGCGGCGGCGACCCTGTTCCCATCGTTCTTCGCCGGGTCGGGGAATCACGCGGGCATGGCGGGCATGACCGCCAACCCACCGGTCTATTTCGAGGCGGCGGCGGTGATCATCGCGCTGGTGCTTCTGGGGCGACTTTTGGAAGCGCGGGCGAAGGGTCAGACCGGCGAGGCGATCCGTCGTCTGCTCCAACTACAGCCGAAGACCGCGCGGGTCGTGCGCGGCGAACAGGAGATAGATATTCCGCTCGCGGAGGTGCGCGTCGGCGATATGGTTCGCGTCCGCCCCGGCGAAAAAATCGCGGTGGACGGCGTCGTCA
>JAYULM010000055.1:0-4999 GCA_043763605.1 Armatimonadota bacterium | reverse complement strand
CCGGAAGGGTCGTAGCCGAACGACGTGACCCGGTTGGAAACCGTCGGCTGCACCCGCTGGGCGAGTCCCGCCGCGCCGAACCCGTAGGCGTTCGTTATCGGGTAGACCGCCCCGCTCCCTTCCATCTCGTACTGCAGTGTCCCCGACGCGTCGTCGTACACAAAGTACGTCACCGTCCCGGAACTGCTCACACGCCATGCACGCAACCCGTCGCCGCGATAGCCCGCACGGTACGCGGGCGAACCGCCGCTTATCGTCAGTGCCTCCAGCCGGTTCGTCTCGTCGTAGCCCAGCGTCCCGAAAGCATACGCGGTCGGGTTGCCGTCCCCGTCGTAGCCGTAGCCGCTTCCCGTCAGCTGGTTGTTGACGTTGTACCCCAGCGTCGTCGCCACGTTGCGCAGTTTCGTCGGGTTGTACGCGTTGTCGTACACGTAGCCTGTCGTCGTGTAGTCCCACGCCAGTTCCGTCAGCCCGATGGCGTTCGTGCGCGACTCGCCCGTCAGCCGGTCGTTCGTGTCGTAGTACCAGTTCGCCACGCCGCCCGTGGCGGGCACATTGCGGTTGTTGTTGTCCGCCCGCCGCACCTCGCTCCCGATGATCGTCGCCTGCGTCCGGTTCCCCGCCGCGTCGTACTGCATCGAAGTCCAGTTGAAGTTCCAGCTCGTCACGCCGCTCAGCACCGTGCCCAGCAGGCTCGTCAGTTGGTCGCGCCCGTTGTAGAAATACTGCGTCCGTACCTCGCACGCCGTGCCCGCCGGGCTGGTCCCGGTGAACCGGATGCGCTGTTGCTTCATCCGGTCGGCGAAGTCGTACGTGTATTGGTACACGCTACCCGTGGTCGCCCCGCCCCACGGCGGCGTGATCTGCGTGACGCGCCCGCCGTTGTCGTAAACGTACACGAACGCGCCGAACGTGGTCGCGCCGTTCTGGATCGATTTCGACCGGAGCGAGCCGTTCTGGTTGTAGGCGTAGGTGAACGTCTGCGTCGGCAGGTTCAGCCCGGTCAGACCGCCGGTGTTGTTGATCTCCTTGTACTGCGTGGTGATCGTGACGATCTCGTCCAGGTCGCCGTAGGTGTAGTTGTAGACGCCCGCGCCGTCGGTGCGCTGCAGGGTGCGCCCGTACGTGTCGTAGGTGAAACCGAGGTTCTTGCCCGTGAACCCGCCGTAGGCGACCCCCGTGACCAGGCTGTTGCTGGGTTGCCGGGTCATCGTCACCGTGTTGCCGCGCCCGTTGGTCAGCGCGTTCAGGTTGCCGACCGCGTCATAGGCGGTGAACTGGATCTTGTCCGCCGTGCCGCCCGTGTTGCCGGGGAACTTCGTCTCCGTCAGGTCGCCGATCAGGTCTTTGTAGAACTGCGTCGTTTCCTGGTTCTTGCCGTCCTTGATCGAGGTCAATCGGTACGTGCCGTCGTAGGCGAGTTGCACGGTCGGGGTCGAGCCGTTCACGCCGTTGCTTTCCGCCTCGCCGCCCTTGACCGCGTTCACGCTCCGCCAGAGGACGCCCGCCTCGTTATACAGGTCGGTCTTTTTCAGCGGTCCGCCGTCATACGCGTAGGTGTACACCGTGTACGCCCGCGCCGTCGCCGTCGCCGTGGTCGGCGGCATCGTGACCTGGATGAGTTGGTCCGCGCCGTTATACACGAAGTCGGTGCGGTTGCCCTCGCCGTCATACGTGCGTGCGACCCGCCCCCGCGTGTCGTAGCGGACGCGCGTCGCGTTGCCGTTCGGGTCGGTGACTTTGATCGGCTCGCCGAGTGCCTCCACACCTGCTATCACGTTGTCCGCGCCGAAGAGCGTCGTGCTGAACGTATCGTTCTGATACTCGTAGGTGTACGTCACCGTCGCGCCCGTCGTGTTCGGTCCGGGCATCACCGCCGTCGCCACGTTCCCGAGGGCGGTATACGTGTAGGTCGTCGTGACCGTGGTCGCCCCACTGCCCGACGGGGCGGGACCGGTGACGGTGTTCACCAGACCGTTCGCGTAATAGGTGAACGACGCGGTCTTGTTGCTCGTGGTATTCGTCTGTGACAGGTTCGCGCTCGCCACCCGTCCGAGGGGGTACCTCACGGTCGCGGGCGGGGCGAGATCGTAGGTGAAACTCGTCGTTCCCGTCAGCGTCCCGGTCAAGCCGCCCGGCGCGACGCTGGTGAGAACATTGCTGAACGCGTCGTACGTCACGCTCGCGGGCTGTCCGTTTTCGTTGGTCGCGTCCGACGGTGCGAACGGGTTTGCGCCGTTGTTATAACCGATGACCGCGTTGTTGTTGGCGGCATCTTTGGACCCTGTATTGCGGTTCGCGAACCCCGTCGCGTACCTGGGGGTGTGCTGAGCGACGACATTGCCGAGTGCGTTGCGGCGCGTGACGACCGTTTGCTCGTTACCTGCCTGATAGAAGTAGTCCTCGGTGTTGTTGTTCGCGTCTTTCGTGAAGACTACCGCCCCGTCGTCGGTGTACTCGATAACGGAAGTGGCGGGACCGGCCGTGCCATCCGGTTTGGGGCAACTGGCCGAGGTCAGGAGCGAAACACCGCCGACACTCTGATACGTGTATGTCCACACGTCCCTGGTGTTGCCGATGTTCGAGATTGCCGTGATCTGTCCGCCGCTGACGAAATAGCGTACCGTGCGCCCGTTGGCGTCCGACGGCGTAAACGTCGCGGGTGTCGCCGAACCTGCCGGGAAGTTGGTGTTCAGAAGCACAAGGCTACTGTTACCGTTCGCCGCGCTCGGCACGTTTCGCACTTGCGACACGCGATTGAACGTGTCGTAAACGAGTTCGATGGTCTGACCGAGCATGTTCTCGATCCGCGCCAGGCGATAGATGTCGCTGCCCGTGGTTACGGGCAGGAACGTCATACGCGACTCGTCGCCGCGAATGATCGTCACGCTCGTCCATTTGCCGACCGTGCCCGATGCCACGCCGACTACTGCGAACGGCGATCCCGCCTGCGGGGTAATTTTGCCGGTCGGAACGGCGGGCATACCCGACGTGACCACGGCGAAGTCTTCCGCGAGTCCGCTGGACAGGTACAGGCGGAGCGGGTTCCATCCCGCCGAGTTCGTCGCCTCGATGTGAACGTCGTATTCGTGCGTCCAGCCATCGGGCAGTCCGGGCGTGGATTTCAGCGTCGCGCCGGTGACACCCCGGTACCCGTTTTGCGCGATGTCGGTGCGATACGCCATCCCGAAGGAGACGCCCGGTCCGACCGGGTTTCGCACCCCGATGTCGGAGCCGTGGTCGTGACCGTACGTCCCGGACGCCACGTTGATGAGGTGCGCGGACGACGGACCGCCCGCCGCGCCGGTTCCCGCGCCCGACGCCATGGGTTGCACTGAGTCTACCCACGAGGCGGAGCGGTTCGTGACCAGCGGTGTGCCGGGGGGCGGCGCGAGGGCGTTCCCCGCCGTCGCCGCACCCGTGATCTCGATAAACGCGGGGTGCAATTTGCCCGCCGAACCCGACGGCAAGGCGAGCGAGAGTTTACCGTCCGTCACGCGGGCATAGCCCGTGCCGTCGGCGAAGTGCGATGCCGCCGTCGCCGCCGTCAGAGTGGCGGAAACGATCCGCTGTCCCTCGACTGCGGCTTCGTGCAAGCCGAGGTTCGCGGGCGTACCGGACGCGTCGCCCGACACCACGCGCACCTGGTAGTTGCCGTTCGGGACCGCGATCTCCCACGTGCGGGTTCCCGCGACCACCACGGTCGTGTGGGGAATCGCGTTGAACGGCGCGACCGGTGCCACCACCGCGTCCGGCGTACGGGTGAACGCGTTGGCGTCCGCCACCGACCAGCCGTAGGTGTAGCCGTTGTTCCGCGCCGCGTAGGCGGCGGACGTGTCGGGGACGTAGCCGGCGGCCGTCGTCCCGGCGGGCTGGAAGTCTACCTTGATAGAGAGCGGCTCGACCTTCGTGATCTCGATCCAGTTCAGCCGCCCCGTGGCGGGGGAATTGACGGAAAGTTTGCCGTCCGTGACGAGCACGGTCACGGTGTTTTCCAGCCACGCGTTCGCGGAAGTCGTGGTCCCCGAAACGGCGTTCGGGAAGCCCTCGACGTTCAGGGCGTAGGCTCCGAAAGTCGCCGCGTCCCCGCAGACGACCTTGACACTGTATTGCCCGTTCGGAACCTGCGCCTCCCACACGGCGGAGGTGAACGCGGACTGCGACAGATACAGCATCGCGTTCGGTCCCGTCGCTTTCGGGTCGGTGGTGCCGCTACTGTTCTGGAGTGACATCGTCGGCGTGGCGACGGACCAGCCGTACGTGAACCCGTTGCCGCGTGCCGCGTAGGTCGCCCCTGTATCGGGCACGTAGCCGGTCGGCGTGACGCCCGCGCCGGTCGTGAAGTTGACCTTCAGCGCGAACGGCGCGGCGAGTGCGGACAGCGCGGGAAGAAGGATAGAAAGCGATAAAAGCAAAAACGCGCACATAAAGCCGATCATCCGACCCGGACTATTCCGCGTCGTACCTGTCGGCGGCGGACTCGGCGAAAAATGCGAACAGGAACTTTGCCTGTCGTCATGGGAGACCTGGTCGCCCCTTTGTTCGAGAAACACCATACTAACCTCCTACTGGCAGTTTCGGACTGCCCCGCGTGAGCGTCCCCTTCCGCACCAGCGCGTAAAAGGGAACCACGGTCGCCCGAGTCAGAACCATCCGGTTCGGGTCGCGCGATTCGTAGCAGTGATACGTGGACGGCAACTTCGTTTCCGTCAGCGGTTGCACAACCGTCGTGCTTTGTCGCTTACACAGATTATACCTTGATGCCCCGGATAAGCAAGCGTTTTAAGTTAAATTTATGTTAATAAAACACACGATTTCTCTTAACATAGGGCTTTTTTCTTAACATAAATTTAATAACCCGGTAAATATGACGGTTTATTCAAACCGGTCGTATTTTGTCGGGTTCTGGCACGTTTTTTGCGATGCGACGCACACGGCCGCTCTCCGAGAGCACGTCGCCTCGGTACACCGCCCCGCACCGAAAACAAGGCGCGTCGTG
>JAYULM010000054.1:0-5025 GCA_043763605.1 Armatimonadota bacterium | reverse complement strand
TCGCGAACGCCAGAGGCACCTCACAGGGCAACGTAGAGGGGCAAAATTCAGATAAATGCCCCAAGTCTATGGCATCTTATTTCGCATCAGGTCTTTAGGGGTTAGTACGCTCCATAGCACCCGCTGTCCATCCGGCCCGGCGTCCCCCGGTAGATTGGAAACCGGCGCAGAAAGGGCGAGTTGTGTGCCGACGCGTATGAAGGGGTCGGCAGGAGCGATGGTTACGACGGCGCGCGAACTCACGCTCACGGGAACAGCCGCGCTGGTTGCGCCATCGACCTTGGCGACCACGCTCGCGGTTCCGGGACGGATACCGACGACACGTAACGGCTCAAGCGGTCCCGTCCCGGTCGCGCCGGACACGATTTCCGCGCCGGTCTTCACTTCCAGAGTGATTGACCCGGGCGAGACAGGCACCAACTGACCGAACTGGTTGCTTGTCGTGACTACAACGTCCGTGGTTTCGCCGACGAACGCAATGGTGGGGGCGATCTCAATCCGTGTGATCGCGCCGAGGAGCGAGAAGTTGTCATCGAGTACGCCACTCGCACGGTTGATGACGGCGAGCGTATCCGAACCGGCAACCACGGAACCGACCTGATCCGGGTTCGCGTAAAAGACGGCGACCACGCGGCAACGTTCGCCGGTATTCAGGGTGTCGCCCCCGGTATTGTACGTGGCGGTATAGGAGTCGTTCCGGGGATCGCGGTTTACCCGCACCACGGCGGTCGGAGTAGCAGTACGTACGCCGTTCTCGTAAAAACTGAAGGCGGCGGATCGCGCCGAGTTGACGCTCCCGACGTTGAATCCGCCGCGTGTGCGCGCCGCCCAGGTGACATCGAACGTCACTGCCCGCTTGACCGGGGCGGGCGACGGTGACACCGTCGGCGAGGGGGAGGGACTCGCCGACGGGGTGCTATCTCCATCGCTCCCGCCGCAACCCGTCAGGGGAGCGATCATTCCGAACATCGCGCAACAGGCGATCAACGTACACGACAGGGACGTGACTGGGTAGGGTCGTTCAATACGAGACTGGAAAAATAGCAAACGCATTTCAACTCCTCTGGAACACCGGTGGTGAAAATTCGTTCAAAGATCAGTGACCGTGTTCTGCTTGGCTCACCTCGGCGAGGGAGGTGTCATCAATTCGGGACCGGACGCACCGTCCGTGTCCGCTACTGTCCCGGGCGACCCGCGCCGCCACCGTCATCTTACCGAATCGTCGGTGCGGCGGTCGCGCCCGTTCGGGGAAAGTTCAGAAAGGCGAGGCGACGTGAACCCGCCCCCCGATTACACCTCGCGTTCGCCGATACGTCGGTACACTTACCCGCCCACGCTTCATAACAATCGGACCGCATTTATATACAACGCCGTGCGTCGCGTATCCTTCTTGCGACCCTCGCATCGCGGTATTTTTCTTTTCGATGCGTCGAAATAGAAGATGCAATAACCGTGCCCGGACCGTGTTACGGGTACAGTCTGGTTCCTATCAAGAACGGTTTATTCGCCAGCGACATCGAGAATTCACCCTATGTCGAATTGTGGTATCCCTTTGAAAGGCGCGGGTTAAGATCCGCGCACTGTAAAATTTATCCCGACGTTTGCGCTACGCCGCCCGTTTCTGGTACGCTTAGTGCGGTCTGGACGGGCGGCGTAGCCCGCGTTCGGGTGTCGGGGTGCCGCGAGGACGACGACGTTTCCACGGTTCTTTTTTTATGTTTCGGCGGCGCAGGTTCGTCCGCGCCGCCGTGCCACGCGCGGGTGCCGGGAGGCGACTATGAATCGGGAAAACGTCGGGACACAACAGAAAGCCCTTGCCATCAATCTGGATGCGCGTAAGTATGGCAGTTTCGCTGAGATCGGGGCGGGTCAGGAAGTCGTGCGCTGGTTCTTCCAGGTCGGAGCTGCCGCCGGGACGATTGCCAAAAGCATGTCCGCGTACGACATGACGGTCAGCGACGCGATCTACGGCACCAGCAACCGGTACGTGTCGCAGGCGCGCCTGCAGAGTATGCTGGATCACGAGTACCGCCTGCTGGTCGAGCGGCTGGACGCGAAACGGGGCGCGGACACCGAATTTTTCGTTTTCGCCGACACGGTTGCCGCGCGGAACTACAAAGGTACCAACGAGTCCCACGGCTGGCTCGGCGTCCAGTTCCAGACCGCGCCGCGCAGCGAGCCGAACCAGATCGTCATCCACGTGCATATGCTCGATAAAGACAACGTCGCGCAACAGGAAGCTCTGAGTATCATCGGCGTCAACCTTCTGCACGGCGCGATGTATGATTTCCACCAGCCCGAGGAGCTGCTCAAGGATCTGTTGGACGGGCTTTCCGTGGAGCGGATCGAAGTGGATATGATCCGGTTTTCCGGTCCCGTGTTCGCAGGTGTGGACCACCGTTTGATGAGCCTGAAACTGGTACACTCGGGTCTTACCAACGCTGCAATGTTCGCCGCGTCCGGTGAGATTTTGCAACCCTCCGAAGTTCTGTATAAACGCCCTGTGCTCGTGGAGCGCGGCAGTTTCCGCCCGGTTACGCATGTCAACCTCGATATGCTGGAATGTGCGCGTCAGCAGTTCGTTGCCAGCAACGACGATGTGCCGGAGGGGGACGTAGTCACGCTGATGGAAATCACGATGAAGAATCTGCTTTCCACGGCGAACGGCGACGGGGAGATCGACTACGCCGACTTCCTCGCCCGCGCCGATGTGCTGGCGGCATCCGGCGCGACGGTGCTGGTTTCCAACTACTTCGAATACTACCGCCTCGCCGCGTACCTGGGACGGTACACGAAACGGCGCATCGGGATCACGATGGGCGTCCCGTCCCTGATCGAACTGTTCGACGAAAAGTTCTACGAGCATCTGGAGGGCGGCATCCTCGAAGCGTTCGGGCGGCTGTTCAAGAACGATCTGAAACTGTACATATATCCGTTCAAGGACCAGAGAACCGGGCAATTGATCACGCTCCAGAAGGTGAAGGTCGCCGAGAATCTGCGGAACCTGTACGAGCATCTGGTGGAAAACGGCTCGGTCGAATCGCTCGACTATTATAACAAGGACTACCTTTCGATCTTTTCGCGCGACTGCCTGGCGAAAATCCGGGGGAACGATTCATCTTGGGAAAAGATGGTGCCGTCCGAAGTCGCGGCGATCATCCGGGAGCGGCGGTTCTTCGGGTATGCGGGGTAGGAGGCAGGGAATTTCATTCGTGTGCGGGGATGTTCCATCCTCCGGTGGAAGCGTTCCGCTTGGGTTTCCTTCGGAAACGGGCTTGCCGAACTCGTCAGGCGACCCCGTTTGACCTTCCTGTTTCCGAAGGAAACCCAAGCGGAACGCTTCCACCGGAGGATGGAACATCCCCGCATACCTGATCTCCCGCTATAATGCCTCACTATGAATCCAAAGCCTCTCTATACACACCTCTACTTCCAGGTGATCGTCGCCATCGCGCTCGGCGTCATCTTCGGCGTGTTTTATCCGGCGCAGGCGACGGCGATGAAGCCGCTCGGGGACGCGTTCATCAAAATGATCAAAATGGCGATTGCGCCGATCATCTTCACCACTGTCGTGGTCGGTATCGCCAAAGTGGGCGATATGAAAAAGGTCGGGCGGGTCGGTCTGAAGGCACTCGTCTACTTCGAAGTCGTCTCGACCATCGCACTCGTGATCGGGCTGGTCGTGGTTAACGTCGCGAAACCGGGCGCGGGTGTCAACGCCGATGTGAGTACGCTCGACACGTCCGGGATCGCTACGTATACGGAGGGCGCGAAATCGCTCACGCCGGTGGAACTGCTCCTGCACACGATCCCCGATTCCGTCGTTGGCGCGTTCGCGGCGGGCGAGATTTTGCCGGTCCTGCTCTTCTCCGTACTGTTCGGACTGGCACTCGCGCTATACGGCGAAAAAGGCAAGCCGCTCGCCGCGTCGCTTGATCACCTGTCGCGCGTGTTTTTTACGATGATCGGTCTGGTGATGCGCGTCGCGCCTATCGGTGCGTTCGGCGCGATGGCGTTCACCATCGGCAAGTATGGCATCGTCACGCTGTTATCGCTCGGGAAACTGATGGCGTGCGTGTATCTCACCTGTTTCCTGTTCGTCGTCGTCGTGCTCGGGCTGATTGCCCGCCTCGCCGGTTTCAGCCTGTGGCGGTTCCTGGGCTACATCAAAGAGGAGATCCTGATAGTGCTCGGCACCTCATCGTCCGAAACCGCCCTGCCACGCATGATCGCCAAACTGGAAAACCTCGGTTGCGCAAAGCCGGTGGTGGGCTTGGTTATCCCGGCGGGCTACTCGTTCAACCTGGATGGCACGTCGATCTACCTGACGATGGCGGTGGTTTTCATCGCGCAGGCGACTAACGTCCCGCTGAGCCTGAGTCAGCAACTCGGCATCCTCGGCGTACTCCTGCTGACCTCGAAAGGGGCGGCGGCGGTGACGGGCGGCGGGTTTATCACGCTCGCCGCGACGCTCTCCACGGTCGGCACGGTCCCGGTGGCGGGTCTCGCGCTTCTGCTCGGGATCGACCGCTTTATGTCGGAAGCCCGCGCGATCACGAACCTGATCGGGAACGGCGTCGCGACGGTCGTGGTCGCGAAGTGGGATGGAGCGTTGGACGTGGCACGGATGAACGCGGTGCTAGCGCGAGAGACAGTGGCGGATTTGGAGAATGGTGAGCCTACCTAAAACCGGTCGGACGATGAACCGTCCGATCATCGAAGTAATCGTGCAAAAGTTGTCAGTTATTTCGCGCTAACGTTCAGAGGGAGATGCCATGAACATACCGCAGAACTTTCGCACGATTACTTAAACAGCAGAGGTAGTTTCAAAAATAGCTCCGTCCCTGAATGCTCGGTCGCTATTGTCTCCGAGGATCGACCGATTTTCTTGCTTCCAAACAACCGATAACGGATTTTTGAAACTACCTCAGTACCTCATCCCGTTGAATAGTTGAAATTTTGTCCCTCTTCAAACTTTGGATAAAGGTGACGCAATTTCACACGGGCATCCGCCGCAGTGAACTG
>JAYULM010000053.1:0-5027 GCA_043763605.1 Armatimonadota bacterium | reverse complement strand
GACGCAACGCCCGCGCGAAGCAGGACGCCTGCGCGACGACAAACAGTGCCGCATTTCTACCGAGCGGTCCCCCCTCTCTCAAGGATTGAGGGAGGGGGCCAGGGGGTGGGAGTCCGAAAGAGGAGAGATTACTCCCTCACCATATTTTTGACTTGCACCCTCGACTGGCACCAGGGCGACCGGCACCCTCACTATAGAATTGTGGGTGAACGGAGTGCAAATCATACAACTTCAGGTGACCACCGGAGGGGCATGGGCGACGCTGACTCAATCGGTCACGCTCAACGCAGGGAATGAAACTGTTGTCATCAAGGCTGATTATTTTACCGCATGCCCTTGTACGGCAAACAGTAGCATGCTATATTGTACTGTACGTGTACTGAAAGCGTTCTGTTTATTGTAACACCCCGGTCAATAGCGAACATATGTCAACACGAAAAGAAGTTAGAGAGCGTTGTAATGCACTCCGGGAGGACATCCGCGTTTCTCAGAAGACGGGCGTTCTCAGTGCCGGGATGCAAATCCCTCCCGTGCGTGAACTGGCGATGCGGTTCGGATTATCGAATCAGGTAGCGCATAAGGAAGTCCAGCGCATGGTCGAGGAAGGGCTACTCTATAGTGTGCCAGGCTCCGGCACGTTCGTGGGGACCCCGCCTACGAAAACGAGCCATTTTTTTCTGACGGTATGTTATCCCGCTGACGGCGCGGTTGACCAGATACAGGTCGGTTTCGCACAGAGGATCGCTATGTTAGGGGGAGCAACCCTCAGCCTTACTCGCGATGAGATCCAGGTCCGCAAGAAGACCCACGCGATCCCTTCGCTCGCAGGGGTTTGGGACAGCGAACGCGGTAAGGCGGATGACCTGCCCTGGGGACCCGTGCGGCGAGAGGTCGCACGCGTCGGCAGTTTCGGTTACATAGAGGATCCGGAATTCATGGACGGGGTCGGTGTGGACGATGTCGATGGCGGGCAACAGGCGACGATGCATCTGCTTCGCATGGGACATCGCCGCATCGCGTATCTCGGTGTGCACGGAGCAAACGGCCCCGTGCCGGGACATACGCAGTGGTCACAGCGTCGCGAGGAGGGATGGCGGTCTGTTCTGGTCGACGCGGGTTTGCCGTTCGAGGGGCTGTCGTTCCATCCCGACGATGCCTTCGGTCCGCCGGAGGAGGGCACACATCTGTGGTGCTTCCCGGACGCTGCTCGGAGCACGGCGCGACACCTTGCGGCTCGGTCGGATGTTACGGCGGTTGTTGCCGCCAACGACGAAGTGGCTATCACCTATGTAAGGATTTTGCACGAGGTGGGTGTCCCGGTTGAGCGGTGGCCCGCTGTAGTGGGTTTCGACAACCTTCCCAACCCGAAAGGGCAGATACTCAGTTCTTTTCATCGGCCCCTCGACAAAGTGGGGGCGGCAGCCGCCGACATCCTGTGGGAGCGGTGGCAGGGCAAGATCAAGGATCGCGCCCCAATACTGCGGCGCGTTCCGATGGTTCTGTTGCCGAGGATCACCTCGGAAAGCGGATGGTCATTGCGGATGCCGGACGCGATATCCATCCTGCTCGAAAAAACGGCTTCCTGATGTCAGATAGAAGGGAAAACGCGCTCTGCCGCGCACCGGGTAAAGGCTCTGGAATCATTGCGCTGTCCCCGGACCGTCCGGGATGGCGACGATTAGCCCGACAGTCAGTCATACCCGTCCCGCCACACGGCGCACCAGTCCTCCCTCAAAAACAGAGGAACCGCGACGGGCAATGCCGGATTGCAGTCGCGATCCGGGACGCTAACACGACAGGGAAGCGACGGCGAGTGCCAACCGACCGCTTCCCCGACCCCGATTTGAAAACTCCAGCGATTCCAGGTGAAACTGTCCCAAATGAAGAAACGATGTAATAATGAAGAAACGATGTAATATTGTCCTGACGACGCTCCTCGCAGCGGTCTGTGCCTCCCTGCCCATAGACTACTCCCGAGCGCAAAACCACACGCCATCTCGGGAAGGCGATAGCGAACCAGCGGACACTCTCGGCATTCCCGGAATCGCCAGTTGGTCCGGGAGCGAGCCAGGCATGACGGGTGTGCTCAGCCTGCTCACGGTCGCCGACCCCGCCAATGGATTCGGCACTGCGGGCGAGACGGTGTTCGGTGACGACCCCGCCGACGCGCCCTGGCCATCGGGTGTCAAAACGAAGTGGGGAGACGAGACCGTTCAGGTACGAAGCCCCCGGCGTGCCCGCGTTAGTCTCAACGGCGCGTGGCGGTTCTCCCCGGCAGTGAGTAACAAGGAAAAAAGCAATCAGGCTCCGCAAAAGGGATGGGGCTACATGCAGGTACCGGGGTCGTGGCGCGACGACAAAGCCCTTCTGGAACGGGCTTCCGGTCCCCAGTGGACCGGATTGGACACGAGCAAGTTGTCCGGCGCGTGGTATGAACGCAAAATCAAAATCCCCGCCGACTGGAAAGACAGCCATATCTCGATTGACTTCCAGCGTGTCAGCACCGACGCAACGTTCTGGGTCAACGACAAGCCCGCCGGAAAGGTGAACTGGCCCGAAGGCGAACTCGACATCACGAGTCTGGTCAAGCCGGGCGAGGAAGTCACGCTCCGTGCGTTCGTCGTCGCGACCATCGACGAAGGCGAAGCCATGGTTCTGATGGGGACCGCTCCCGGGCAGAACTGGACGGCGAAAAAAGAACTCTATTCCGGCGGCATCGTGGGTAACGTCACCCTGCAACGCCGCCCGCGCGGTGCCTTCGTTTCCGATGTTTACGTCCAACCGAGCACACGTCAGAAGAATCTGAAAGTGGATGTCGAACTGTCCGGCGTGACGCAGAACAGGACCGTGGAACTGGTCGCCAGCCTGCGCAACGAAAAAGGCGAGGAAGAAAAACGCTTCACCCAGACGGTGGAGGTCAAAGCGGCGGCGACCCAGCGCGTGCAAGCGACGTGGGCGTGGGAAAACCCGCGCCTGTGGGATGTCGACCAGCCCAACCTGTACACCCTCCATCTGAGCGCGAAGGGCGCGGGCATGGACGACGAGCCAGTCACGGATTTCGGGTTCCGCGAAGTATGGATTCAGGGGCGTGAAGTGTTTCTCAACGGGACGCCGTTTCGCATCCGCCCGACCCTGATGGGCTCGGGTGCTCCAGGGATGGGCAGTGACAGCATCAAAGAGGCACGGGAATTGGGTTACAACTTCGGCGAACTGTGGCCCGAGGATGTCGAAGCCCGCTCGCGTGCGGCGGATCACACCGACTGGTATGAGGTCGCCGACCGCGCCGGCTTCCCGATCTCGGGCATCATGCCGCACATGGACTGGATGGGCAATGCCCTCGACACGCCCGATGAGGTCGTGGCGTATCAGGCTATGGTTGAGCGCATCGCGCGGCGCTATCGCAATCACCCGTCGATTGTGCTGTGGGGCACATCTGGCAACATGTTCGGCGGTTCCCTCGATCCGAGTCATGTCGGGATTCGGGAAGTCGCCCGACAGGTAGAGTTGCAAAAGAAGACGGACACCGGTCGGGCGTTCCCCCGCGCGGAGAAAGGGGTGGCACTCATCAAAGCCGCCGACGCCACGCGCCCCGTTTTCATTCACAACGGTGGGTCGGTCGGCGACATCTACACCATCAATAACTATCTCAATTTCATTCCGTTGCAAGAGCGCGAAGAGTGGCTGTCAACCTACACGCAAAAGGGTGATATGCCCTTGATGTACGTCGAATTCGGAACCCCGGTGAGTCTGAGTCTGATGCGCGGAAAGAACGGTTTCACGAAGGCCATGGTCAGTGAGATGTTTCTTTCTGAATACTCCGCCATCTATTTGGGCAACGAAGCATACAAGATCGAGTCTCCTGAATACCGCAAACGTTTCGCCGACTTGTTTCAGAAAGAACAAACCTATGCCTGGTCTCTCGGCATGAAAGAACGCGATTATGCGCCGTCGTGGCTGAAGCTACAGGACCTGTTCATCACCAATACCTGGCGTTCGTGGCGCACGATGGGGATAACGGGTGGGATGGTGCCGTGGGATAGGGGCTATGTCAAGCAGGATGGAAAGCCGACTGTTGCGGGGAATGCCATGCGTGCCAATAACAGCGACACGCTCGCCTGGATCGCGGGTGCCGCCCAGACCGGCGACGTCGCCGCATTCACCGAGAAAGATCATTCGTATTTCGCGGGTGAGAAGGTTCGCAAGCAGATCGCGCTACTCAACGACTCGCGCACCCCGCGCAAGTATTCGGTGCGCTGGGGCGCGATACTCGGTGACAAATCGATCTCGAAGGGCAGCAAGAGCGGGACTCTTGCTGTCGGTCAAACGTTGCTCGTCCCCCTCGAATTTACCGCGCCCGTTGCTTCTGTTGCCAACGGCAAAATGGGTGGATTGATCACTCTGGACGCTACCGTCGGTGAAAACAAGCACACGGACCAGTTCGACTTCCGCGTCTGGCCCCGCGCGGTTGCTTCCAAAGGCACCGTTAGCGTCTTCGATCCCATAGGCAAGACAACGGAGATGTTACGTGCTCTCGGCTACACCGTCTCTCCGTGGAACGGAAAGCCGGGGACGAAACTGCTGGTGATCGGTAGGAACGCGCTCGAAACCGGGACCAGACTTCCCGGCGATCTGAAATCATTCGTCCGGGGCGGCGGTCGTGTGCTACTTTCCGGACACGACCCGCACTGGTTGCGCGAAAATCTCGGGGTGCGCGTATCGTACCTCCAGTCGCGGCGGGCATGGAAAGTCGGCGCGAATGCGGCTCTGGACGTTTTCGATGAGAAGGACCTGCGCGACTGGCGCGGGAGCAGTACATTGCTGACTCCGCGTCCCGATTACCTTAACGGCAAAGGTGCCGACGTGCGTCTTGCCAATACCAACTACCCGTATGCCGGTTGGCGTTGGGGGAATCGCGGCACAATCGCCTCCGCCGCCATCGAAAAGCCGCACCGTTCCGGCTGGCGTCCGCTCCTCGAAAACGAGTTCGACCTTTCCTATTCGCCGCTCATGGAACTCGATTTCGGGCG
>JAYULM010000052.1:0-19508 GCA_043763605.1 Armatimonadota bacterium | reverse complement strand
CCTACTCTTCGCCCGTCTTCCGACCGGCGACAAGAGGTATGTTACCGCCACTTCAATCCCCTGTCAAGGACTTTTACAAACCTTTTTCAACTTTGTTTCGTCGCGGATGAAAAACAACGCCAAAACACGCTTTAGGTGAATCTCACACCGAGCGTATCGCGTCGAAGCATAGATAGTACCGCCCTGTCGCCCCACGCATCCAGCACAAGGTGGGTTACATCGGGCGGCTCTCGGTTGAGTCGACCTTGACCACCTGCCGAACGCAGTCAGCAGGTCGTTCTGGCATCTTTGCGAGGCAGAAAAACGGCGGCACCGTGACCGATGCCGCCGCTCCCTATTGGAAAGTCCGACGAGCGCATCACTCGCCAACCGCTCCGGTGTCTATAGCATTAAGCGTGGTTCTACCTTGACCGGCTCGCTCCACGCGGATGGCGTACCATTTACAATGCGATAGCGAACCCACGGATAAAGTTGGAGGATGTTCGTGCTCTGATAAACATCAGCCGTGCCGCTCCGCGCAGAGTCAATGACAGGTGCATTGACAATCTGGGTCCAGGCTCCCGTGCTGTTGACGCTGTGTTCGACCTGCAAAATACTGTTGCCGGGTTGCGGCGGCGTGATTCGAACGGTGACTACGGTATTCAGACCATCAAGCCTCTGTCTGCTCACTTTACTAGCAGTTATCCGGGGTTGCGCTGAGGTACAAGGGGCAATCGGCGCGAACGTGATGCCATACCGCGCTGTCAATTCTTCGCGCAGTATTTGCTTCGGTGTTTTTATTGTGCTACCGGAGTACCTGCCGTTGTTAGCCTCTAATTCATCCTCACAATCGGTTCCGTCCGTGTTGAACCGCCCGTTGTTCAAGTTATCGGTACCGTATGTCCCATCGGTACCGCGCCCGATGAACAGCACGTACTCACTATTTTCCTTCAACTCGTAACATTTTTCTGCGATACTTTTGAAGGCTCCCAGATCGGCATCGTAGTCCAGACCGACCGGTTCGGCGACGGATATAGTCTGCCCCGCCAACAAGTTGATGCTCGTTTTCTTTTGCAGGACGCGACTGATGAGAAAGGGGCCGCGACTCCACCTACTGCTGACACGTTGACTCGGGTAATCTCCGGACACTCCATTCACGTATTCGGTCCGGTGTTCACGGGGAATAAAATCCTGCGTCGGTTTGCCAACCACAATCGCGTCAATTTCCTGAATGACAGTGTTCAGCGACTCCATGTAAGAGACCTGGTAATGTGCGCTGGTGGTGGTCTGAATATCTTTTGGAGTCAGGTCGGCAGGCAACTTTGATGCCACCGACAACCGACGTGGCTTCGCCTGAGGTAACGCGCGCTGGTTAGAAAGTCCATTCGGCGGCATAACTGGCTGCATCATCGCACCGGATGCGATTCCCTTTTGGGTGTTTTGGCACGAACTTGTAGTCACAACGGCGAATAATGCTAAAACGAGTAAGGTTTCTCTAAACATCTTGCTGTCCTTTCTAAATCGATCCCCACTTGGCTCGCAATTCCTGTGTGTCATAAAGTTGCAATTCGCTGATGTAGGGATTGCGCACTCTTCTCTCCATAATAGTGCGAGCATTATTGGTTGGCAGAGGTCTATTTCTCCCTGCCCCAGTGCCTTCTCCGTTGTTTGATTCAGGGGCAATTCTTGGGTGAGCTAATTTCAAGGTGTGCCCGATCTCGTGTGTCATGATTGATTCGGCAACAGTCGCATAAGGGGGGACAACACCGTTCACGGTCCAATCGCTCATTTTGCGACGTATTCCAGTTTCGAAGAGGACAACTTCGCAGTATTCCCAAGCGACATTATCACCAGAGCCAGGATATTGCCTGTCCGCTTCCACTATGGTGCCGTTCTGTCTTCTGACAAGAGGTACAAAATGAGCAATTGGTACGCCTTTTCCGTTGCTGTAAGTCCCTATTAAATATGCAGGTTCGAACATCACAATGTCAACTGGTGACTCGCTTCCTGTTGGAAATTCATAAAGTCCGACGTTTACTCGTAATATATTTACGCCTCTCCAGTTTTTATACGACTCACGGATCGGTCCCGCAACACCACTGATTTCAGCGTATAAATCTAACGCGTAGCCGTTTATGGCAGAACCATTTGTCCGCGCACCGCCCTCCCAATAATCGGCGGAAACAGTAGTGAGTGGACCAAGAAGCGCGGCGAGCAAGGCGACCGCGATGACGCGGGCGCGGCGATTGTTTGCGAAAAACATATTGTCATCTCCGTCAATGATTCGATACACAGGTAGCATGATTGCCCCGCGCCTCAGTAAAATAAGGCGCGGGGCGTTTGTCAACTCGCCACGAACTTTATTTTATAGAGGGTCGATACACTGTATGGCAATAAAAACGGCGGCATCGTGACCGATGCCGCCGTTTGATTGTTGTTGCTCGCTACGCGCCGCTTAGCGGCGCGTCTCTGCCACTTTCCTGAGCGACAGCCGCCACATACCGCGCCCGTAAGTGGCTACGTTCAGGTACCCGGTTCCCGGCGTCGCCTTCAGTGCCGTGATCTCGATGTTCGGCAAGCCGAGCGGCGCGGACGCGTTCTGCCAGCTTACCCCGCCGTTCGACGTGTAGAAGACGCCGATGTCTGTCCCGACGAAAAAGTCGGTGGTCGGGCGGTCCGGCACCCGCTCGACGCAGTTCGCCGGGTTGTCCGGCAGGGCAGTCTCGCCGGTCCCGGACAGAGAGACGAACGTCGGCGTAGCACTACCCGCGTTCACGGAGCGAAAGATATGCGACGAGCCGGTCCCGGACAGTGTCACCACGATGTCGTTCGGGTTGGTCGGATGGACACTGATCGCGGAGATCGTGCGGTTCGGGAGCGGTGCCCCGCCCAGCCTGCCGTCGCTGATCTTTCGCCACGTCGCGCCCTTGTCGGCACTCACCCAGAGCCGGGCGTCGGTGGTCCCGACATAGATCCGGTTCGGGTCCGAGGGCGCGATGCTGATGCATTTGACCGACTGCCTGCCCGCACCGTTCGCCAGTTCGGTCCCGCCGAGGCGCGGTTCCCACGTTTGCGATGACTCGTTGAAGCGCCACAGGTACTGTGTTCCCACGTAATACGGGTGAGGTGCGGTCGGATCGATAGCGGAGACCGTCACAAACGGACGGTACTCGTTCGTGGCATACGGTGGGATGATACCGTTTCCACCATTCGTTGCGAACCCGTCACCGGTGCGAAAAACCGCCCCGAACTGCGAGCACGTATACATGATATTCGGATTGGTGGGATTGATAGCACAGGACATTCCGTCGCCGTACCCAACGCTACGCCATGCCTGCGAGTTGCCGAGTAGTGCCGGGTTGGCGTTGTCCTGAGACGCGCCGAGCGCGAGCAACGGGTCGGTGGGGTGCCAGTCCGCCGTATAGAACTGTGTGATGCCGAGCGATTTGCTTAGCTCGGTGCGGAACGACCACCGTTTGGTCGCCGGGTTGTATGCCGCCCCAAACACGCCGCCGTCGTTGCCGAGAAGCATCTCGTTGGGGTTCAGCGGATTAAAGGCGAACGACTGCTGATCCACATGGATCGTGTCATTGCCCGTATACGCGAGAGTGACATCATTCCAGGTCGCGGTCCCGCCAAGTGAACTATTGACCGTGATTATCCCGACATATAGTGCGTCCACGATCTTCCCGTCTACCATCTGCGGCACCGCGCGGGCATAGAAATCATAGAACGCCTGGTCCCAGGCGTTCGTATCAACGCTCACGTTAGATTTTATGTTGCCAGTGATGTCCACCCAGTCGATGCCACCGAGGGTATTGACGGTGCCTTTTTGTACCTTTTTTGATTGTGCATCCGCGACATAGACCACATTCGGGTCCACGGCGGATGGGGCGACCTCGATCCCGTATGGCGTACCATCGATGGGGGCGGCAATCGTTCTCCATGTCTTGCCTTTGTCCTCGGAGCGATATATATCTTTCACGAAGGCACCGTTCACCGCGTAGTAGTAGCGCTTGCCGTCGGTCCGCCTGGCACCGATCTTCACGTCGCGGAAGTCAATGCCGTTGGCGGTCGGGAGGGGTTTATCGAACGTGGACGCTTTCCATGTCCGTCCCGCGTCCGACGAGTAGAACAGCCCGCCGCGTGCCCCGAAGCGGAACAATCCTCCCCCGGTCGCCGCGATGACGTCGTTGGGCGTATCGGGGTCGAACTCAATCGCACTCACCGCCGCCGGACCCGCCATCACCTCGCCCGCCGACAGCCAGGATCTACCGCCATCCACGGAGCGCATGATGCCAGAAATGTTGCCGAAGTTGTCCCCGCCGTGGTGGTCGCCGAGTCCGGCTAACAGAATCTGCGTGTTGCCGGGATGGACCGCCACTGCCGTGGTAGCCAGCATCGGGAAGGCACCGCTGAGCGGGTACCAGTCTCGCCCGCCGTTCACCGATTTCCATACCCCGCCCTGCGCCGCCGCAAGATACGCCGTGTTCACGTTCTTCGGATCATAGGCGATCCCGTTGACGCGGCCGTTGAGCTGGGTGCCTACAGGACCAAAGTAGCCGTCAAAAGGCGACTTCATATTGCGCGGTCCCATGAACTCCCACTTCGCCCCGCGCGTAGGGATCAGAACCTGCCCGACCGCCATCGGGGATGCTACTGCCGGTGACGCCGCCGCGCCGCGCAAGCCGCTGCCCACGAGGGCGGGTTGCGAATCGATAATCTGCGCGGCGGGCAGAGCTGCCTGCTTCTTCATCGCCGTCAGATAGGAGGCACCGTCAACGCGGTCGTTCGGGTAGGCGCGCACACGCATACGGTCGAGCCACGCTTCGTACTTACCGAGTTTCATCCCCCCGCGCACCTGCTTGAACTGATTATTGCTGAGCGGCGTGGCTTTGCGTTTGGCGATTGCCGACGCCTTGTGTATCGCGGCGTCGCGCTTGCGCCGCATCTCTACGAAACGCGTCAGGCTTTCGACGGACTGCATATTCGGGTGCCCGGCATCGGCGAGGGGAGCACCGGCGGCGGCGGGCGTGTCCTGCTTCGCGGGAGTCTCATCGGCGACCGCCGGGTTCGTGCCCCCGAGCAGAAGTATCAGCGCACCGAGCGAGATCGACAGAACGCCGAGCGTAGTCCGGCGGAGCGATAGAAGTTTCATGCGAGTAGTCTCTTTTCCAAGCGAGTAACGAGGGCGTAGCGTGTACCGGGTCGGCACGGATCGGTCAGGCATAAACCTGCTTTACCTATAATAACACAAGGTTCGCCATATGATTAGGGGTTCCCTGCGGCGTCGTAGAAAAGACGCCAAGTTTTTTCCGCAATTAATTCGCGGAATTGAACCGATTCATTGCACGTTCGATGCCATGCGCTACCCATACTTCGGCAGCTCCCATCGCAATGATCAGGGTGTCGTCGATCACCAGGCGGTCAGCGCGCCCGAAACGACCGAGCACCCACTCGATCTGGCTATCGGGCGGTGGTTCGCCGACCCCGATCCGTAGCCGCGCGAACTCCTGCGTCGCCAGTTGCGACGCGACCGACTTCAAGCCGTTCTGCCCGCCCGACGAACCCTGCGCCCGGAGACGGACTTTGCCCACGGGCAGGTGAATGTCGTCGCAAACCACGAAGATGTTTTCCACGGCGAGACGCTCCGCGCCCTCCGCGTCCTTTTCGACCAGTTCGCGCTTCGCCAGCGCGACAACAGCCTCGCCGGAAACGTTCATATAGGTCAGCGGCTTGACCAGGAGCACGGGTTCGTCGCCGATACGCCCCCGCCCGACCAGTGCGCGGACGCCTTTGATGCGCTCGTCCACTTTGATGCCGTGCGCCGAAGCAAGGCGGTCGATCAGTTCGAAGCCGACGTTGTGGCGCGTCCCCTCGTACTCCGCGCCGGGATTCCCCAGACCGACGATCATTTTCATGCAGGTGACGGACCTATCCCCTACTCCCCGTGCAGGTCGTTGTACAATTCGATGAATTTTGCGCGGACGGAGGCGTCCAACTGCTCGGCGAACGCGGCGGGCAACTTTAAAATGCGGATCAGTTCCTGCACGTCGGCTAAGTCTTTCAAGCGTCCACGCCCGGTCATTCCGGACGCCAGTTTTAATTCAACCAGGCGCGACAACGGCACCGTGCGGACGCCGTCGATAACAACGTATTCGGTCGCGGGATCGGGAAAGCGCACGGATTTTGGCAGACCGTCGCCGGGGTACTCGTCCGTGGTGATTACTTCGATTGGAACGTTGCCGTCCGTGGCGCGGAATTTCTTGTTCGCGCCGGTGAATGCGGGGCGATAACCACGTCCAACAAGTTCCGCGTGGAACTGTCGTAGTCCTTCCGACGAAAGTAGAACATCAATATCTTCGGTGTAGCGGCGGTAGCCGTGTTGGTTCAATGCCGTCGCACCGATGATGCTGTAGTCGATGCCTCGCTTTTCCAGATCAGTCGCCAGTTGCCGTAATGTATCGTTTACCATTCCACCTCCGCGCAAGAAGCGTAGTCCTTCAGCGTGCGCCGATGTAGGCGACGCGATAACCCTCATAAAGTCGCGTTCGAGAATGCCCATGACGCCTTTGATTTTACCACGTGCGGTCAAATAGTTCGGAAACCGAATCGTCGTTGTGGATGCGCCGGATGGCGTCGGCGAGGAGCGGGGCGACCGACAACACTTCGACATGCCCGTCCTCAATGAATTGAGGCCATTTGAACGGAATACTATCGGTGGTGATCAGTTTCTGTATCGGAGACGCGGCGATCTTTTCCATCGCGCCGCGCGATAGGATCGGGTGTGTACAACAGGCGATCACCTCTTTCGCGCCGCGCTGTATCAGCGTTTCCGCGCCGCCGACGATGCTTCCGCCGGTGTCGATCATGTCGTCGATAAGGACGCACCGCTTGCCTCGCACGTCACCGATGATCTCGACGATCTCGACGCGTCCGACTTCAGGGCGGCGTTTGGCGATGATCGCGATGCTGGTTTTGAGCGTTTCCGCCAGCGCGGACGCGCGGGGAACGCCGCCGACATCGGGCGACACTACGCACGTATCGCCGTCCACGTAGCCGTGCGCCGTCAGGTATTCGGCGAGTAGCGGACCGGCGTACAGGTGGTCAACCGGGATACGGAAGAAGCCTTGAATCTGCGCAGCGTGCAGATCCACGCAAACAGCACGGGTGACGCCGCTACTTTCCAGCAGGTCGGCGACCAGTCGCGCCGTGACCGGTTCGCGGGGCTTGATTTTCTTGTCCTGGCGCGCATAGCCATAGTACGGGAGTACGACGGTGATTTTCTGCGCGGAAGCCCGCCGGAACGCGTCCACCATGATCAGCAGTTCCATCAGGTTATCGTTCACCGGGGAGCAGGTCGGCTGGACGATGAAGATGTCGTTCCCGCGTGCCGACTCCTCGACCTGCACCCGGATCTCGCCGTCGTTGAAACGGGTGATCATCATTTCGCCGAGCGGGACTCCGGCATGGTGCGCGATGGATTTTGCGAGAGCGGGATGGGCGTTCCCGGCGAAGAGGCGTAGGTTGCTCATGGTTTCGGCTCCGACCCCGATTGTATCGCCTTTTCGGCGCGGCGACGTTGCGCCCAGTCCGGCTTAATCACCTGCCTTTCCCGCGCAACGGCGAGGGCGTCCGGGGGAACATCCTCGGTGATCGCCGACGCGGCGGCAACGAACGCCCGGTCCCCGACTGTGACCGGTGCGACCAGTGTAGAATGCGTCCCGATGAAGGCGTTCTCGCCGATCACGGTTTTATGTTTCGCGTACCCATCGTAGTTACAGGTGATGGTCCCCGCGCCGATGTTGGTCCCCGCGCCGACCGTCGCGTCGCCGATATACGTCAGGTGCCCGGCAGCGACCTTCTCGCCGAGCGTGGAGCGGTTGATCTCCACGAAGTTGCCGATGCGGACGCCTTCTTCAAGCCGCGAGCCGGGACGGATATGCGCGAAGGGTCCGATTTTGCAACCGTCACCGACCGTCGCGGACTCGATGAAGCATGCTCGCGCCTTGACGTTGTCGCCGACGACCGAATTCGTGATGTTCGCATTCGGTCCGAGGACGCACCCCGCGCCGACCGTGGTTTTCCCGGCGAGGCGGGTAAGCGGCAACAGCGTCGTGTCCTGCCCGACCGTTACCCCGGCTTCGACGTACGTATTCGCCGGGTCTTCGACCGTCACGCCAGACAGCATCAGGTCGCGCAGGATGCGCGCGCGCATCTTCGCGCCGATCTCGGCGAGTTCGACGCGGGTATTGACCCCCAAAATCACGTCGGTGTCGGTTGATTTGACCGCGCCTACCGTCCGCCCGACATCGTGTAGCAAGCCCAGAACGTCGGTCAGGTAAAACTCGCCCTGCGCGTTGTTCGGTTGCAAATCGCGGAGCGCGGTGAACAGCGCGGCGGCATCGAACGCGAAAACCCCGGTGTTGATCTCGCGGATGTCGCGCTTCTGCTCCAGCGTCGCGTCCTTCGCTTCCACGATCCCGAGTACCGGTCCGTCTTTGCCGTCGCGGATGATGCGCCCGTACGCCCCCGCGTCCGGCAGAACCGCTGTCAGCACGGTCGCCGTCGCCCCGGTTGACGCGTGTTCGGCGAGCAGGGTTTTTAGCACGTCGGCGGAAAGGAGCGGCGTGTCTCCGGCGAGTACCAGCACGGTCCCGGTGAATCCAGCGAGCGCGCTTTCCGCCATCCGTACGGCGTGCCCGGTCCCCTTCTGCTCGGTCTGATAGGCGTATTCCAGTTGCCCCGCGCCGAAGTACGTTTCCATCGCCGCGCGTACGGTTTCGGCTTCATGCCCGATCACCGCGATACGCCGTTCGACTCCGGCGTCGGTGAGGGCGTGCAGGATATGTGCGAGGATCGGTCGTCCGCAGACGGGGTGCAGGACTTTGGGCAAACGGGAGCGCATCCGGGTGGATTTGCCCGCCGCCAAAACAACGGCGGCAAGGGAGGGCGGGAGCACAGCGGCATCTGGCATGAGAGCGTGGTCAATCTTTCGGGCGTCGGCGTTACGCCGCCGGACGCGGCTTGTCTTCGGGCGGGAAAGACGCACGGATTATAGCACCGGGCGAGGGGGATGGCAACGCGCACTGGAACAAGAGAACGGAACCGTAGAATGTGATTGAAATGTGTGACTCCATTTCTCCTGAGGATGTAAGCATCTTCTGTAGGATTCAGTAGGAGCTACGCATGTCGCGCCGCCCCCCCCCCCGCCGCCCCCGAAACCGGGTGGCGGCGGGGGTTCCGGCGGGGCAACGGTCAGATCCGTGGCTTTCCCGAACCCCACGTTGTAAAATGAACGCGAGGGGAATGTACGAATCATGCCAACCGATACCCTCCCACACAATCTTTTCAGCAATGATGAAGCCCACCGGCGCGCGCACTCCTTCTACGAGGATACGCTCCGCTTCACGTTAGAGACCGAGGAAAACATCGGTCGAATAGTGATCATTTATCCGGCGACAAACGAGTACGCCGTCGGGGATAAGACGGGGATCGCCGCTGTCGCGCAAATGCAATCCACGCGCGGCGGAAACGCGCCTTTATTCGCGATACGCATCGGCTATATTGCGGCGGACGCGCAGGGCGGAATGATCGGACGGATTCGGCGATGAATCCCTTGTCAGAAACGTCCAGGCAACCTAAACTCTGTGTACACAAGCAAATCGCCAGGAATGCGAAGAAGCGGAAAGTTCCAGAGCCATCGCCATCGCTCCGCGCCGGAATTTCGTTTTCACATAATCCGTACAAGAGGACATTTTGGCCGTACTCGTATCATCCCACACAAAACTTTGTTGGCACTTGTTTTTTTTACGCTCGATTGATATAGTTTGTAGAAGCGATTCCTCGTGTCTCGCATTATCTCCCACCGTCGGTGTTGGGTGTTTCATATGAGCCTCCAAATGCCCCGCGCTTTGGCCCTGCCCAGAGGCGTAAGAAGGAAACAGTATTGCAATCACGCTTTTTTCGCACGATAGACAAAATAAGCAGGCAAATTTTTTCGCGCGAGATCCGCGTAATTGTCGCTGTTCTTGTTTTAATCGCCTGCTTATATGCCCCAGCCTTCGCCAAAGAGGTCAATCACCCGTTTGTCAAACTGACGGCGAATTTGCGGAGTACTTCCAAATTTGGCGGCGGTCTATTCAAGACCGCCAGCCACTCGCAAGCGATTAGCATCTCCGGCAACTACGCGGCGCTGGTGAACACCGAGTTCCGCTTTAACGACGCTTCTTACAGTTACCGGGTTGTGCTTGAGGTTTGGGAGTTGAGTGGGTCTCGACGCGTCGCGAGCGCAACGATCGACGATACGAACATTCAAAGCATCGCTATCTCGGAGAATGGAAAGCACATTGTCACCTCAGGGTACCAAGAACCCTATTGTATCTATCGAATAAAAAATGGGAAGTTAGTCGGGATGAGCACGTACCGGCCCGTTTTCAATCCTATGACGGGTGAAAAGGACTACATCGGTATTCCCGTTGCCATCAGCAACGACGGACGTCTCGTGGCGACGCACGATCTCTCCATCTGGACCACGAAGAATTGGAAGCGTTCCGCCAGGCTAAAGGTCGCCGTGCCGGGAATCGATACTTCGTATGCGGAACCAATAAAAAAGAACGGTTTTCAACACCTGTACTCGGCGCGGTTTACGGAAGATGGTCGATCCGTCCGGTTCGGAATCACCGCCCGTGAATACAAAAAGTCTGGGGATTCCGGGCCACCGGAGATTCCCAGCGTCGTTGGTATAACCTGTCGTTCCAACTTGAACGCGCAAGGGGGTGCGGTCGGGCCCTGTGAAACGCGTACGCGTGATCTAAACAAGTTCAACAGCACTGGCGACAGCTACGTGGTGTTGGACCCTTCCGGGATCGCCTATTCGCTCCGGGAAGAAAACAACAAGCGCTGGCTCTATCGCGAAGATAAACGACTGTTCAGCTATGGCAACATCATGGAAATTGGCGTGCCCGTGATCGTTTCTGTCGGTAAGTATGTCTTGAACGTCGTCAGGCTCGATGCCGCCGGTCCACCCTGGGGCGGTTTCTTCGCTGACACTTTAGACGCAACCGTCATGCGCATCCCTGGTCCGTGACGAGCGAGGGTTACAGATTTAGCGGACGTGTGATTCAAGGGGGTTTTTACACCATTCATGGGGTCTGATATTTTCCCTATACCCAACACGCGTACGCACGCGAGAGGATTCTGAGCCATGCTGAAGACAGCGGAGGAGATTGAGGCGAGGCACAGGCGGCGAGCCGACTTTCCGCGAACCTCGCCGACGGTTCCGATGTGCTCATACCGGTTCACAGCGCGACCATTGTGTGGCAGGACGAGATTCGTGATGTCCGCGTTTTTGCAACGGGTCGCCGACCCCTTCTCGGCACACAACTTCTGAACGGGTGCGAATTCACGGGGCAGTTCGCGGAAGGCGGCTTGGTGACGGTCGGACCGTTATGAGTACCCTGTCCTCCTATGCTTGGCATCTAAGGACTGGGCGAGGCGGCGACGGACAGCGCGTACAACACTCCGAAAAGCAGGTGTGACTGTGCGACGAACGGCACGTCGCCGGTACGGTAGCCTTTGATCAGCACCGGGACCGTGAGCAGGACTGATAAACACGCGAGAGGAAGCACGCGCCCGACGACCAGTAGCGCGACAATCGCGACCGGGGCGAAAAGTAGCACGGCGTATAATGCGCGATTTCCCCGTTCGCCGAGCATCGTCGCTATCGTTCGTACGCCCGCCGCGCGGTCGTCGGCGCGGTCGCGGATATTATTCGCGTGCAGGATCGCATCCAACAGGGTCAGCGGGAGCGAGAGGAGCGCGATCTGCCCGACCTGTTCCGCCGTGCGTACCGGGGTCTGCACACCGTAGGCACCGAGCGTCAAGCCGAACCCGAACGAGAGCATGATCAGCAGATCGCCGAGAGCGAACCGCTTCAACAGTGCCGCGTAAAGCACGGCGGCGAGCGCCCCGAACGCCGCCAGCGGCACGATGACGGTCAGCGCGGACGGCGCGAGGAGCAGGAGCGCGACGCCGCAGACCGCCGCCCCGAGCAACAATAGCGTCCCGAAGGCGAACATCTCCTTCTTGGTGAGCAAGCCCTGCGTCAGAACGCCACTCCCCTGCTCCGGCTTCGTGTCCACGCCGCGCGCAAAGTCGTAGTAATCGTTGAACACGTTCCCGGCTAAGTGCGCGAACGCCCCGCCCAAGAGCGTGAGCAACAACGCCGTCAGGGAGAATGCCCCGCGACCGTCCGCGACGAAGTAGCCCCGCCCCGCGAGTGCCGCCCCGAGCAGGACACTGGCGACGCTCGCCGGTAGCGAATAGGCGCGCAGTGCCTGGATATACGCGGCGGATTTCGGCGGCGCGGGTGTGGGAAGGGGTGGCGGGTTTCGTGCGGGCATGGGCGTGACAGTGCTGGCTTTCTGGTTTTCCAACGCGCGTCGCATGTACCGGTTCCCGTTTGTATGCCGGGTCATTTCTGTCTACGCCTGCTTTGAATCCCCAACAACGGGGTACGTATGCTATAATCGGATTCCGGTATCCGCAACGGCGCGGCGACTTCGACGAAATAGCGAAATAGCGATGCGAACCGTAGCCGAATCCGCGAAAGCGTACGTCCCGCCCGATGCGCCGCCCACACCGCTTCTCGCCGCACCCTTCCCACAGGAAGCGGTCGCGGTGAATATCGCCTTGCTCCGGGCGACGCACTACGCGAACTACGTCTACCAGCGCGGCGCGCGGGAAGTCACTACGTGCCTGCGTCTCGTTTCGCCTCCCGAGCGCGGCTACCAGCGGTTAATTACCGAGGAACTGCGCGCCGCCCCGACGCCTCACTCCATCCCACGCTTTGTGGATGAGTGGGGCAATGCCGTGATCGAGATTCACCAGGAGCGGGTGATCGCGCACCAGACTTTGGTTGTAGCGTCGCTGATGGAAACGGTGTGCGCCTACGGGTCCGACGGTCTGCCGGTGCCGACCCCGGTCCCGACCGACGCGCATGCTGCCCGTCCGGTGGCGGATTACCTGCCCTTTACCCGCCTGACGACGCCGGACGAACGTCTTGACTGCGACGGGCGGGAGGTGGGCGCGGAAACCGCCGATCTGGCACCGCTCCCCCGGCTCAAAGCGTTCGCGGATTTCGTCCACCGCCGGATGCATTTCCAGTCGGGGACGACCGGGGTCGGCACCGGCGCGGCGGAAGCGTGGGAGACCAAGCGCGGCGTGTGCCAGGATTACACCCATATCATGATCGCGCTGTGCCGACTGAACGACATTCCCGCCCGCTACGTTTCGGGGTGCGTCCCCGGCGAGGGCGTGATGCACGCGTGGGTGGAGGCGTGTCTGCCGCACCCGGAAGTCCCGGACCTGATCTGCTGGTGGCCCGTGGATGCGACATATAACAAGTGGGTGTCCGAGCGGTATATCTCTGTCGCCGCCGGGCGCGACTACCGCGACATCGCGCCGACGTATGGGTCATATTTCGGCGGCGCAAACACGCTGAAGCACCGTAGCCAGATCGTGCTGGAGCAGAAGACTTTGCATCTGCTCCCGAAATGAAACCGAACGCCGGTCGCTCCGGCGAACAACGCGGGCGTTCCTTCCGGGGGCGTGCCGGGAAAGTTGGGAAGAAGATTGCTTGTCGCTGTTTCCGCCACCGCCGATTATGACCTGCCGGTCGAAACGTTTCTACTACTGATGGTGGAGCCGCGCGTCGCGGGCGACACCCACCGGGTGGCGCGCGAGTCGCTCCGCACGACTCCGACGCCGTTCGCGCGCCTCGACGTGGACGCGTACGGAAACCCCTTCCGCCGTATGCTCGCCCCGAAGGGGTTCTTCTGTTTCGACTTCAATGCCACCATCGAAGTCACCCCGAACGCCGCGCTACCGAAGGAAATTTCCGAAACCCCGCCGCAACAGTTGCCCGTCGATGTCCTTCCGTTCACGTTGCCGTCGCGCTACTGTCCCTCCGACCAGATGATCGCGTTCGCCGCCGGTGAGTTCGGGAAGAAGAAGACCGGAGCGGCGAAGGTGCAGGCTGTCGCCGACTGGGTGAATACCAGGATCCGCTACGAGTACAACACGACCGACGCATCGACAGGTGCCGAGGAGATTATTCTGAAGCGCATGGGAGTGTGCCGCGACTTCGCGCACCTGGTGGTGGCGTTGTGCAGGGCACTGTCGCTCCCGGCGCGTTACGTTTCCGGGTATTGCCTCGGTCTCGACCCGCCCGATTTCCACGCCTGGGCGCAGGTGTATCTGGAAAACCGCTGGCACAACGTGGACGCCACCATCGTAGGGACGCGCCCCGCTCTCATCCCTATAGCACACGGGCGCGACGCCGCCGACGTTTCCCTGCTGACGCTGTGGTCGCCGGCAACGGTGCGCGAACAATCGGTCTCCGTACGCGAACTGTTTGAGGAGGACACGCTCGGCGACCCGGATTGATGCCGGAACCTCACCCCCGGGTACCCTCTGGGTGCCCCTCTCCGTGCCGGAGAGGGGGAGCCAGAGGGAGAAGCGCGGTAGCGTCACGCCCCCATTATCGCCGGAACTCCCCCTCTCCGGTACGGAGAGGGGCACCCAGAGGGTACCCGGGGGTGAGGTTCCCAAGCTTTCGCGCACGCTACTTCCCCCGGGGGGTTTGCGGCGCGGGCGGCTCCGGCGCGGGTGCCGGGGGCGGACCGTTCGGGTCCGTCGGCGGCAACGGTTGCGGGTTTGGGTCAGGTGCCGGATTCGGGTCGGGCACCGGGTTCGGCATCGGATCTGGCATCGGCGCGGGATTGGGCAACGGAGCCGGATTGGGGACGGGGTTCGGGTTTGGGACAGGATTAGGTTGCTTCGGAGCCGGGGCGGGCGGCACGGAAACGGGCGGCGGTTGCGTCTGCACGCGTGTTGCCGCGTCCGCATCCTGGGCATTCCCCCGAACAATCACGGGCGGGGCGACATCCACTTCCAGCAAGGCTTCCCGCAGTTGCGCGGTCATAAACTCTTTCGCGCCGGTCGCGTACAAAGACGCGGCTTTCTTCAGACGGCTTTCCTCGTCGGAACTCTTCGCCTGACGGGATGCGGAGCGAAGCAACCGTACGTCGTTTGCGGCTTGCTCGGACGAGACGACCAGTGCGCGGTCGGAAGGAGAGGCGATCCCGGTATCCGCCCCGGACGTACCGATAGCGCGCAACAGATCCCCGAACGCCTGATTTGCGGCACCATAGGACTCCCGCACCGCCCCGGGTCCGGTGTTCGCGCGCATACTCGCGGCGCGCTGATATTGTCCCGCCCGTTGCAGGAGCGGTTGCAGTTCCCGCGCCGTGTTCGTCAGGGCGGTACTTGCCCCGGGTGCCCCGTTCGCGCCCGCCGGGGGCAGTCCCGGAAACGGATTGTCCTGACGGGCGACGGCAACACCGGCAGTCGCGAAAATGAGAAGCGCGACGACGGCGACGCGCTTTGTTTTTCTGTTTTCGTAGAGGTGGAGCATTTCGCTCTCCTTTCTTCGTTCACGAATGGGCGCGCCCGCGATTGGGGCACCCGGCACCCTATTTAAGTAGATAAATTTCTACTTTTTTCTACCCGCTCCCGATATTCGGAAACCGGGTAGCGAAAATGGCAAAGGGGCGACGCGAACTTTCGGTCCCGCCGCCCGTAACACCCATCGATCAAAAGCCGGGGTAGATACCCGATCCGTTCGAAAAACCACCGACCGGATAGCCGAAGCCGGTAGCGACCGGGAAACCGAACCCGCCACCACCACCGGGCGAGAACAACCCGCCGCCGAAGTTGTTATACCCCTGCGGGATGCCGTAGTTGTTGCCCCCGAACCCGATCGGTGCGTAGCCGCCACCGACAACCACCGTTCCCGCGTTGGGAAAATTGGGGTTATTGATCGGTTGCTGGAAGCCGACGTACGGTGCCGGTAGACCCGCCGCCGCGTAATCCGCGCCGGAGGGAGCCGCCGGGGCGGCGTTCGCCTCTGCGGCGGCGGTAGCGGCGTTACGTGCATCGATGACGGCTTGGGCGTCCGCCTCTTTTTGCGCAATCGCGGCGGCGTACAGCGACCGGGCGCGGGTCTCGGCGGCGCGGCGGTTGCCGGTCATCTTCACGTAGACGGGCTTGCCCTTCTTCGCCCGCTTGACCGTAACGGTGCTCTTTTTCGTCGGCGGCGCAGCATTCGCATCCTGAACCATCAGCAGACCGGACGCCACTGCGGCAGCCACGGTCAGCGCGGTTACGACCGCCTTGATTTCGTTGTTTCGTTGTATAGTCATCGGTGTCATCCCCTTGGTTTTCGGGAAACTGCGCTCGCTGTCATCGTTCTACGTCAGCGTCGTTTCCCCGTGTCTATTTCTACTGGTTTTGCGACTCACATAGTAGAGATACCCACTATTCTGTACAAACCAACACGGTAATCCGTTCCTCCGTTAGAAATAAGGCAGACACGAGTGATGGCATGCGGTATTCGGCTTGCAGTCGACACGTGATAGTGTATAATAAACGCGAACATGATCCGCAACCGAAGAGACTGTATTCCGCCGTGTTTGAGGGGGGTAGGCGGCGCAAGCCTGCCCGGTTTTCCGGGTGGGGCGGATGAGGAGGCAGGCTGATGAAAATACTGACCGCGCCAGAAGAAAAAGAAATTAGTTCGCCGTCATTGTTTTTGGCGGGGGGCATATCGAACTGTGGGGACTGGCAGAGCGAAATGATCGCTCTGCTCGCGGACACGGATTTCACGCTGATCAACCCGCGCCGCGAATCGTTCGACACGGGCGATCCAACCGTTACCGGGGTACAAATCGCGTGGGAATACCGCCAACTGCGGCGGGCATCCGCCGTGCTGTTCTGGTTCCCGCCGGAAACACTCTGCCCGATCACGCTGTTCGAACTCGGCGGGGCATTGGAACGGGGCGCGCCGGTTTTTGTCGGCTACCATCCGGCGTATGCGCGGCGCGAGGATGTCCGGGTCCAGGTCGCCCTGCGCCGCCCCGAAGTGTCCGTCGCGCCGTCTCTCGCCACGCTGTCCGAGCAAGTAAAAGCGTGGCACGCGTTCGCCGCCTACTAACTCCTACTCTATTTACCGTCGGGCGTCAGGCGGACGACCATCACGCGATCCCGCACGGCGAGGTTGATGCTCCCCGCCGTCAGCGTCGCCGACCGCTCACGCATCTCGCCTGCGTCGTCCCACTCGTACACACTCACCGCCGGTCGCACCGCCGTACGAACCGTCACAGTCGCCGGGATCGGGGGGACGGTTATCTCGCGCCAAGGCGTCACGCTACTGTCCTGGTTCGCTATTTCATGCCAAAGGACGAGATATGACTCGCCGTTGCTTTTTTCCAGTAGCAGGTGATGTACGTACTGTAGGCGGTTCCACTCTCCGCCCGGCGACGCCTTGATCGTGTAGTCCCATTCCCGCGTCGCCGACTTGCCGGAGGATTTGCCGTCTGCAAGGAGACTCAACAGGTTTTTCAGGGCGGTATATGCCGGTTTCGGGGTAAGGTCCGAACGTAGCAGCCCGAAACAGGATTCACGGTCGTCCAAATTGTTTCGCTCGTCCACGAACTCATACAGGTACGTTCGCTTGACGCCGCGCAGGAAATACTCCAGGAACAGGCGCGGCACATATTTTCCCTGCACCACTTCACTGGTGTGCGCCCGGAACGTCGAATATCCGGTTTCGGTGGCGATCATCGGACGACCGCCGAACGCCGGGCCGTACTGCTCGAAAGCATACGGAAACTCGTCGATGTTCGCCGAGGGTTGGGTCCCCGTCCAGAGGTATTTTTCTATGGTGCCGTATGCGAAGGGCACACTGAACGTGTTCCCGCCGGGATATGGGTGGAAATTGCCGAAATCCGCGACGTTTTTCAGTTTCCCGTCGCGGAGCGGGTTGGCACCGGCAGAGTTGCCTGCGTCGTAAGTTTTGCCGAGACCGGGACCGACGATAATCAGTGTTTTCGTCGCCGGGTCGGACTTGAATTTTCGGTACAGCCGTGTCTGGTAAGAAATCAAACCTTCAGGAAATCCCCGCAGGATCGCCTTTTCAGCCGTGGCATCCGCCGGTGCCGGGTACGTTATTTTGTCCCGTTCCCAGAACAGGTCCGGCTCGTTGGGACCTTCGATGCCGAGGATCGCCCCTGGTGCTTCCCGGTTGACCGCTTTGACCGCCTGATGCGTCGCGTACAGTGTGCCCATTTCGGGACCGGCGACCACCAGCGAGCGCACCCCGCGCCGTGCCAGCTCACTGATTACGCGCGGGTTCCACGGGAGCCATCACGCCGGTGCGCATATGCCGGATGCCGCTCTCGACCAGTTTGTCGCGCACGGCGGAATATTGAATCCCGTACGGCGTGTCGGCGTAGCCCCAGTGAACCCCGACCCCGACCGTGTCCAGAAATTCGGCGGCGGGTACCGCTTTCTTCTTGCCGCCGAACACGGTCTCTGTGCCGCCCTTCGCCTCCGCTTCCGCAACCGCGCGTCGCTCCGCCGCGTCGGGCGCGGCGGGGGCGACACGGGACGCCGCCGCATTTTTCATTTGCCGGACGACATTGCGCGCTTTTTGATTTGCGTTAACCGCGATAACGATAAGACTCTATCTCAAAAAGAGTAAAATGGCGATATAATTTTTTTCGTCATGAAAGAACGAGCAAGAAATGAGCTACCGACGGTCTGGGAAGTGCCCGATGCCTTGTGGGAGAACTTCGTCGCCCCTGTCTTGAAAGAGTTCGACCCGCCAAGCAAACGCGGTCGTCCCCGTGCGGACCCGAGGCGGTGTATGAACGGGATACTTTATCGCGCAAGAACGGGGTGCCAATGGAACCATCTGCCCGCCGAGTTCGGGGATGATGCTACCGTTCATCGCACTTTGAAGCGGTGGGAGGAAAAGCAAATCTTTGATAGGCTCTGGGCATTATTGCTGTATCACTGCGAAGATCTGTCATCAGTTCATTGGGAATGGCAATCCGCCGATGGGACGCTCAACAAAGCGCGATTCATCGGTAAAAAGGGGGCGAAAGCGGAAAGGATACCCAAGCCGCACAAGGCAAAGGCGTCGGTCCCAACCCGTGCGACCGCTCCAAAATGGGCGTCAAGCAAAGCCTCCTTGTCGAGGGAGAAGGCTACCCACTTGCTTGCTGCGTCGCAGGAGCCAACGTGAATGATCATCTCCTTCTGGCAGGGACGTTAGATGCTATCGTCGTCGAACGACCTGAGCCGAGCGAAGAGAAGCCGCAGAACCTTTGCCTGGATAAGGGATATGACAACGAGCCGACCCGTAAAGTGGTCGCAGAGCGCGGATATACGGAGCATATCAGGCGCATTGGGGAAGAAAAAAAAGACGAACATGGGGATAAGACGCACCCCGCCCGTCGCTGGGTCGTCGAGCGAACTATCGGTTGGCTATCTCGCTGGCGCGGCATTTTGAACCGATGGGAGAAAAAGCCAGAGAATTATCTGGCGAACTTGAAGCTCGCCTGTGCTATCCTATGGTTCCGAAGGGCATGGCAAGCAAACTCACCTATTTTGAGATAGATTCT
>JAYULM010000051.1:0-5032 GCA_043763605.1 Armatimonadota bacterium | reverse complement strand
TCACGTTGATCCTCTGTCAAGCGAACGATGGCATGTTGTCTCATGCTCATTTATAACAAAAATATTTCAACTATTCAACGGGATAAGGTACTAAGTTTAGCAAATGCCGATGATATGAGAAGCAACCGGGCTTGTCCCGGTCGGAGGTTCACCCTGTGTAAATTGAAGATTACGGAAAAGGGATGAAAAAGCATGACGAAACCGTTTTTAGTTCGTGACGGGGCGATGAACGGCGGTACATTTTGAGGACCGCATCGACAGAGGACCGGACATCCTTGCTACCGCACCCGGTCCTCTTGTCATCATGCTCACCATCCGGTAGGCGTTCCCGGTGTCCAGGTGTCGGAGGCAGCCCACCGGTCCAGGGGTATCGTCCGTCGGACGGAAGGTGGCACAGCCAGGTATTGCGCCAGTTTTCGCAGGGCATCGAGCCGTGCTCCGCCTGCGGGTATCTGCCGCGCCAGTTCTATCGCCCGCTCGCTGTCAACAGGTGCCATCGCCAGCGCGATTCGGGTCAGCCTTCTCGGATGGCGGCTCGCGTCAGGCTCCCCCTGTGCCGTCGCCCATTCTCCCTCCAGTGCCATCCGGCTTGCTACAGGAGTAGCCTGGGACGCATAAAAGGCCCAGGAGACGACTCCCTCGTAGTTCTCGGAGTGTTCCGGGGATACCCGCTTGTGTTCCTCAGCGGATTCTCGCGCCTTTGCCAGAAGTTCACGCCCTAAAGCCGAGTCGATAGCCAGGGTGCCCCGGCCCGCACGTCCCAGTATCTCTGCGGCGTCAGATTGACCGTCGAGCACAGCCGCCGCTTCGCGATAGACGGCTGCGGCTTGGGTCTTGGGAAGCTTTGCTGCTACTTCTGCCAGTGCTCTCCCCTTCTGTGACCGCTCCCTGATCTTCCGCGCCAGCGCCAGCGCCCTTTCCGGCTCCTGGGCAGCGAGACCCGCCGCGAGATGCCGCTGTGCCATTGAATGAAAATAATCGCTTCCTGCGTCATTGAAGACTCCGGTGCTCTCCGCCCTTTCCAGCAGCCGCTGCGCCGAGGCGGGGGTGCGCAGGGCCGAGGCGGAGATTGCTCGAACATACGCCGACCCGCGATCCTTTCCCCCGATGCGAGCGAGAACCGGCTCGGCAAGCAACGGACTTCCCTTCTCTGCCAGTGCCTCCGCGATGGCCGCCCGGAAGCCGTCCGCCTCCTCCGGCGTCTTTATCGCATCCGTCACCTCAAGAGCGGCGGTCACATCGCGCTGTGCCTGTCCCATCTCCCCAAGCAGATCGGATACTGCGGCGAGGTCGACGTAAAGGTACGCACGCCGCCACTGGTCGCCGTCCGTTTTCAGAAACTCGGTCGAATCGACACGCGCCAAACGGTACAACTGCCATGCGGCTGCGGGATTTACCGATGCCAGGGTCCGTGCCGCGTGCAGGGTTGTCGTGATACGAGTGTGAACATCCGCGATCGCCGCAAGTTTCGCCGGGGTCCAATCGGCCATCTGTTGTTGCGAGGGACCATCGCTCTTGCTGCCGTCACTCCGAGAGCGGAGGGCACTGTCAATGAACGCCGAGGAGCCCATCATGTACTTTTCCGCCATCGCTTTTGCCCGCTCCGGCGCATAGGCTGCGAAGGAAAGCGGGAGCCAGTTCCGGGCGTAGTAGCCCAGGCTTGCCGGATCACGGAGCACTTCCTCGGCAAGGGCAGCGGCCCGCTCGACATCTCCGGTCTTCCCCGTTTCCCGCGTCTCCGGTCGGGGCATCGGCATAGGAGAGAGCGTCAGGAGCAGAGGTGCCGCACCCGGCGAAGTTGTTGTCATCGCAATTCCCGCCCCGTCGCGCCCTGCCAGAAGGGACACCTCCCCTTCGGGCAGGTCCTTCAACGTGAAGCGGCCCGCAGTATCTGTGACCGTATCCGCTCCCACTCCCCCTCCGGAGAGCGAGAGAACACGCACGCCTGCCAGAGGGCGTCTTTTCGTGTCTTGTATGGTTCCCGTTACCACTCCGGCAAGCCGTTTCAGAACGACATCGCTTATCGTGATCGGTTCGCCCGGCTTTACCGCAGACACGACACCACCGGAACGAAATGCGTAACCTGTTTTTGTCACCTTAACCAAACTGATCGTGCCGCCCGGGGTTACAGGATCTGTCGTAAAACGGCCGTCCGCGTCGGACTGGGCGGCGGGTAGGTTTGTCCCCCTACCGAAGTCCCCCGTCATGACCACGACCATGACTTGCACCTGGGCCCCTGCAACCGGCTGTCCCTGCGAGTCCAGTACCCGACCGGTAAGCCTGGCGGTGGGGTCGGGCTTACGGACGACCAGACGTACCGGCATGTCAGTCGGAAGCACCGCGGTCACCGTTCCGCTAAGGGTGAAGTCGTTCACGAACGAATGGGCGGCAAACCGAACCTCGCCCGGAGGAAGCCCCTTCGCCGTGAAGCGTCCCTTTTCATCGGTCGACGCGTAGACCTCCTGCCGGTATCCCTGGCTGATGACAAGGCTCTTGCCAGGAACCGGATTTCCCATCTCATCCACCAGAACCCCCTCGACGACGAGGCCCTTCTTGAGAGCGAAATCGACCGTTTTTGTTTGTCCCTCGGCGATCGTAACCGGCAGAAGTTTCTGCTCGTAGAAGTACTCCTGTGGCCGATCCATCAGGTACACCTTGCTCGTACCCGCCGGGATACGAACCCGATAGGTGCCGTCCGGGGCAATGGCGGCGGAATCGACCATTGCCGAGGATTCCGGACGGTGTGGCCCCTTGACCCCGACCTGACCCTTCCCTATGGGTTGCCCTGTTTCCGCGTCCAGGAGGCGGCCCACCACGAACCCGCCGGGGGTAAGACGCAGGTCCGGGAGAGCGGACGGTTGGCCGGGCTTCGCCTTAACATCTTCCAGCGCGGCCGCCACCAGCTGGCCGTCAGGATCGGTAGCGGTTATGTTGAATCGTCCCTCGGGCAGACCGATCAAAGTGTAAGAGCCGTTCGCGCCGGTCTGAGCACTGCTCCATCCACTATGGATTCCCACTCCCTGAGCCATCACGCGGACACCGGCTGCAGGTTCACCGGTGGTCGCATTCAGGACACGCCCCTTCAAGACCGCCCCCGGCTTTGCGATCAAAGGCTCCGGGCTTTTATCCACTGCCGAACTTTGAAGCGGCAGTTTGATTTGAGAGGAGACAAACCGTTCATCGTGGAGCGTTACGATGAGACTGCCGGTCCGCAGCGGCATTCCGGCTATGGTAAACGCACCATCCGCTCGGGAAACTGCCTTCAACTTTTGAGCGAGTGCGCCCGGGAGCGGAAGGTAATTCACCCCCCCAGCTTCCCCTTCTTCGGATTCAAAGATCAGATACCCTGGTAGTACAGTCCCGCCCTGAAGCGGTTTGCCTGCCGTATCCACGACACGACCGCTAACGGTTCCCGCAGGTGTGAGGCGCATGACTCGTGGCTCCCCTTTGCCAGCGAAGACGCCAGCCCCGATCCCTAGCGAGGCCGACGGAGCGACCACGACAGCGCGGGGCGCCTCAAACGAGACACGTCCCTGTGCATCCGTTTTAGTTTCGACGGCCGTAGCGTCCCCAATAAAGGGTGTCATGAGGAACACAGGCGCCGCAGGGACCGGCTTTCCTTCGGGTCCCACTACTGTCACGGTCACAATGGTTTTGGGAGAGCCGTCCGCATGAACCGTGGGAGCAGCCAGTGAAAAGGCGGCAGAGACTGCTACCAACAGGACAAAGCGTTGCAGGACGGGCAGGACGGGTTGAGGGGAAGGTAGATAAAAAGTGGGCGTTATAGGCATGATGAGTGATAGGCTCCTGATCCTTTAAGACTCTACGACACCCAATTTGGTTACGCTTGCAACAAAAACGGAAGGAAAAACCCGTCTTTGAACAGGCCTGAACTGGTACTTTTTGACCTTAATGATATTCTGTTTGCCCATCAGTACAGCCGTCGCTGTGATCTGTGAGCCCTACAGCACGCTCATCCACCTCTGGCACAAATATCCCTGGACATTCTGGTTGCTGAGTATGAACGGCGTCTAACGAGTGTGTAAAATAAAGTGTGCTTTCTCCTGAACCGACCGTCCCCTATAATGGGACAGAAAGGACAGGAAAGCAAGTGTCAAGGCAGAAGGATACAGGACGATTTACTCAAGAGAGTGTCAAACTCTTTCTTAAACAGAGTCAGGCGACCACCGTCTCTGATGTACAGGAGGCTCTGAAGGAACTATTCGGAGCGACCTTGCAGGCGATGCTCGAAGGCGAGATGGATAACCATCTGGGCTATGAGAAAAACGATGTGCAGAGTCGGCAGGCAAGTGCTACCCTCAATCGCCGTAACGGTCATGGCTCCAAAAATGTTCGTAGCGACTATGGCGACATTGCCCTGACGGTTCCCCGAGACAGAGAAGGCAGTTTCGAGCCACTCATCGTCCAGAAACGTCAAAAAAATGTTACCGGCATAGAAGATCAGATCCTGGCTTTATATGCGAAGGGGGTGAGTTGCCGCGAGATCCAGGATCATCTGGAACATCTCTATGGGATCGAAGTCTCGCCGACGTTCATCAGTAACGTCACGGATAAGGTGCTTCCCCAGGTCCAAGCCTGGCAAAGCCGCCCTCTGAACGCGACCTATGCCCTGGTTTTCCTGGATGCGATCCATTACAAAGTGCGTCAGGAGGGGCGGATAATCTCCAAGGCAGCATATATCGTTATTGGAGTGGACTTGGAAGGGATGAAGGAGGTACTGGGTATCTGGATTGGGGAGTCCGAATCGGCGAAATTCTGGCTGGCTGTTCTCTCAGAGATAAAGAGTCGGGGGACGACCGATATTCTCATCAGTTGTGTAGACAATTTGACAGGCTTTTCTGAGGCAATCAAGGCAGTTTATCCGGGGGCAATGATTCAAAAGTGCGTGGTTCATCAGGTGCGGAACAGCCTGAAGTATGTTTCCTCCAAGGACAAGCAGGGAGTCGTCTGTGCATTGCGCGAAATCTACACGGCTTCGTCCGAATCGGCTGCTCTTTTGGCTCTGGAAAGG
>JAYULM010000050.1:0-19563 GCA_043763605.1 Armatimonadota bacterium | reverse complement strand
AAGTATTTACCGCGAGTCCCCTTCCGTCTCCCCCTCTCTCATTCCGATGAGGGAGGGGGTTGGGGGGAGGGAGCGACGACGGGGGTGAGAGACTAAGGCTTCTCGAACAGTACATCGGCGACCGGCGTATCGACTTCAATCTTCGTGAACGTGAGTTTGAACACGTCCGCGTCGTTCTGCTGGACGCGCACCGTGCCTGGCAGTAGGATGTCCTTTACCGGCTGACCGTAGCCGTCCAAAAAAACCGTCGCCGTGGTCCCAACGCCTTTGGTGACGAGTTTGCGCACACGCTTGGTGTCCGATTCCACGAAAACGCGGGTCACGTCGCCCTTGTCGCTACGCACTTCGTAGGCGACGAGCGACTTACCGTCGGCGGTCTTGTCGGAGGTAGACACCGCCGCCGCCGGGTAGTTTTTCTGCACGGCGGCGCGCAGGATGCCGGTCGGCTCGACCGTGCCGGTCCGTTCGGCAGGCAACTCCTGGGTCTGCCCCGCGAATACCGCGAAACCGCCCTTGCCCTCGCCCCGCGCGACGAAAAGCAGGTCGCCGAGTCCGGAACTCGCGGCAAGGCGGCTCCTGCCCCCGCTCGCGGTAGTCAGTGTGAACGAGTCCAGCGGGATCGTCAAGCCGCCCGCCTGCGGGGGCGTGGAAAACTCACCGGTGCCGGTGATTTTCAGCGTCTTGACATTCACGAAAGCGTCGCCGCCGTGCGCGGCAATCGTGTCGGCTAAGAGTTTCGCCCCGGCGGCGCGCGCGGCGTCGTTCTCGCCGAACGGCGCGGAGGTATCGATTTTCGCTTTCCTCAGATCCGGCGCGTTCAGATCCAGATCCTCGGACGCGATCACGGTCACGTCGCCAAACTTTTCGACCTGCGATTGGATCGCCTTCGCGTCGCCGACAAGCACGATTTCGAGTCCTGTCCCGGGGACCGCGCGCTTCAGCGCATCGCGGGCGGAATCCGGCGTCACCGCCTCGACCTTGCCGACATACTCGCCGATCTCCCCCACCCCGCGCCCGTACAGGATCGCCGGGACGACTCGCCCGAGTACGCCCTGCGCGGTGGCGACTCCGACCGCGAACGAGCCAGTCAGGTACGTTTTACGCTCGCCGAGTTCAACGGTGGTCGGACCCTCTTTCGCCAGTTTCATCGTTTCGTCCAGCGCGATTTGCACCGCCTCGCCGGTGGTCGCCGGTTTCGTGAACGTGGAGATGGTGAAGATGCCGCCGTCCTTCTGCCGCGAGAACGACGAATTCGCGCCGTAGGTCAAGCCGCGCTTGACGCGGATCTCCTTGACCAGCCGTCCCTCGAACCCGCCGCCGCCGAGGATGGCGTTGGCGACGTTCACCACGGTCCGGTCCGGGTCGGCGTAGGGACCGACCAGCGTACCGATGCGGATCTCGGTCTGCTCGGAGCCGGAGCGGTCGATGATCGTGACGCGGTTTTTTGCCCGCGCAGCCTGGGTCGGCGCGGCGGGCGCGGTGGGCGCGTCCTTCTTCTGCCATGCCCCGAAATACTTTTTCGCCAGTGCCTCGGCTTGCGCGGGCTTGATGTCGCCGACTAAGAACAGCACCGCCCCGTTCGGCACAAAATAGGTGTCGTGGAATGTTTTTAAGTCGGCGGGCGTGATGCGCGCCAGCGTTTCCGGCGTCCCCGATTCGTAGTTGCCGTACGGGTGTGCGCCGAACACGCGCCGCGCCAGCACCGAACTCGCGACCGACGACGGGTCGGCTAAATCGGCGGTGATCCCCGAAAGCGTCCGGGTGCGATGCCGTTCCCATTCGGCGGCGGGGAACGTCGGTCGGAGCGTGATGTCCGCCATCAGGTCGAACAGGGTGTCGGCATAGTTCGCCAGTCCGGACGCGGAAACGAAAAGATAGTCCGAGTCGGCTGACGCGCTCAGACTCGCGCCTAACCCGTCTATCGTGTCGGCGATCTTGTCCTCGGTGCGGTTCATTGTACCCTGATCGAGCAACGCCGCAGTAGCGTCGGCGAGTCCGACTTTATCCTGCGGGTCGCGCGTCGCGCCCGCCGGGATCGCCAGACGCACCGAAAGCGAAGGTTGCAGATGGTCCTCTAACAGCACGATGCGCAAGCCGTTCGGCAGGGTGCGCTCCACGACGGGCGGCAACACCACCGGCTTGGCGCGGGAGAGCGGCGGTATGATGTCGGCACCGAAGACGGGTTCGGTCTCGGAAACGGTGAGCGTGACCGCCGCCGCGAAAAGGGCGGTCGCGACCGCCACGTTACGTTTAATTTGCATAAATATACCAGTTCTGTGTGTCGGAGCCGTGAATCGTCGCGTGCGGGCGTGTGCGCGGCATGAAATCCGTTGCGCTTCTTGCCCCGCCGTCGCCCGGAACGCGTCTCCACGACTTCTACGGGTTCGCGGGGCAGAATCATTCCGTATCAGGAATGAGAGATGCCGATGATTTCATACCCGTTTTCCGGCGCGGCGTTCGCGTTGTAAAAGAGCATGAGACGCGGGTGAGGCGATGGCGGTGCGGGCTACGGCGTCACGACGACTGCCACGGGCGCACTGGAAACATCGTCTACCGTCGCGGTCACGGTCGCGGTACCTGCCCTGATCCCGACCAGGCGGGACGGTTCGGACGGCGCGGTGCCGACAATGCCGAGAGCATCTATCCCGGTCTCGATCCGGAGGAGGATCGACCCCGGCGTGACCGGGACGACGTTCCCGGCGGCGTCGGTCGCCGTAACGACCGCGTCCGCCGTCCCGCCGACCTTGAGCGGGGGCACGGACAGCGACACCGCCCGGACGACCCCGCGCACCGCGAGGGAGTTATTCGCCTCGCCCGTGTCGGCGAGGGTGGTGAGGAAACTCGCCGTGCCGACCGACACGCCGGACTGGTTTTCGCCCGAGTACAGGAACGCGTCCACGAGGTACACGGTCGCGCTGCCGGTGTCCGTTCCCGGTTCCAACCGTACGCTGTGGGATTCGAGGCGCGCCGGGTCACGGTTCAAGCGCACTTCCAGCGGGGTCCCCGTCCGCGCGCCGCCCGGATAAAACCGGACGGTCGCGGACAATGCCGAGGAGACGCGGCTGGCGTCCACGCCCAGATTGCGCGTCCGTGCCGCCCACTGGAAATTCAGAAAAACCCGCTTCGCCGCTACCGGGGTCGGCGTGGGAGACGGCGAGGGCGAGGTCGCCGGGGTGGGGTTGTCGTCCCCGCCCCCGCATCCGATGGGAGCCATTGACAAGAGGCAAGCGAGAACGATGGGAAGGCGGGTCGCTGTTTGATAAAGGGCGTTCCGGGACGGTCCGGGTTGGGAGTGAGTTTTAACGGTTGTCATAGTTTTCAGGGCGCGGCACTTGGCGCGGCAACGGCGGATATGGTATGGCTATAGTTCGCCGTTGCCAGGAGTTTTCCCTCCAGTGCCGTTGCCCTGTTGCCCTGCATCGGGCTTTCTAAACCCCCGACGCAGGGCGCACCCCTACAGCGAGAACGTAAACGGCGTCTGCCCGAAGATGATCTCGTCGCCGTTCGAGAGTGACTGGGGAACCTGCGGGAGGAGCCTGCGCCCGTTCCAGCGCGTCCCGTTGGTGGAGCCGAGGTCCATCACTTTGTAGCGCCCGTTCTCGAACAGGAGTACCGCGTGTTTGCCCGAGATGAACGGGTCGGTAGTGATCATCAAGCCGTTGTCCGGCTTGCGACCGACCGTGGTTTCCTCCACCGTGCCGATGAAGTGATTCTGCTTGTTCGTACCAACCCCGGTCAGACGCGCACCCTCCCCTGCTCCCACCGCTTCCGCTTGCGGGGCGGGGGGCGGGACCGGCGATGTTTTGCCGCTGAACGACGGCAGGGCGGCGACCGGTTTCGCCGGGATCGCCGCCGCGACCGCGCCAGACGCGGCACCTATCGCTTTCGCGGGTGGGTCCGGAATATGGATTGTCAGGCGGATTGCGCCGAAGCGCAACTCCTGTCCGTTCTTGAGAGACACTACTTCCCCAGGCAGAAGCGGGATCGCCCCGTGCCGGGAACCGTTGGTACTGCCCAGTTCGGTCAACGTGACTGCCCCGGTTTCCCCGACAAGGAATTGTGCATGCCGACGGGAAACGCTCCGGTCCGGCAACAGCACATCCGCGCCCTCACGCCCGACAATGTTTTCGCCGCGCTTGAGCGGGTATTCACGCCCGTTGGTATCGACCAGATACGGGAGAGCGATGCCTTTGAGGAGCGGTCCGCCCCCGCCGAACGAGCCGAGGAGCACACCACATTCCGGGCAAAAGCCTTCGTCGGGAACGACCTGTCCTGCTTTCAGCGGGCACGGCGACAGGCTGGCAGGGCAGACCGTTGGCAGGACGAAACCCGCCGCTGTTTTCGCCGCTATCGACGCGGAGGGGGGTGCGTAAACCCCGACACCCGGATTGCTCTTGCCCATCGCGGCGGTGGGCATCGCGGTCGCGGAGGCTCCCGGTGCGGGCACGGTTGCTCCCGGTGTGCCCCCCATCATGGTGGCGGCAGAGATACGCGCCCGTTGCTGATCGTACGCCGCGCGCCGTGCCGGGTCTTTGAGTATCTCGAACGCCTGGGACAACGCCTGGAAGCGCGGCTGATCCTCCATCGCGTCCGCGATCAGGTCGCGATAGGCGCGCCGTATCTCGTCCTCGCCCGCGTTCGGCTGCAAACCGAGAAGTTCGTAATAGTTTTCTTGCATAATCGTTTCTTTGCTACCGGGGGACGTGCCCTGCCCGCCGCCTCGCCTATTGCCCGCTCCGCTTGCCCTGATCCAGCGTATAGATCGCCCCCATCAGCGTTTTGTCCATGTTCGCCGCGTCGCCCCGTTCCGCCGCCTTCGCCGCCTGCGCGACCTGCGTCGCCTCGGCAACGCGCCCTTGTTGCGTCAGCACCGTCTGGGTTTTGCGCAGGGCTTCCGTCATCTGCGTCACGTTGATGGCTTGCGTCCGCATCCCCATCATCGTATTTTCCAGGTCACGCGACGCCTGCGCGACAGCGACCGCCTGCGCGACCTGCGGGTCGAGCGCGGTACGTGCAGATGCCGCATCCGTCACGAAATCCACGACCACGTTGGTGGAAAGGATCTCCGGGTTACCGGTCGCGGCGTCTTCGTAGGTCAGGACCGCCTTCGCGACGCGGTATGTCGCCGGGGTGCGCGGTTCCCAGTCCATTTCCCAGATCTTCGTGATCGAGCCGCCGGTTTCCAGGTCCGGCAAACCGATGGCGGCGGAACGCGCCTGATGTACGGGCGGCGTTCCGTACACCTGCCGCACCGTACAGCCGCGCGGCACGTAGAACGTCAGGCGCGGATTTTTGGCGACCACGCTCAGAACCGATTCCAACTCCTTGCGGAAAATATCGGGGATCATCTCGGGGCGTTCGATGTGGTAGTAGTTGCCGTCCGATTTTTTGGCAATCCCGGCGAGAAGTTCCTCGTTGTACTCGGGACCGAAACCCAGCGCGGTCACGGTGACGCCTTTCGCCTTCAGATCGCCGACCTGGGAGATGATGCTCTGGAAATCCTTCAAACCCGCCGTCGGCTCACCGTCTGTCAGAAGCAGGAGTCGCGACGCGTACCCGGCACCGGGCACGGCGGCGATCTGCGCGGCACCGGCATACAGACCGTCGAACAGGTTGGTCGTGTTGCCGGACATAATCCGCTGGACGTGTTGCTTGATCAGTTCCCGGTCGGTGACGCGGCGGGCGGGCATCAGCACGTCCACGGTTTCGGCGAACGTGACGATGGACAGCACATCGTTCGGGGTCATCAGGTCCACGATCTGCCCCACGGCGCGCTTGACATAATCGAGCGGCTCGCCCTCCATCGACCCGGACCGGTCGAGTACCAGCGACAGGTTCACCGGCAGGCGCGCGCCTTTCAGCCCGCCGGGCGCGTTGCTCGCGGCGTTGCCGACGGTGATTTCGGTCAGTACATACTGCCGGGTACGCTCCCCGGAATGCGCGGCGCGGCTACCGACCTTGACACGGAGCGAAACACCGTCCGCATCCGGCGTTTCCGGCGCGGGTTCCTGGACATATCCCTGCATGGTTGCCGCGCCGACGGCGCGTGTGGCATCGTTTATCATATCTTTATGTTTCCCTGATGGCTCTCCCTCCCGCGTTTTCTCCCTCCCCCCAACCCCCTCCCTCATCGGAATGAGAGAGGGGGAGGAAGAACCTGGAGGCGAGACGTTTACCGCGTGTCCCTCTGGCTCCCCCTCTCTCATTCCGATGAGGGAGGGGGTTGGGGGGAGGGAGAAAACGCGGGAGGAGCGGGGGAGAGTTGTCACTCCAACCGCAGCGACGTTCCCCCTACCACTACCGTATCCCCCGGCACCAGCGATTGACGGGTGATGCGTTGTCCGTTCACGAAGGTACCGTTCGTGGAACCCGCGTCCTCGACTGCGACCGACAACGCCTCCTGAACGATCCGTGCATGCCGCCGGGACGCCGAAGTGTCCTGCGGGAGCGGGATGTCCGCGCCCGGGTCGCGCCCGATGATCGCCCCGGAACGCGCCGGAAAAACCTCCCCGGTGTGCGGTCCCGCAACCACCACGAGACAGTAGCCGTCGGTTTGTTTGGGCGGGGCGAACGCGCCTGCCCCACTCACGGTCGCCCCGTTCAGCGACGGAACCGGCGTCGCGGCGGGAGCAACGAATCCTCCGGTGAGCGGCGGCAACGGCTGCGCGCCCTGACTGGACACGGGGGACTTCGCCGCCGGGATTTTGCCGTCCTTGGCGACGCTCGTCCGCTCCTTCGTAAACCGCTCGAAAAACAGGAGCGTCTTGTTGCCGACCTTGATCGTATCGCCGCCCCGGATCGGCATATCCTCGCCGCGTTGCGCCTTGCGGTCGTTGACGAACACCGTGCCCGGCAGATCGGAAACGTCGCGCAGGAGATAGCCGCCCCCAGGTGCCGCGACGACCACGGCGTGATTTTTTGCCACGCTCATGTCGCCGAACAAGCCGATGTCCGACAGTTCGGAACGCCCGATAGTGGTCAGTTCCTTGTCGATCAGCACTTCGCGCCCCTCGTTCTTGCCGAGCACGATCCGGACCCACGCTTCTTTAAGGAGTTGTTGGACCAGCCCGATGAATAGTCCGATCAGCCCACCCGTGATCAGAAAGCCGAGCAGGCGCGACACCACCGCCGGGCGCGGCACGAACACGAACAGATACACCGCCGCCTCGAACACGGTCCCGCCGATCAGCCCGCCGATGAACCCGCCGATCACCCCGTTGCGGATTGTGCGCCCCGACCATTTGCGAATCCCGTCCGCGCATCCGGCGAGGGCACCGATAAACGCCCAGCCGAGGGCGCGTGCGAACGTGTTGACCAGGAAGCGAACCGGGTTATTGACATTGTCGCTGTAGAACCAGCCGAACACCGCGCTCCCGAAACTGAGCCCCACGAAACCGGCGACCGCGCCGATGAGGAGTCCGTACCCGACGACGCGTTTCCACTGCGCCTGCGCCCCCGACGCGATCATGTCGGCGACGCCGAGCAGTAGCCCGATCATCGCCCCAAAAAACACGACCGAGATCGTCTGGTCGCGCAGGGCGTTCGGGTAACGCGCGAGTACCTCGGGGGTATACTTCGCCTCATCCGGCAGGCGGATCAAGCCGGACAGGTCCGACAGGAACCACGTCAGCATCCCGGCGGCGATTCCCGCGAGCGTTAATAATATAATTCTGCCGGTTACATTGGTCATTTTGGTTAGAGAATAGGGAAGAGGGAATAGGGAGTAAGCGGCAAGCGATGTCGTATCGCTCGCGTCGCCCTGACTCCGAAAACTACTCCCTACTCCCTACTCCCTACTCCTTCCCTTTCACGCCTCGAACCGAAACCGCGCCTTGCCGATCTGGATCACGTCGCCGGTCGTGAGAGCGGTCCGGTCTTCGATGCGGCGACCGTTTACGTGGGTGCCGTTCTGCGATGCCTCGTCCATCAGATCCCAGCCGGGACCGTTCGGGACGATCACGGCGTGGCGGCGGGAAACTGAGTTGTCCGATCCCAGCGCAATCGTCGTCGCCGGGTCGCGCCCGATGGTAAGTTGGCTTTCCGTGTCGGATTGCAGGGCGATAGTACGCCCTGCATATTCGCCCGCGAGTCCGATCAGGCGCGGACCGACGAACGTTTTTTCCGGCTCCGGCGCGACGCGCCCGGTCGCGATGCTGGCTTCCGGCAGTTCGGCGAGCGAGGGAAGCGGTGCCTGAACCACTCCGGGTCCGGAGGAACGTAAACCTGCGTGCGGCGAGCCGGGGAGTCCGGCGTTTGGCGAATCGACTCCCAGCCGCTGTAAGCCTTCCGCGACCGCCTCCTGCGCCGTCATGCCGCGTTGCTTGAGGTAGCGCAGTCCCCAGAACGCCGCCGCGCCCAGGACCGCGAGTCCGACCACACCGGACGCCCAGTCATTCCTGGACTCCTGCTTTCCCTCTCCGGTATTGACGATGATCGTAGGTGTGCCGCCTCCGGTAGCCGCGCCCGGAGCCGCCGGGGACGGGGGGGCGATGGTCGGAACATCCACGGGCAGGGTGAGTGCGATCACCTGCGGCTTGCCGCCGACCTGCGGCGCGATGATCACGGTCTGCTTGACCACGTCGTCGCCGGAGGTCGCGTACCCGCTCGCCTGCGCCTTGCCGAGGGCGATGTTCTCGAAACGCACCGAGCCGTTGTCGTTGGCATTCAAACCGTACTGGAGCGGTTCGCCCTTCGCAGTCGCCAGCCGGACGACGCCACGCGCGGCGGGTAGCCCGTTTTTGGATTTCAGTTCGATGATCACCGCTTGCAACTGGTCGAACGCGTCCGCACCGATGCGCACCGTGCTATTGTTCTTGATCTTCGCAATCGACCGCGTCGCGACCAGCCCGTTGATCTCGTCCAGAATCTCGATGCCGTCGATGTCGGCGGTCACTTCGATGGGGAGCGAGTTCTGTCCCGGTTCGAGGTCAATACCCGCGCCTTTTCTGCCGTTCCGGATCGGGTAGCACAGGTACGAGCCGGGGCGGCTGAAGACCAGCGTGAACTTGATGATCTTCGCGGGTTTCGCGGTCGCCGCACCGCCGGGTCCGGGGGGGACCGCCGGTGATTTCTGCGCGTGGGCGGGTCCGCCCGGAAGTAGCACGGCTACCAGTATCGGCACGGCGATCCGCGCCGGAAGAACCCCGCGCCGGACGGGTTTCCCGAGAAAAAAGTTATACCGAGACGACATCATTCGTAATTCAGACTCCCTGCTAAATCGGCATTATACAATATACGACGCGCCCCGGGCAAAGCGTCCCGGATTTCCGTCGCGATGGTGCCGACCGCCCCCTGTCTCGCTTCACACTGTTCGCCCGCCAGCGCGTGCAGGAACGCGCCGATCCGGGCGGCGTCCGGCGCGGAAAGCGCGGTTTCGCGGTCCGCGAGCAGGGCGGCGAGTATTCCGGTCAGCACGTCCCCGCTACCGGCGGTGGCGAGGGCGACGCTCCCGCGCCGGTTGATAGATATGGGGTCCGTGTCTTCCGGGGTCGCGATCAGCGTACTCGCGCCTTTCAACAGCACCGTTGCCCGGTACTTTCGCGCCGCCTCGCGGACCGCCCCCACCCGTTCTGCCTGGATCATTCGCGTTTCTTTGCCCAAAAGCCTCCCCGCCTCGCCCGGATGCGGCGTCAGCAGGGTGTTCGCACCGGTCCGATGCGCGAAAATCTCCTTCCCGGCGAGCGCGACGGCGTTCAGCCCGTCGGCATCGATAACGAGCGGGGTTCGCGCGGGGAGCCGTTGTACAAACGTTTGGACGAACGCTACGGTTACGGTGTTCCCGCCCAAACCCGGTCCGATTGCCACCGCGTCCGCTTTCTCGGCGAGGGAAAGGAGTTTTTCCAGCGCGCCCTCCCCGCCGTGCGTACGTTCCGGCGTTTCTGGCAGGGCGTGTAGCACCAGTTCCGGGGCGAGCACCGACGCCGCGTCGAGCACACTCGCGGGCAGGGCGAGATGCACCAGGCCCGCCCCGGCACGGAGCGCGGAAAGCCCGGTCAGGGTCGCCGCGCCCGCCATGCCCGCCGAACCCGCGACCACGAGCACCGTGCCGAACCGTCCCTTGTTAGCGTCGCGGCTCTGGGCACGCGGTGGGAGTTTCGCGCGCACCCAGTCGCCAGTAGTCAGCGTCGCCGTCGCTGACTCACGGAGAACGTCGGCGGGGATGCCGATGGGCGCGACTGTCACCCGCCCTGCATACGTCGCGCCAGGATAGAACAGCAAGCCGCGTTTCAGCCCGGCGAGTGCCACGGTGCGATCCGCCTTGAACGCTTCCGCGCCGCCGTCCTCGCCCGTGTCGGCGTCGATGCCGGTGGGCAAATCACACGCGAGCCGCTTCCCACCGTGTGCGTTGCTCAGGGCGACGACCCGCGCCAGTAACCCTTCGAGCGGCGGGCGGAATCCGGTGCCGACGATGCAGTCCACCAGCAGGTGCGAATGACGGATCGCGTCGCACATGCCGATGATGTTCTTCTCGCCGAGGACCGCGCTGACATCGATGCGTAGCCGGAAGAACGCGGAAAAGTGGGTTTTCGCGTCGCCGCGCAGATCGTCCGCCGTGCAACCGATCAGGAACACGCGCACGCGCACCCCGGCGTTGTGCAGGTACCGCGCGGCGACGAACCCGTCGCCGCCGTTGTTGCCCTTTCCGCAAAGGATCGTCACCGCCTTGCCGCGCAAGGCGCCGCCGTCACCGCTAATCTCCTCCACGCAAGCGTTTGCGAGGGCGATGCCCGCCGACTCCATCAGGCAGACGCCGGGGATGCCGTACTCTTCCGTGGTGCGCCGGTCGCACTCGCGCATCTCGGCGGCGGTGAAAACGTTCATACGGTGTCAGGATACCCGATGTTAGTGGTCAGTGGTTAGTGGTCGGTGGTCAGAGGTGTTTCGGACCGTGAACGGTTCCGCTACGCGCCTTCGGCGGACGCGCCGGGCGCGGCAGAACGTCCGATCCCCCGGCGAGCGAGACGCTACCGGCTCTTTCGCGCCCGGCGCGTCCGCTGAAGGCGCGTAGCGGAACCGTTCACGGTCCGAAACACTCGACGGTCCGATTATTTGGTGAACAAAAAACGAGATTCGGCGATGCCATCCGCGACATCGGACAGGAACGACTCTGAGGCGCCGCCGGGGACAATCGCGGCGTCGTAGGCGAGACAGAGGTGGATTTGATCGCCGACGGTTTTTCCGAAGCAGAGATGCCCCGCGAGCGGATGGTGCAGGATCGGGGTGCGGTACAGAACGGTCGGCGTGTGCGAGACGGTGAAGGTCGCGCCGGACACATCGTCGGTCGCGAGTGTTCCGCCCGCGATCCGGGATCGGAGATGGTCCCATTCCCGCGCGACGGCGAGAACGCTTTTTCGGTCCACGTCGCGGAGCACGGGCACCGTCAGTACGCCGTTCGGGTCGCACGTTTCGACCGCGAGATGCACGTACCGCTTGCGCCGGACTTCGGCGTCGCCAGTCCGCTCGGCGTTCAGTTCGGGGAAGCGCAGGAGGCTTGCCGCGACCGCGCAGAGCACGAACGGCAACAGCGTCAGCGTTTCGGGCACACCGGACACCGTTTCGCCCCGTTCGGTCCGGGCGATATAGCGCAGAGCCTCGCAAACGTCGGCGACGGCTACCGTGTGGGTGTGCGGCGTGTCGCGCAGGGAGCGGGTGTGATGTTCAGCGAGCGCGCGTTCGACCGGGGACAGCGTATATATGTCCTCGGGACCGGCGGGAATATAGGCGGGCGGCGCGGCGAACGGTTCCGGCACCGTTTCGGAAAGCGGCGCGGACACGCCGCCGAGCACGGCGACCGGCTCTCCCGCCTCGACCGCCTCGCCCGCTAAGACACACTTCTTGGTCAGCACGCCGAACGCGGGCGACGGCACCACGAAGAGCGTTTCCCCGGCGCGGAGCGTGACCAGCGCGTCGCCGAGCATCACCGCCTGCCCGAGCGACTTTTCCCAGCGTTCCACGGACGCGACCAGTGGCGACACGGATGCGGGCAACAGATGGGCGGGAAGGGTGACGGTATATTTCATGTGGAAGGCAGGCTATCCGCCCGGAGCGTCTTCGCCATCGGGATCAGAAAGCGACTGCGCCCCGTGCAGGATGCGTAGAATCAGGATCGTGTGCGGGTCGCCGGTGTCGAACGGCGGCTTGATCGTGAACAGAATCCGATACGTCGCGCCGGAACTGCGCCGCCGACCGGGACCATAGTACAGTTCGCGCCGCACCTCCGTTTGGAAGATACGCGACGCTTCCTCGTCCACCGCCAGCGCGAGCGGACCGGGAAAGTCGGCGATCTGAAAAGCCCGCTCGGTCAGACCGGCGTACCATTCTTCGGCGTATTTCGCGCCTGCGTATCGGAGAATGTTCAAAAAAGCCTGGTCACGCTGGGTTTCCGCGACTTCGTGAAAAACAACTTCGTAATTGATCTCTTCGTCGCTCACAGGATTCCCATCCGCTCCAGTTCCGCGATCTTCTCCGGGGAGAAGGAGGCGATGGTGGCATCCGCCCGGTCCGCCAATTCGTCCGGGGTGAGCCGAAACAGTTCGTCAGGAATGTTATACTTTTTGCGGAATATCGCGTCCGATTCCTTAGCGGTGCGCGTCGGACCGGGGAGGGAGGCATGAATCTCTTCCGGGGTACCGTACTCGCTCACGGGTGGTATTTCTTCGACACTGCGTTCCAGAAATTCGATCACGTACTGGGACAGGGTTTTGTTCTGTGACAGGGCGAAGCGGTCTGCCTTGCGTAACAGGGCTTCGGGCACCTCAAGAGTGGGTGTTAACATCGGTTTCCTTTCCATCGCACCCATTTATTATACCGTCGCGCCCCCGGTCACGGCGAAGTATTGCCGGAAGAACCGCTCGCTGTCCACGGCGACGGCGATCTCGTGTTGCCCGTTCGTATCGTCCTTCGCCCAGCGGGTCAAGCCGTATAGCGGGTCGTCGTTCGTCCAGACGGATACGTTGCCGCGCTCGGTCGTGCAGAGCGTTTCGTCGAAGAGTAGCGTCGCCGCGAGCGGGTCGTGGAACGTGATCCGTGCCGCGTGCTCAAACCAGACCTCTGCCATTTTTAGCACGAACGCCAACGCACCGCCCGCCCGCGTGAACCGCTCACGGCACTCCTCTTTCGCCATCGTGCATCGCTCGGTCACGTCCAGCCCGACCGACAAAAGCGTCCCCGGCACGGCGTGGCGGAACACTATCGCGGTGGCTATCGGGTCCAGGAGGGCGTTCCATTCCCGCGCCCCCGGACCGTGGTTCGGCAAGCCGCCGGTGAACACGCCGCACATCAGCACGATTCGCTTGACCAGCGCGGGTATCTCCGGGTCCAGCGCGAACAACGCCGCGAGATTGGTCATGGAGCCGACCGCGAGCAGGGTGACTTCGTGCGGGCAGGCGCGGATAGTGTCGCGCAAAAACAGCACGGCGTCGGACGGCTTGCCGAAGTCGGTGCGATGCTCCGTGCCTTCCAACACCGCGTACTGCGGCACTTCCGGCTGTCCGCGCCCGTGCAGGAGCGGTCCGGTCAGCCCCGCGTAGATCGGAACGTCCGTGCGCCCGGCGGCGCGACAGACAGCGTCGGCTAACGCGGCGCGTTTCGTGGTGTCCCCGCTGACGGTCGTGATGCCGAGCAGTTCACAGCGCGGTTCGTTCAGTAGATAGGCAAGCGCGACGGCGTCGTCGATGTCGTTGCCGATGTCGGTGTCGAATAATACAGGTATGGTGTTCATATTTTCAGGTCAGATCGGCGGGCAAATGCCGCATGTCGTGTTTCGTTGAATCGCCTTTGAGTTCACGGCGGTGAACCGAGCGGCTTACCTTTACAATACCCTGCGTCCTTATCTATATGGAGCGTTCCCGCCGCATTCCGCGTCGATTTCTCCAGGCAAAGAAATAAATGCGTTGCGGAGTCTCGCCTGTGGTAGGTCGCACCGGGCATACAATGTGTGGTTCATCCCCCCCATTCGGCACAAGCGGAAGCGGCTCGGACATAGGGTGCCGTCCCCCAGCAGGCGATAAGCGTACCCGAGATATTTCATTCTTCCGTTTCCTTAACGCCGTTCGGGTGTGTTTCCGTATACTGGCGCATGATCGCCTCGAAGGCGGGTCGGAGCCGCGACAGTTGCGCGACCGTTTTCGCGCCGAGATGCCCTTCCTGATAAATGCCGACGTTCAGCGTCACCGCCCCGCCGACGGACAGACAGGGGCGCAGGAACGCCAGCAACTCATCGTCGCTGTAGGCGGGGCTTTCCATCGGGAAGACGGGAGTATCCGGGACCGGCGCAAACCGCTCCGCGAAGACGCCGTCGGCGGGGACGCCGTGCGCCCAGACGCAGTCGATGGGGACGAGGGCATGCCACCGGCATCCGGCGGCGTCGGTGCTCACCTGGGGGGCATGAAACTCGGGGTTCGGTGCCCGCCCGAGCCGAATCTTCCCCTCCCGCAGTATCTCCGCCTCGCCCGCCAAATAATCCTGATCCGGCGCGACCGGACCGGTGTTCCCGACACAGAAGGAGCCGTCGTTGTAGGCGAGTACCGAATCCGGGTTTCCGGCATTGCACGCGCCACGCCACGCGGTCCAGTCCATATATTTGTTCGGAAAGGCAGACCAGGTGTAACAACCGTCGAACCACCACCCACTACACTTCGTGCCCCAGCGACGCGCGTATTCCTCCACGAACCGGGTGTACCGGTCCTGAAATGCCGTCTGTGCCGTCCCCTCCTCCCGCGTCCAGCGGAAGGCGTCCTGGACGGCGGGGTTTCCCGCCACCTCGCAGGGCAGATAGGCGATGAACCGCTTGCGCGGGGAAGTGATGGGGGTGCCAGTAGTGTCGAACGCGGGCATCGCGGTCACCCCGTCCATGATCTCCCGGACGAGGTCGCGATCCGAGCAGTGCCCCGGTCCCGCCCAGTTGTTCAGGAGCGAGTTCGGCGACGCGTAGTAGCCGGAGTTCTGCCCGACCGTGAAGATGAGCCACTGTGCGCCGGTCGCCGCGAAGTCTTCCAGAAAACGGGGAACGTCAAAGCAGTTCACGGCGTCGGCGGGGTCCGCGCGGTGCGGCGGTCGCTCGGGTGGCGGACCGGGCGCAATCCAATGCACCATCAGTCCCCAACGCCCCGCCATCCATGTCGCTCTTTTCGCCGTGTGTGTGGCGTGACTATTTTGTTGATCGATACCTGGCATAGGGCTTAACCTTCTCTCCGCAGAGGACGCACGTCCGGGCAAGTCGTCTGCATTGCGTGTGACCTTTAACCAATCGCCATGTGCCCGCCGTCGACACGGATCGTGGCTCCCGTGATGTATTCGCTCTCGTCGAGCGCAAGAAACACGGCGGCGTTGGCGATGTCTTTCGGTTCGCCGAGTCGCCCGCGCGGGTTGGCTTCGCCGAACGCCTTCCGGTGCTCCGGCACGTCCCAGTGGAACGCGCCCATTTCGGTATAGATGACGCCCGGTGCTATCGCGTTGACCGTGATGCCGTGCTTCCCGAGTGCGCCCGCCATGCTTGCCATCAGCATCTTTTCGCCAGACTTGGCGGCGGCGTAGTCGACCTGGCTGCTGCCTGCCTGGATGGTGGACAGGGACGTGATGTAGATGATCCGCCCGCCCGTTTTTCGCGCGATCATCGCCCGCGCCGCCGCCTGCCCGACGTTGAACCCGCCGGTCAGGATAACGTCGATGGTTTTCTGCCAGGTTTCGTTGTCCAGATCGAGGAACTCGACGAACGGACAGATCCCGGCGTTGCTGACGAGGATGTCGAGGCTACCGAGTTCGGCGACGGTCCGCGCGATGGCCGCATCCACGTCGGCGCGGTCAGTGACGTCACACCGGAGTGCGATAGCCGTGCGCCCCGTTTCTGCGGTGACGTGTGTCGCACTCTCCCGCGCCAGCGGTTCGTTGATGTCGGCTATGACGACCGACGCGCCCTCCTGAGCGAAGCGAAGGGCGATGCCGTAGCCGATGCCGCGTGCGCCGCCGGTAATGAATCCCACCCGGTTCTGCAATGGTTGACTGTTCATAGATATTTTCCTGTTTTTCTCCTTCAAAGTATCGTGCCGACCCGTGGCAGGTTTCCTCGGGAAGGGGGAACCGGAAGAACCGGCGGCGGTTGTTCCAGCATCATCGAAAGGTAGGGCAGAAGGGCGGTGTCGCCGGTCAGCAAGAATCGGAAACGCAGTTCTCCGGAGTCGGCGGCGGTATCCAGCCGGGGTCTTGACCGGTAGGATCGCTCGGCGAATCCGCAGAATACCGACTGGCGCGAACGACGGTACGCCACGGCGTGTGCGGCGGAACGCCCGCCGCACCCTACGATAGCGGCGCGGTATGATGCCGCGCCGCCGGGATTAAACCCGGTGCTGTCTTCCGTCGTTACCATAAAGATCCTATTCCTTCTTCAAAGCGCGTTCACCTGCCCGAAATCACTGCGGGTGGGTTGGCCAGAGGGACGACGCTTCGGTTCACTCCTTAGCCTGTGAGAATGCATAGGTTGTCTGCCACGAGCACGACTCGCCGGGGGCGATCTTCACCCTCCCGAAAGGCTCGGGGCAGACCGTGCCGGGGGATGCATACACGTTGAAACGCGCCAGAGACAGGTCGCCCGAATGACTCGCCGTTAGTCGCGCCCCCGTGCGGCGATTTCCCACCGTGAAGTCGCCCGCCCCTTCACCTTTCGACGGGAAACCGGCGAGGCGGGCGAACGCGGCGGCACCGGCGGGCAGGACTCGGGAAAAGGCGACGCTGTCTTTAGCGAACGTGAGACCATTTGCCTCGGCACTCGTGGCGTCCTCGCTCGTCGGGGTGAACGCGAGTCCGACACGATAGGATGGTCCCACCGGGTCGTCATCGATGCGGGTGAAGTTATGGCAATAGTGCTCGGTCGAAAGTGGTTCGCTCCCGGTATTGGTGAGTGTCCGGGTGATACGCACTGCCGCCCGTTCCGGCACCAGCGCGGTCCGGTGGACGTATCGGTAGCCCAGACGTTTGTCGTCGGAGCGGACTTCCTGCTCGGTTTCGACGAAGCCGTCACCGCGCCGGGTAGCGACGAGACGCGCGGGATGCGTCACTTCATACCGGTCATAGAAGCGGTACGGGGTTTCCGCCCCCACCGGCTTGCGCAGAAGCCCGACCCCGATCTTGAGAAACTCCGCGCCGGGTGGGGCGGTCGTGTAGGACGCGGGTCCGTCGATGTCGAACTCCTCCGCCGTGCCGATGGCGTTGCTGTCGTGCCCGAGCGCGTCGCCCCGCGCCGGGTTCCACTCCCCCCAGAACGCGTGCCCGTTCCACTGCGCGGCGGTCACCATCGGCACATGCGCGAACCGGGTGCCGCGATACCGACCGGCTTCCGCGTCCGGTAGTGCAACGGTAACCGTGATCGGCTTCCCCGAAGCATCGTGCCCGGTGAGCGTCGTCGAAAGCGGCGGCGCGGGTTCGGCACCGCCGCGCAGGAGGCGTAACATCGTGCCGCCCCCCGCCGCGCCCGACGCCTGATCCGCGCCGGACGGCTTGCCGTCCGCGCCCATGGGACGGACGAGGACCGGGAAAAAGGGACGCTCGCCGCCCGCGAAACTCACCCCGAGGAGCGAAAGGGAGAGCGTGGAGTCGACCTCGTTCACGAAAGCGGCTTTGCCGGGCCCGGTGCCGAACGTGTAGACGAGGCCGCCGAGCAACTCCATCCGCCCCCCCGCCCGGTTTTCTGCGAAAGTAGCCTCGCCTTCATGCTTGAATCCTAAAGCCCATGCCGTGCCGCCGTTGTTGTAAATATTCGGCTCGTCGCCCCCCTCGGAGTCCCAGTTTCGCGCCCAGATCTGCGTCGGATGCTCGAACCGGTAGCCGCTCCCGCTCACGTTTTCTATGAAAAGCGGACCCGCCCCTTCCCGGTTGCGATAGACGAAGCCGCCGAAGGGGATGAGGTCGATCAGGGCGACGGGGCGCGGCGCGTCGTGCTCCACTATAAAACGCCCGTCGGTATTCAGGGCGAGACGGTCGAGAATCAACGGCGGGGCGGACGTGCCCCCTCCGATGACGTGGAACAAGGGTTCGCCCTGCTTCACTCCCGATGTGGTGTCGATGCTCGCGCCGATCCCAAAGATCAGGCGCACCGTCGGCGGGACGCGCAGGGGGCGGCTGACCTTGTAGGTCCCGTAGCGCAAACAAACCGCCGCCCGCCCGGAGTCGAGCGCGGCTTGCAGGGCGTCGGCATCGTCCTTGCCGTTTGGGGCACCCGCGTCCGCCCAGCGGCTCGGGTCGGGTTCCCAGTATTCCGGGGTTTCTCGCACCGGCAGTTTGAGATCGCCCGTGGGCAAACCGGCAGGCGGGGAGTCCGACACCCACTCCGCGACCATGTCCGTTTTCACGTCGCTGTCGCGGGAGCGTATGGCAACACCGAAACGCCACGTTTTCAGGTTGCGGACATGCAGCCGGGCGTCCGCCCCGGCTAACTCCACGGCGGGTCCCGGTGCCGCGCCCATCTTTCCGGTCGGGTCGCCGGAAAGTCGGCTGTCCAGAATATGCGTCAGCGAGCCGCCCGACACTTTCAGCGCGGGAACCTGCCCGCGCGTGACCAGCTGGCGTAAACTGAGAATGGAGCCGGTGTTGACGATGCCCGCCTCGGACTGCCCCGAAAGACGCGCGTCCTCGATCACGAACGTACACACTTCCTGCCGCGACGCCTGAATGCCGACCCGGAAGCCGCTCACTGCGATGTCTTTAAGGACGCCGGGTCCGTTGTCGCGGCGTGTCAGGTCGATGCCGCTCACCCCGGAGCCGTCGCCCGACCGCACGGTGACGCGCCGAATCGCCGCGCAGTTCGACGCCTGATACCCGATGCCGATAGCACCCGCGTTGCCGCTCCCGGTGTCGACCGTCAGGTCGCGGATATGATTTTCGAACGCCTCGTTGCCTTCCCCGTTTTTGTAACGCTTGTCGCCGTGTCCCGCGCTGGAGCCGGTCTGCATCACGGCTTTGGGGGCGGCGGGGTCGATAAATCCGGGGCAGGCATTTTTCAGGCGGATCACGGTCCGCGAGCGACTCTCCCCTTGGAGCATGAGGAACCGCCCCCAGCCGTCGGCGTTGTCGCCCGCGCGGGCGGGGTCGCGCCACCGCAGAGTGTCGCCGACCAGATAGGTTCCGGCGGGCAGGTAAACGACCCGGTGTTTGTCCAAGCCGTCGGTGAGTGCCCTCTGGATCGCCGCCGTGTCGTCCGTTTTGCCGTCGCCCTTCGCGCCGTAAGGAGCCTCACGGACGTTCAACGCGCCGACATGCGCCGGATAAACGACGCGCCGCTCCGGGGCGGGTTGGGGCGGGGCGGCACCTGCCGCGCCGCCAGCAACGGCGCAGCCCAAAGCCAGCATCGCCGCCAGCGCGACCGCCCCGTGCGGGCGACCCGCATCTTGTTTACTTTTTCGTAGCATGTTCGTATCCGTTCGTCGTGTTTCTCGCACTCCCCGGTCGGAAGCGGGGGCGGCATTCCCGAAATAATGTAACTATTCAGGTATTGCAGAGTTTTCCGCTTCCGCGATACAGTCTTAATCAAGTTGATGACTGAAGAGCAAGCCCGAACCCTCTATCGTCAAGGAG
>JAYULM010000049.1:0-19643 GCA_043763605.1 Armatimonadota bacterium | reverse complement strand
TCATCGGAATGAGAGAGGGGGAGCAAGAAGGGACGAGCGATAAGCGGTTCGCCTCCGGTGCATCTGCTCCCCCTCTCTCATTCCGATGAGGGAGGGGGCTGGGGGGAGGGAGGACAAACGGGAGACGGCTGGGGGGAGGAAAACGGGGTTCCCCCACTCACACCGACAGTCTCCGGCTCATTTCCTCAATCGGGGCCAGTTCTTCCAGCAGGCGGGTCATGCCGTCGGTCTGGGTCACGACCCCCTCGATGTCGGCGAGGACCTGCTCGGGCGAGCGCGCGCGCAACTGGTCGTTGATCAAGCCGAAAGAGTCTTCCAGAAGTTGCATCTGATGCCCGAGATTGATCAGGAACCGCCCGATCTTTTCCACGTGCTCGCGGCGGCTTTCGACCACCTCGATCCGCTTATCCAAAACCGCCTGCGTGTTCAGGTCTTCCTCTTTTTCGCGGATGCCCTGAATCTCCTCGATGTCCAGCCCGTACGCCGTCTGGATCGCGGCGACGGCTTTGCGGATCGCGTCGGTGGAGAGCGGCTTCGCCATCTCGGCGGCGAGCGGGTTGTCGCTCCGATACCCGGACGCATCGGTCGGGCGTATCTTGACCGAGCGGTCGCGGTCGTCCAACTTCGGCATCCAGGAACGGCGGTTTGGCGCGTTCGCGATCACCGGCGGCGGTAGCGGGTTAGCGGACGGCTTGTTATCCAACACCACTTCGGCGTACACATTCTGCAGGTACTGGCGGAACTGCGCCTCCTTCAGGGCGAAGCGCAGGAACTGCTCCAGTAGATAATCCAGTTTGCGCAGAACTTCGCGGAACCACGTCTCGCCCTCCAGTCCTTCAGTGTTAGTCACGTGCGCCCGGATCGCCTCCAGGCGGGCGAACCGTTCCTGCACGTCGCGCCCGATCTTAGGATAAATATCGGCTTTCAGCGCGTCGCGCCGCGCCCGCACCTCTTTATCGAACCGGGACGAGAGCCGCGCCCCGTACCATTCGCTGTCGGGCACGAACAGAAGATACGCGGCTTCGACGACTACGCCGATCAGAAGCGGCAGTGGGTTGAGGATCGCCATCGAAAGGGCGGCGGCTCCGGCGAGTCCGAGCAGGTTGCCTTGCTCCTGAAACGCTTGTTGTAGGCGATTACGTTTGTTGGGTTCGGGATTCATGGATGAGTGATAGGTGGATCGCGACTGGCGGTGCGAGTCGGGCGGTTCGTGACCGGCAGTCAGCGTCTTGCAATCGATTATACCGTCTCCGGCATGATCTTCCGGGCACGAACCGCCGATAAACGCCGCCGTGCGCGTCCCGGCTACCACGTTTGCTGGTGCCGCGTGGACGGGTACCCCCCCATCGGCGCGGTGTCGTCCGCGCACCCGATGTTAGAAAAGGAATCCGAGTATGTCCGATACGAAAGAACCGACGTTTAAAAAAGGGGATGCGGTGACGTGGGACGCATCGCAGGGCGAGGTCCACGGCACGGTGGTGAAGAAACTGACCGCGCCGATGAAAATCAAGGGGCACGCGGTCAAAGCCAGCAAGGACAACCCCGAATACCTGGTCAAATCCGCTAAAACCGGCGCGGAAGCGGCGCACAAACCGGGCGAGTTGCACAGGAATTAGTGGTCAGTGGTTAGTGATCAGTGGTCAGACGGACCTGCCTCACTTCTGGGGATCAAACTCTGACCACTAACCACTGACCACTGATCACTCACTTCTTCTCTTTCATCAGGGCGGCGACGGCGGGCGACGGCTTCATCATTTTTCGCCAGTTTGCCGCCGCCTCGTTCACGGGTTCATACGATGGCAACTCGGACGCGGTGAACGATTCCTGGAAGCCCTGCGCCGCGACCTTTTTGAGTTCGGGGTTTAGTGACACGCCCGGCATCGGGTTCGCGGTGCGGAAGGCGGTTTTGACCCCCGCCTCCATCGCCTTCTTTTCGCTCAGAAACTGCATGAACAGTTTCGCCCCTTTTTTCTGTTCGGGCGTCAGCCATTCCGCCCCGGTGAAGGCGACAATACTCATATCCGTGGTCGCGGTCGGGTTGGGGTAGATGACGCTCAAGTTCGGATCTTTCAGGGCTTCCTTGAGCGCGTTCGATTCGTATGTCACGATGAAGTCATATTTTTTCGGGTCCGCCAAGTACGCTTTTAGCAAGTCAGTAGATCCCTTGAAAGCCGGTTCGTCATATATATAACTGGTATTCAATGCCTTCATATACTCCGCGAACGGCTTCGACTTCACGACCGCGTCGGTGCCCTTGATTTCCGGATGTTTGCTGGTGAAATCCGTAATCAGCATCGAGAGCATCATGAAGCCGGACCCGGCGTTGATCGGGTCCGCGTAGGAGTACTTGAACTTGCCCCACGGAACCGGCGTCTTGCCAGTCGAAAGGTCGCGCAGGTTGTCCCACGTTTTACCGTTCACTGCCAGCACCGGTTGGAGGAACGCCGCCTTTTCTTTCGTGGTCAACAGCACCATCGGAGTCTTCAGATAGATCTTGTACTCTTCCGGCTTCGCTGTGTCGAAAAGTTGCTTGCCCTTGTTGGTCTGCCAGTGGTTGCCGAGGGCACCGATCCAGGCGGTGGAAGACGGACCCCACAGCGCGACGTTCTTTTTACCGTTGATGATCTCTTGAAAGGAGTCGCGCGTCTCGCCGTACTCGATGATGACCTTCACTTTCTGGTCGGCATACTGCTGGTTGAAAAGTTCGGACTGTTCGTCAAGCCAGTCCTTTTTGGTCTTCGAGGTAGCGAAAAGGATTTCGCCGCCGATACCTTTGTCCGGGGCGACTTCGTTGATGATCTTGTCTTCGCCGATTTTGTTGGAGACAGCCCAGGCGATACCGACGGCGATGCCGATCAGGGCGAGGATGGTGATGATGCCAAGGGGTTTGACGCGTAGTTCCATAGTGTTGATACCTCTTTAATAATGACGGATTGTGAGCGATACGAACGGAAAAGTCGGCGGTGGAAAGCACACGCTCGCCGCCTTCATCGTACTCTAACATCATTAAGCGGTCATTAAGAAAACATTAAGAGATGATTATCTCGAACGATTCGGCAAAAAAAAGCACATTATATTGCGCGAATACAATGTGCTTTTGCTAATACCGGAAGGGTTGCTTACTTCTCCGTCATCTTCAGTTTCATGCTCTGCGGTGTGAACTTCGGCTTGTAGAACGAGCATTTGTAGGAGGGAGAGTATTCCTTGGGGTTCTCGGCTTCGGCGAGGAAGACCTGCTTGTCGAGTTTGGTGCAACTCTCGAACGTCTTGTCGTAGTGCCCGCAGTCGTAACAGCGGCGCAGAATCGTCCAGCAGACGCTACAGCGTAGCGACCCGATCAGCTCGATCCGCCCGCAGAGCGGGCAGTGGATGTACACCTCGCTGAAGCCGTAGTCCTTGTTTTCCAGAGCCTCGCGCACCTTGTGGGTGAAGACTTCCATCTGGCGCGTCGCCTGTGCGACCGTGGCGAGGAGTTGGTTCATCTCCTCGTTGGCGAGGAATTCGACGATACGGTCGTCCATCAGATCACCGATCATCGTCATCTGCTTGTCGATGGCTTTGAGATGCTCTTTGGCGGTTTGCGCACGGTACGGGCGTTTGCGCTCCTCTTTCGCCGTCAGCGACCGGATCATCTGGTCCGCGACCGACGCCGAAACGTGCAGGAACACTTCTTTCTTGGTCGGGTATTTCTGGATCGCGTTGATCAGTTGTTCCAGACCCGTGACCGACAGTTTATCTTTTTTGACCTTGAGAACCAGCCGCATCTGGGTGGACGGGTCGTCGTTAAGACCGATCAGGGCGCGGGCATGTCCCTCGTTGAAGTTCGTCACCGGGGCACCGGGGCGCGCGATCAGTTCGCTCTGGACGTGCGGGGGGAGTTCCAGCAACTCAAGCATGCGCCGCACCGTGGTTTCGGAAACGCCGAGGGTTTTCGACGCCTTCTCGTATGTCATGAACTGCAACAGACGCTGGACGGCGCGCGCCTTTTCGATGGCGTTCATGTCCTCGCGCTGGAAGTTCTCCAGCAGGGCGTCGGCGGCGGCTTCCTCGTCGCTCAGGTCGCGGATCACCACCGGCATGTGCGTCAGTCCGGCCATCTGCGAGGCGCGGAACCGGCGTTCCCCCATCACGATCTCGTATAAGCCGTCCTTGTCGCCCGCGAGGGGACGAACCACAATCGGCTGGAGCACACCGCGCTCTTTAATGGAGGACGACAGCTCTTCGAGACTTTCCTGATAGAACGTCTTGCGCGGCTGGTCTTCCGCCGGACGGATCTTTCCGATTTCCAGCATGGTCTGGGTCTGCATTTGTGACATTTTAAGAACAAGGCTCCTCGTCGCACACGGAAAAAGCGACGCGCGTACCCGCTCGCCTTTCCCGGCAACGGATGTACTTCCGACGTTTCATTGCAAAGTAGCGGCGCGCGGTAGTCCCGACCGACCGGCTACTCGGTCCCCGATCCGGGCGTCGTTCACGGCGCGTTTTCCTTACGATCTTTCGTGGCGGCGTTCACTACTTTTAGAAGGGGTTGCAACATCTATGCCAGATGGCATCGCGGTATCGCGGTCACTGTTTTTCGAACTCCCCCGGGAGATACCGTGCAAAAGTCGTGCCACCGCGCGTTGGCAAACATATTCGTCGTTGCGCCGCCGGGGAGCGTTGTCCCGGCACGAATCTTGCATACGTTTCGATACTGGTACACGATTGGTATCGGGCACTGCCGATCCGGGGCCGGTGCGCGGGGACTATCCGGGGTGCGCCGGAGTGTCCGGGGCGGTTACGGTGCGTACTGTATTATCATTGTAGCAGAACGAGACGCGGTACTGCAATTTTTTCTATCGGTTGCCGACAATTCTAACGGGGTGCGGGTAAACCGTGCCTGGCAGACCCCGCAGTGCCCGTCGGACTCCGGCGTATCTGGAAACATTTTAAACAAGACTCACGATTGATTTGGGGGAACGTATGCGAATTATCACCATCGCTCAGCAGAAAGGCGGCGTCGGAAAGACGACTTCGACCGTCAATATCGCCGCCGGAATGGCGCAAAAGGGACTGCGGGTACTCGCGGTAGACGCCGATCCGCAGGGGTCGATGACCCTCGCCCTCGGCACCGACCCGAACGAGGTCGAAGTCACCATCGGCGATGCGATGCTATCCGGGCTGCCGGTGCCGACCCAGCCGACGCAGGTCCCCGGTCTCGACCTGTGCCCCGCGTCCCGCCTCCTCGCCGACACCGAGTTCCTGCTCGTCCCGAAGACGGGGCGTGAGCGGTTCATGGCGCGCGCCCTGGAAGACGTGCGCGGCGAATACGACTGGGTGATCATCGACGCCCCGCCCTCGCTCGGCTTGATCACGATCAACTCCATGGTCGCCTCGCAGTACCTGTTTGTCCCGGTCACACCCGCCCTGCTTTCCGCCGCCGGTCTGCGCGACCTTCTCCAGACCGTGGAAGAGGTGCGCCAGGGGGGGTTGAACCCGAAACTGCTTTTAGGCGGTATTTTCGTCACGTTCGCGGACTCCCGCACGGTTGCCGCGCGGCGTACCGAGGCGGAACTGCGTGAGGACTTGGGCGACCTTATAATGGAATCGACCATCGGACGGCGTATCGCCCACGAATATGCGGCGCAAGCCGGACTGCCCGCGCTTGTCGCCGACCCGACCAGCATGGCGGCGACCGAATACCGCAACTTAACGGAGGAGGTACTGCAACGTGCCAATAAGTAACGGAAAAATGCCGCACCGCCGGGTGCTACTGACCCAGCCCTCGAACGAAGTCGAGATGTCGGAGGCACCCGCCGCCCCGATGCCTTCCGTGGCGGCGAACCTGGAAAACGACGCGACCGCCGTGCGCGTCGTCGCCTACCTGACTCAGGAAGAGGGCGCGCGCATGGACCAGACCTGGCTCCAGATGCGTGGCTACGGCATCCGGTCGAGCAAAGCCGACATCGTCCGTGCCGCGCTCCTGATGGCACTCGACAACGAGCAGGGCTTGCGCGAACAGTTGCAGGGCGCGAACACCGGCAACCGCGCCGTAGTCGCCTCCATCACCGGGCAGAAGTAATACTGCGGAATCGTGCGGGTCGCGGAATCTTTCCGCGCCCCGCGCACGCTCGGTTATGGCTTCGTCAGCGGTGCATACAAATAGCACCCCTGCGAAACACCCTCACTTCTGACGCACTCCTTCCACGGGGCGATAAAATATCCGGGAACGAATCCATGACCACCGCGCTGGAGTTATATCAGGAAAGTGTCGCATCGTTGCCCGCTGGGGAGCAGTTGCGTCTCGCGTCGCTGATCCTGAACCGGCTACAGTCGGTAGAGTTCATCGCCCCGGTACCGGAGACGCCTCGCCATCCCGTACGCCCGCGCCGTGTGCATGGTCGCACTAAAAACTATCCCCATTACATGGCGGACGATTTCGATGCGCCGCTCGACGATATGCGGAAGTATATGAAGTAGGGCATCTTCTCGACATCCACACGCTGCTCATTTACATTTGGCGCGGAACGGATTTGGGACTAATTGCCAGGGTACCGTTCGCTTGTAATTTGGTAGCCTTCGCACGGCTACAAGCACATCGCAAAAAAATTCGCGATTCTGGCAAAAACCGGTAAAAATACTGATACACGAAATGTAATCGGTTGGGTATAATAATTCCGACGAGGTTGCCTCATTCCAACGAGGTTGCCTCATTCCAACGAGGTTGCCTCTGTACAACAAAGAACGAGGAGTACAGTGTCATGCAAGTTTGTTTACTGGTTTTTCTGAGTCTTCTCAGCGTATCGTGCATCCTTCTATCAACAACCACCGCCTCAGCGCAACAAGCAAGCGTTGCTCGCGGAACAGTAGGTAGCTTCGTCAACAAAGGTAGTCTGACGGGGACTAAATATTTCCGTTACACGACGGACTCTGCACAATTTACCGGAACTAATGGTGCTGATCTTGAGGTAGGCCCTGGTTTTATCGAAGGGCAGGTTTATACGTTGTCCGGTTCCACCTTCGCATCTCTGAAGAACAACACTGCAAACAACCTGACCCTCCAAGCCCAGCCGTCATTGCCACTCTCCGTGAACGGCGTGGTTCAATTCGATAACTCTACCGCTTCATCCACGGCTAATCTCGGGACGGTTAGTGTTACGGGATCTACGACCGGTGGGAATTATCGCCCTCCTGCGAAACAAGTAACCTGGCCCATCGAGACTTATGCACCAGGTTTCGAAAGATCCTATTCAGGTTCATTCACTCTTACCGCCATGTGGACGGACAACTAAGGTGATTCCACGGACTGGATTGTTGCGATACGCGGTAATTGCGTCCCTTCTGCTCGGCATCACTCCGTCGTTTGTCGGTGCTGATCCCGTATTTCGTGATGATTCGGTCGGCGGCGTCCGGGACGGTTTTTTATCCGTCCCGGACGCCGAGTTGGGGCGGTTTGATTTGACTTTCGCCGCTTTAGCACGTGAGCAAGGCATTGCGATTGTTTGCGAGTCGTCGCCACTCCAACCAACGCTCACGCCCGAACAGGTCAAGCAACTTCGCCTCGCGCTGAAGGAGTCGGCTCGGTCGAAAGCGGTCGCTCTTGTCGCGACCGCCTTTGATTACGTCATACAGAAGCAAGGCTCCGAAACCGTTGTTCTGGTAAAGAGATATTCGCAGGAGAATGATCTGCCGGACATCACTCTGGCGGAAACGGTGAGCGGTTTAGGCATTTTCCTGAAAGAATACGACGCGAATGCCTTCGGCGCGGGAGGCTATGACACCAGCCGTACCGCGTCTGATCTCAAAAAACGTCTGAGCGATGCCGACCGCGAGAAACTGGAAAACGGTGCGCTTGTCAAGGAACTACCGCCCGAGCTGCGCCCGTTGTTATGGTCGGTGGGAAATCTTGACAGGAACTCGGCTATCGGAATGATCGAACGGATCATACTTCGCCTGAAACGGTGTCATCTTCCCGAGACTGTTTTTCGCAAAGGGGTATTCAAGGGTCAAACCTATCCCTACTACGAGGGCGATTTCTACCCTACCGTTCCAGTCGTTAAAGTCTCTTTAGGGTGGTATCTCATTACCCAGATAGGTACTTTTAACCCCGCCGTGGATGATGAAGAGACAGGGACTTGGAGCAAAGACCATAAGATTTTTACCCCCTATAGCCCCGATCCCACGACTCCGAAGCGGGATAAGGCACCAGTCAAGCGACTGAATAATGTGGCGATGAATCTGGGTGAACTGGTCGAAACGTTGAACGCCAGAGTGCAAAAGGGTGAGCAGAGCGAAGTCAACTCGCTCCCGCTCAATTCGCTGTCGGTCGCGGACGGGCTAAAAAGCAAAACGGTGTGTGTTTTCGGTGCGGAGAGTGAGAAACCTTACGCGATCCTCAAGGCGGTGAGCGAGATTTATGAGTTGCCACTGCCATATGCGGAAGGGAAAGTCACTCTGTCGCTTCCCGCTTTCCGTAGGCTCAGTAGCCCCGCCGAACTCCCCGGCGAGTTGCGCCGTTTGATCCCCGCGCCGTTCCGTCGCGCTGTCGTCGGTGCCAGAAAGCGGGAAAACAATCAGACGCACCAGACGATGAAGACGATGTATGTACCGGCAATGCGACGGTTACGCGAACTAGTAGAACCGAAATTGGACGCGGCGGGCGATCAGCCAGTACCCGTGACCGAGTTCGGCGACGAGGTGCGGGGCTTGATCGCGCTTTCCACCCTTTCCACGTGCCTGTTCCCGATAGACGAGTTGATGCTCCCTTACCCGAGTTACCTGACGAATTTCGAGAACGCTTCGATAAAAATCATATTCGGTTCCCCGAATAATCCGCGCGATGTCGAAATAGATGTTCGATATAAAGACGAACAAACCGGCAAAGCGAGCGGCATCAGTGGCAGTACAATGACTCCGCCGGAATAGACGTTAGCCATCCAGATAAAAATCGTTCGCGTACAGGTCGGCGACCCGCGCGTACTCGCCTTCGGTCAGCGCGGGCACGTCCGCCGCTACCGCGAGTTCGGCGAGTTGGGGCGCGTCGTAGATGTTCGGCAGGACGGATACGATGCTCGGCTCCGACAGGATGAACTGGATTGCCGCCTGACTGATCGTGCGCCCGGTGCCGTCGGTCAGGAAATCTAACTTCTCCACTTTCAGCAAGCCTTTGTCCAGCCACGCGCGCTTCGCCTCGTTCGTGGTCATGCGCCAGTTGCGGTGGTCGCCGGGCGCGAATGTCGTGTCGGCGTGCAGGTTCCCTTCCAGCAAGCCGGACGCGTGCGGGACGCGGGTGAGTACCGCCTTGCCGTGCTTGCGGGCGGACGCGAAGATCGGGGCACCGATCTGTTGTTCGAGCAGGTTGTAGATGATCTGAACGCCCGCCATCCCCGTGTTTTCGATCACATGCACCGACTCGTCGGACTGGCGCGGGTCAATCGCCGGACCGAGCGCGGCTCCGTAGGCGCGAATCTTCCCCTCGGCTTTCAGCGATTCCAGCGTCGCGAGCAGGTCGTCGCTACTCAGAGCGTCCATGCGCGGGTTGTGCAGTTGATAGAAGTCGATGCGGTCGGTCCCGAGGCGTTCGAGCGATTTTTCCACCGCGAAGCGCAGATATTCCGGCGTCCAGTTGTGCGGTCGTTCGCGCTGGTTGGCGGCGGGGGCATGGTTGTAAATGTCGTAGCCGAACTTGGTCGCGATGGTAATTTCGTCGCGGCGACCGGGGAACGCTTCGGCGAGGATCGTTTCCGCCCCGCCGTCGTCGTACGTGTCGGCGGTGTCGTAGAAAGTGATTCCGAGGTCGAGGGCGCGGCGCAAAAGGTCGATCCCGACGGCGCGGTCGGTGATCCCCCACCATGTCGTCGCCACGGTCCAGACGCCGAAGCCGACGGTGGACGCCCGGATGTCGGTGCCGGGGAATGTTCGGTACTGCATGGCACCTATCCTACCGCCCCCGGGAAACCGGCGTCAAGCGGCAAGATACGATAGCCGTTATAAGTGTCACGCCGGAAAGGGGGCGGGGTTGGCGACGCGCCACAGGTCGCCGTAAAAGCGCAGGGCACGCCGCATCGTGCGACGGTTCCGCTCGTGCGCCGTGTCCGCCGCCCTGCCGACAACTTCCTGGGCAACCCCAACGGCTTCCCGGTAGCGATCCCCGAAAAGGCGCAGGGCGTTGCGCACGGTCCAGCGGGGTGCGTCCTTCGCCTTCGTCAACGCCGTTTTTTCCCGCTCACGCGCGGCACGGGCGAGAACGAGCGGCGCGGCGATCCCGGCGGTTGCCTGCACCGCCGTGACCGCGCGGTGGGAGCGGAGTCGCCCGCCGTTCGCTTCACGCAGCACATCGACCAGGTCGTATTCGTGGCGGTTCATGGCACCGTAGATCTGTAAGGCGGTGCGTATCGTATGGATGGCAGTGAGCATAATAAAGCGTCGGGAACCTTGTAAATTCCGGGGGAATCAGCCCCGGCTGGCAAATTCGTTTCGAGTGCGTTACGATTGATTGGAACCATTCCCATTATCGGCAAAAACCGGCGTCCGCCGTATGGTTTGTCGTGCAAAGGACCGTGTCCACCGTATTCCTCACGCCACTCCGCGTTAAAACAACATTCGCACCCGCCCTGTTCCCCCTTTTAGAAAGCACTAACCATGCCACAGTCGGAAAATCCCGCCGCCGCCGTCGTTTATATTTCCGATCTCACGGGAACGAACTCCGACCCGGCGGACCTTTTCGACCTCGCCTTCCTGCTCCGCTCCCCCGAAAAATTCGCGCTGACGGGGATGGTACTGCCGGACGGGGACACGGAAGGGGTTCGCCTGCTGGATTCGTTCGCGGCGCGGATCCCGGGCGCAGGAGACATCGCAATTTATCACGGAGCCGACGGGTTCCGGGAGGCGTTGCGCGCCGCGCCCGCCCCGGTAAATGTCGTCGTCACCGCCGGGTTCCAGATACCAGCGGCGGTCCTGCGCACCGACCGGGCGTTGTTCCGCGAAAAGGTAGCACGGCTATTTCTGGTCGGCGGTCACGCTAATGATTACACGCTCGCACGGACGGCGGGGGAACGCCTCCCGATAGACCCGCGCCTGAAAGAGCGTCACCCGGAGCGGTTCGCGGCGGCGGGCGATCAGAGATTAGTGATTAGTGGAGAGTGGTCAGTGGTCAGTGAGCAGAAGGTGGTGGACGGCGGCGTTATCGACGCCAGCGAACCTACCCCGCCACCACCTCTAACCACTGACCACTACTCACTGACCACTCATCCAACCACTAATCTCGCGGAACTGCTCACTTCCGGCGAAGGCGTGATCTGGCTCCCGCGCGACATCTGCCTGTGGCGGTACGCCGCCCCACAACTGCTTTCCGACGGCGGCGCGGTTTGCGAGTGGTTGTTGCGGGAACTGTTCGGGGCGAACCTCCGCGCGGGAAGGGACCGGTTCGCGGCGGCGGACGAACCGGTACTGCTGTCGGCGATTCCGGCGTTCCTGCTGGCGTCGCAACCCGATCCGCTCGGCTGGTTACGGCTGTTCCGCGCGGTCACGGCGCGCGTCGAGACGGACCCGGACGGGCGCGTGACGAATATCGCGGTGAAACACGAACGCCCCAACCTGTACGCCGTGGTCGGCATCGACGGGCGCGCCCTCGGTGAAGTCGTCACGAAAACGCTCCGGGTGCGCCCGCTGACATAAAGGGAACCGGGCAACGGCTTTCGGGGACCTACTTCGCTTCTTTCTTCGGGCGCAGGGCACCGTGTAGAGTGAAAAACGAGCCGGTGATGCAGAAGACCGACGAGTAAGCGAACCTGAGTTTGTGTTCGTCGCCGCGCAACTCCTCGGACGTTCCTTCCCGGCGTCTCACCTTCACCCCGGGTCAGATCGGCTCGGCGATAGAGGCTTCCCGCGCCGCGTTCGCGGACTCCGGGGAGATCCAGGCGTTCAACAGTTTCTTGCGCGGGACGGATGCGGTCTGTTTCTCCACGGAAAGCGTCGCGGGGCACCCGCCCGCCTCGCACCGATGCAGTATTACGTCCGCCATGTTTTTCGGGTCGGACCGTTCCGCCTTCGGGAGCGACATCAAGCCGTGCCAGTCCTGCCGCCCGGCGAGCGCGAGAACGTCGTCGGTCTGATCGCTATGGCGGCGGAACAGCAGGTTCTCCTTAAGCGGCTTGCCACATTCGGCGCAATAGCGGTTGGTAGTCATTCCCACGGCGGCGACGCCTCCCGCGAGTGCCATCGCCCCGGTCTCCAGCGCGATGAGTGCCCAGAAGAAGAAGCCTTTCAAGCGCAGGGGTTTATCGGAGGTGACGCCCGCCTGTGCGCGCCCGATAGTGACGCCCTCATCGGCTTGTCCGAGCATGTACCACTTCAGTGTCACCCAAGGGTTCAGCGAATACTCGACGCGGGCGCGCACTTCCTCTTCGGAGACGCGTGGCTCTTGCGCGGAAAGGTAAGCGACGCCGCCCGCCACCATCGCCGGGCGTGTCGCGTGGGCGTCCCAGGTGTAGCGCGACAGCACCGTCAACACGGCGGCGATTATCCCGCACCACGCGTCGAAGTTCTGGTTCCGCGCCCCACTTTTCACCAACGCCAGACCCGCCAGACATCCCGCACCGACGCCCGCGAAAACAGCCGAGATGATTAGCATGTCGAACAGGTTGTAGCCGATGAAGTGCCACACTCCCCCGACGATCAGCGCGGCAACAGGGACCGCGATCACCGCCACCGCCGCCGAAACCGGGGTGACTTTTTCGGCGGGGCGTTCCTCCGGTATCGGTTCGAGCGGCGGGAACGGGGACGGGTCCAGAGCGACCCCGTCTCGTTCATCGATCTCCTCTGCGGGCGCGGAATCCGCTGTCGTACTGGACATAGTGAAAACTCCTTGCGGTTCGCCCTATCACAAGCAAGACACGACCGCACACCTAATTTCTCCGCCTGCCTGAATTATCCTTTTCGCAACTGGTCTATTTCGGCGCAGTTTCACAGTTCTCTCCTGGCATAGCGTGATTTGCTTTTATCAACCTATATGTTAAGATAACCTTGTGAGTAACATACTGCCATCATTCACGACCGAAGGAGTTTTACCAATCGGTGACTACGCCCTGACCCTTGAGGAATTGCGCCAGAGCCATCTCGTTACAGGGCACGGCAACGCTTCTCCGAATTGGGATAGCGGCTGGCGGGCGGAACTGGTCGATAATCTGGCGATTCTGGCAAGCCAACTTTGGGCGGTCGGCATCGCTGAAATTTTCGTCGATGGCTCCTTCGTTGAGGATCGCGATCATCCCGGCGATATTGACGGCTATTTTGTCGTTGACCCGTCACGGTTGGCGGGGCGAAAATTGGAGCAGGAACTAAACCGCTTCGACCCGTACCAGATTTGGACGTGGAATCCGCAAAAGCGGATCGTGCCTCCGAGCGGTGGTAAGCCACAACTGCCGATGTGGATCCAATACCGAGTGGAGTTGTTCCCCCACTTCCCAGGGTTGTATTCCGGGATCACCGACCAATATGGCAACCAATTAAGTTTCCCCGCCGCGTTCCGCAAATCGCGGCTTTTTCAGCCGAAAGGCATTATCGCGCTACGTAAGGAGACGTAACCATGATCAGGACGGAAACCGAATACCGACTTACCCTCGCACAGATCGAGAAGAACCGCGAAGCCGAAACCCGGCAACGGGCGGCACTGGTTGCGGCTGGCTTAGCCCCGGAACATATCGAGATCGCTATGGAGCCGACGATTACCTTTCATATGCAATATGTCGAAGACGTACAATGGTACGAGCGGGTAAGGGCAGGCGACCTGCCCCCGATTAAAAATCTGAACCACATCGGGCAGGTCTTGATCGGATTGCGGATTGCCGGGGGCTTGACGCAGAAAGAGTTAGCGGAACGCCTGGGCGTGTCCGAACAGGTCGTATCGCGGGACGAGCGAAATGATTACCACGGGATCAGTGTCGAGCGCGCCCAACGTGTTCTGGATGCTCTGGAAGGGCAAGCCATGATGATTGTAAACCCTCCGGCGCGGAAGACCGATTTAGCCCGGGAGATGGCAGCCGTGTAGTCGCTGACAGTGTGGGAGTGCGGAAACCATGCGAACGACGCCCGCGTAACGGCGTGGCAAAGTAAGGCATGGCGAAACGCGGGCGAGGCGGAAAACCGCCTCGCCCGCGTGTTGGTCGCCCGTTACCGGCTACGCCTTCGTTTTGTAATGCAGGATCGCGTGCTTGAACACGGTGACTTCGTCCCGGCTCTCGTCCGCGATGCAGATCGTGTTATCGTCGTACCAGCGCACGACGCCCTCGACCGTCGTTCCGCTGGTCAGTGTAAACACTATCGTCCGGCGTTCGTCTCGGGCGCGAATCATCTCCGCGTCGCTACGCTGTACTGTCGGTGGGCGGTCATTCCCGCCGCTCGGTGCAATGTTCATTCCGACACCTCCTTGTGCGAATCATGCGCGCACGTTTACGCGATTAACCTTCTGTGGTAGTCGCCGGAGCCTCGGCGGTTTCGGTCGCCGGGGCGGATGTTTCCGCAGGAGCAGATGCTTCCGTCGGCGTGGTCGCTTCGGCGGGCGCGGTGTTTTCTGCCGGTGCCGACGCGTCCGCTACCGGCGTGTCGCGCGGTCGCTGTTCGTCACGCGGTCCGTCACGGCGCGGTCCACGGTCGTTGCCGAAGTCGCGTCGGTCGCCGCCGCCACCACGGGGTCCACGGTCATCGCGCGGTCCGTCGCGGCGCGGTCCACGGTCGCTTTGCGGGCGCGGCGCGGGCGTCGTTTCCGAGGCGCGGCGCGATACCGGGCGGCTGATTTTCTGTGCGGCGGGCGCGGTAACGACACCGGTGCCGGTGATGGCGACACCCTTCGCGGCTAATTTCTTGCGTTCTTCCAGCCGCTTGCGGGTGCGGCGTAGCTCTTTTTGTCTGACTCGCATACTGACGTAATAAACCTTTCTTCCGCCGCCACGACGAAAGCGCGGGAGCGTTAAACACAACGTCGCAGTATACCGCAGAGATCGTTTGACCGCCAAGACGCGGGGATCGGATTTTGAACCGCCAAGACGCCAAGTTCGCCAAGGAAAGAGAAGGGGAAGAGGTTTTGAAGGATTTTGATTCGCTCGTTACGCAGGCAAGCGTATCGGTTTCGCCCAACTTAAAACCCTCTTCCCCTTCTCTTTCCTTGGCGAACTTGGCGTCTTGGCGGTTCAAAATCCGTCACGCCGGGAGCGAGGCGGCGGCGGCGGCGATAGCTGCGAAGTCGCCCGGTTTGAGGCTCGCGCCGCCGATCAGCCCGCCGTCGATGTTTGGCTGGACCAATAGTTCGGACGCGTTATCCGGCTTCATCGAGCCGCCGTACAGGACGCGTACCGTTTCGGCGGTTTCGCTATCGTACAGGTCGGACAGGGCGGCGCGGATCACGCCGCAGACCCGGTCGGCTTCGTCGGACGAGCACGTTTTTCCCGTGCCAATCGCCCAGACCGGTTCGTACGCGAAAACGACGTTCGCCATTTGCGAGGCAGATACGCCGTCGAGCGCGCCTTCGACCTGCGCCCGGATCACCCCGTCCGTGCTCCCGCCTTCCCGCTCCGACAGCGTCTCCCCGACACAGATCACCGGTTTCAGATTAGCAGCGAGCGCGGCGAGCGATTTGCGATTCACCGACGCGTCCGTTTCGCCGAAATGTTTTAGAATCCCCTCGGTGAAGTCCGGTTCCGCGACGCCGAACCGCCCGCGCCGTTCCGAGTGCCCGATCAGCACATAGGAAACCCCGGCATCCGCGAGCATGTCGGCGGAAAGTTGCCCGGTGTACGCCCCCGCCGCTTTCCAGTAAACATCCTGCGCCCCGAGGGCGACCCTGCCGCCATCGTCGCCTAAAATCGCCTTTAGCGTATAAAGCACCGTTGACGGCGGACAAACCACCACCTCGACGCCGTTGATGCCCGAGGTCTTATCCAGGACTTCGCCGATCAGCGCGGTCGCTTCGCTGGCAGTGCCTTTGTTCATTTTCCAGTTGCCCGCGATCAGGGGCGTTCGTTTGCTCATATAAATTCTCCGCGAAAGTCAATGCTTTCGGGTGGTACGGTTCGCCATCATGCCGACAGGTTCCTGCTCTCATTGCAATTGTGACAAGAGTGCCTTCGCGATCATCAGATAGATAAACAAACCGGTTGCGTCCACGAGAGTAGTGATCAGCGGCGATGAAACCAGAGCCGGGTCGATTTTGAGGCGTTGAGCCAGAAGCGGGATGGTCGACGCGATGATGTTCGACCAGGCGCAGATAGCCCATACTGTCAGTCCGACGACCAGCGCGAAATCGATTCTTTTTTCCACCATATAGGCACGCCCGAACGCGACAACGGAAAGCAGTGCGCCGAGCAGGATCCCGGTAGCGGCTTCCTTGAACAGCACACGGAGCGCGTCGCGACCGCGAATTTCGCCGAGTGACATACCGCGTATCACCGTGGAAACGGTTTGCGCCCCGGCGTTCCCTCCCGTTCCCACAAGCAGAGTAAAGAAGATCGCCAGCGCGGGGACTTTATCGAGTTCCGCCTCCCTGGACTTCAATACCACGGTGGTCGCCATCTCAGCGACGAACAACATCACCATCCATGGAACGCGGGACTGAACGATTTTCCAGATCGGCACCGAAAAGTAGGGCATGTTTATCGCATCGGAAGAAACGGCACCTTGCTTCAACACGTCCTCGGTCTGTTCTTCCACGAGAATATCGACCACGTCGTCAACGGTTACGATGCCGACCAGAAACCCGTTGCGGTCGAGCACCGGGATCGCGGAAAAGTCGTACTTGCTGATCGTCTGCGCGACTTCCTCCTGGTCGGTATCGACGCTGACGACAATCGGCTCGGGGAACATCACCTGCGCGATCCGGGCGTTCGGTTTGGCACGGACGAGATCCCGGAGCGACAGGACGCCGATCAGTTTTTCGCGCCCTTTCCTGCCGCCGTCGGTGACATACAGGTCGGCGAGCGTTTCCACGTCCGGGTCGGAGCGGCGAATCGCGGTGAAGGCATCCTCGACGCTCATCGCCCCGGCAAGACGGACGAACTTGTCGGTCATCAGTCGCCCGGCGGTTTTATCGTCGTAGGAAAGCAGTTCGCGCACCTCGGCGGCGTCCTCGGGCGAGCGGTTGGCTAACTCCTCCAACAGTTCCTCGGCGCGCTCGGGGTTGTCCGCCTGCGCCTCCTCGATCAGTTCCGCAGCGTCGTCCATCGGGAGCGTGTCGAGCAGTTCGGCGATCCGTCCCGGAGGGGCGTTGTTGACGATGTAGCGCGACAGTTCGGAATCGACTTCGTCCAGGACCTCGGCGGCACGGGCGTTGTCGAGCCAGTTGAACACGAACAGGGCTTCGGGCTTGGCAAGTCCCTCCATCGCCTCGGCGATGTCGGCGGGGTGCCGTCCGCGCAGGGTGGCGGTCATGGCGAGGTCGCCGCCGTCGCCGGGCGGCGTTTTGGACGCGTTGCGTAACCGGTCGGTCAGCGCGGCGGTATTGAATTGGAGCGTGGCTTCGAGGAGCATAGTCTCACCGTTTCTTTCGTGGCGGGGCGCGTCGCCGCTCGCCCCGTCGGGGAGCGGACGACACGACGTAAAACGCGCGGCGCGGTGCCGCTCGGTTTACGTGGTCGCCGAGGAAAGGCGCGAACGGTGAGCGCGTTCGCTAAGGAGAGGAGGAAGAAACGCGAGGAAAGGCGGGCGCGTCCCCCGCCGCCGTTTGGCTTAGGCGAGGACGATTTCCCGACTTGTCGTGTTTTCCCGCCTCGCGGTTGCGACCGCGACACCGGACACGCCATTTTCAAGGCGACCGCCGGTACTGTTGGGTTCTTTTGACATCAAGGTTTTTGGTTTACAATCAACCGCTCCCCGACCGCTCGAAAAATGCCGCCTCGCTACGTTGTGGCGCGACATATCCGCGTCGGAAAGAATGGGTGTATACCGCGAATGGTATACCTTCGGAAGCAAGAAACGTGCCGGATACATTCGACACGCGACTCACCACCGTTTGGCGGAATCGAAATTCCGTCGCGCCATTATACCGCCATCACGCGAGGCGGCAAGGGGCGTTGAGTTTCTTATTTGCTGAGGAACGATTCCGTACTACCCCTAGGGTAAGCAACAACGTCCCCCGTGAGGATGATTTCGATGGGCGCACCTTGATACTGACCGGGTAAATGCTCACGCACCCTGGAATCCTGGACGTATATCCGAATAGTCCCATCCCCGATGCCAAACCCCACGATGCCTGGTGTTTGACCGAACTCGTTCCGTGCGGCAACTTTAATCGACCGTAAATCTATTTGTTGCTGTAAGCCCATAGTTATCTCCTACATTAGAAGGATGGATAGCCCGAACACTCGCCGTGGCACCTCCGGAAGCACTATGAGAAATCATACCACACATCGTGAACAGATTATTATTTGCTATAGTTGACAGGCAATCGCATCAGGAAACCTCGTTTCGCTAAAGTGTGAACCAACCAAAACGGCTTGGCTACAAGATCTCGATATTGAAGCGAGACAAGACCACATCAATGGGATTCGCGAACGTGGTAGTGCCGCCCCCGGCGAAGAGCAAACCCACGGGGCGACATGACACCGCGTCCACGATTAGCGAACCGGAGTCACCGCCCGCACTGAACACCCCGCCCGCACCGATAATCGCCAGCTGGTCATCGAAATCGGCGACACGTGTCCCAAAGTGAACTCGGATGCTTGCACTAAGGTCGGTAATCACGCCTACCGTATGCAGGGTGGTACGTCCCCGCTTCCGAACGGACTGATAGAGGGATGCTGACATGATCGGGTTTGCCACTCGCCCGATGCCCAAAATAGCCGGGTTAACATCTGCCGGGTTATCTACTTCGGCAATGGCAGCATCTACGAGATTCGGGGTTGTGGAAGGCGGCGACCCAGGTGGCACGAATGTGATCATCTGAAAGTCCGTCAAGCGAGCGATGAGGTCTCCCGGTAAGGTCCCACCATCAGCAGGTCCCGGTTGCAGAATTTCGTCTAAAATCGAAGCCGCATTGGAATTTGCCAGCACATGATTGTTAGAAAGAATGTACGTCGGTGCGGTAGTGCCTGTTTTACGTACCCAACATCCCAACGTCCCGGCGGTAATCAGTTTGTGACCGATGGACTCCCCGCCAGGGGACGGTCGGACTCTCGGGAATGCCGTCACATCCCCGACCGTGATTACATCCGTCGGCAAGCCGCCCACATTCGTCGGAACAACTTCTCCAAGTGGAATCTCTGACTTTGGCAACTTGGCACGAACATAAACACGGACGGCAATTGTTCCTTCTACTGCGGCACCCTCGGTTGCCTTCGAGCCATACCCGACCCCAACGATATTGCTTCCATGCGGCAGTACGTTAAGAAAGTTGATGGGTTGCCCGGACGCCACCCCAGCGGCAAGTGCCGATACCCCAAACAATCTGCCTAACAATAGAGATTTGAAATTGGTGGCATCCGCCAGTGTAGTTGCGTCACGTTGAAAGCTCATAGTATTTCCTCTGCCTGAAGTTTTTCTATCTCATACCAGTCGATCTGTAAGCACTTGTACGAATTTAGGTTAGACTATCTCCGCGCTACACTCAGAACGTTTCGAGAGTAGCGGCGTAATGAAACAGGCTCAGGATGGTCTAACCTAAATTCGCACAAGTGCTT
>JAYULM010000048.1:0-1458 GCA_043763605.1 Armatimonadota bacterium | reverse complement strand
CGAACCCGTTCTGCCGCCGAATCCCGAAGGCGGGCGTCCGACCGACGGCGGAACGAACGGGGCGGCGAACCCGTGATCGTTCGGAACGCGCGGGTCGTTTCTCACGACGGGGTATTTGTGGGGGACGTCGCTGTGGAGGGCGGTCGTTTTGGGAAACTCACCCCCCCCGCCCCCCTCTCCGTGCCGGAGAGGGGGGAGCCAGAGGGAACGCAGTTCCCTCGAACCCGAGGCAGCATCGCTACGCTCGACGGGGAACGCTCTGGTTCAGAACTCCCCCCTCTCCGTGCCGGAGAGGGGGGCGGGGGGGGTGAGGTTCCCAACGCCAGCCAGCTAACCCTCCTCCCCGGTTTCCTCGACATCCATATTCACGGCGGCGGCGGGTTCGACACGATGGACGCGACACCCGACGCTCTTCGCACCATCTGCCGCACCCATGCCCGGAGCGGCACAACCGGGATGTTACTGACGACGATGACGCAGAGTCGGGAGAAGATCACGGCGGCACTCGCGGCGGCGCGGCAGGCGTACGACGCGGGCGCGGCGTTCTGCCCGGACGGGGCGCGGGTGCTCGGCATTCACTTAGAGGGTCCGTACATTTCGGCGAAGCGACCGGGGGCACAACCGAAAGAATTCGTTCGTCCCTATGACGCGGCGGAGTTCGCCGACTGGCTCGATGTCGCGGGCGACGCACTGAAACTGATCACGCTCGCGCCCGAAGAGCCGGGCGCGGACGAACTGATGCGCGTCTGCCGGGAACGCGGCATCGTGGTGTCGTTCGGGCACACGGACGCCACGGCGGATCAGACGCGCGCCGCACTGGATATTGCCGGACATGCCCACGCGACGCACCTTTTCAATGCGATGCCGTCCCTACACCACCGCAACCCCGGCGTCATCGGCGTCGCGCTCACCGACGAGCGGATGCGTTGCGAGGTCATCGCCGACGGGCACCATGTCGCGCCGGAAATCGCGCGGCTGACGCTGGCGGCGAAGGGCGACAGTGCGATGATCCTGATCACCGACGCGATGGCGGGCGCGGGCGCGCCAGACGGGACATACGATCTGGGCGGTCATGCGGTCACGGTGGCGGACGGCAGGGCGTTGCTTGCGGACGGGACGCTCGCCGGGTCGGTGCTGACGATGGCACAGGCGGCGCGCAACGTGCGCGAGTGGACCGGTGCCGTATGGGAAACGCTGGCGCGGCTGTCGTCCACGAACGCTGCGGATGCCCTCGGGCTGGCAAAAAAAGGCAGGATTGCCCCGGGTGCCGAAGCCGACTTCGTCCTCGTCGATGACGCGCTGACGGTTCGCGCGACTTATATCGGTGGGCGGTGCGTGTTCCGGATGTAGGCGTGTGCGGACAATAAATTGTTCCGGTGGAAGCCTTCGGCTGTAGACGCTTCGCGTCGCGGGGGCGGAAAAATTGCCGCGCGAACCGACGCTTCCCCGACGCGATGC
>JAYULM010000047.1:0-19794 GCA_043763605.1 Armatimonadota bacterium | reverse complement strand
GAGAGGGGGAGTAAGAGACCGGAGGCGTTTACGCTCGCGGCGTGTCCCCTCTGGCTCCCCCTCTCCGGCACGGAGAGGGGGTTGGGGGGTGAGGTTCCCCACAAAACGCGCAACTCCTGTTCGGATTACTCCTCTTCGATAACCGCGCGATCCTCCGCATCGAAGAAACTCTGTTTGCGGCGCAAAAAAGCGGGCGCGTCGGGGGAAGCCGACCGGTATTTCGCGGTCGCTTGCGAGACGGCTTGCATCGCACTACGTTGCCCTTTCCCGGTCGCGGCGTAGGTCGCGCTACTATCCGCCTGGAACCCCATCGATGCCCCGGTTGCGATGGCGTCCTGGTTCGCCGCGAGGAATACGAAGTCCCACCCGTACACGTCGCGCTGGTGTGTGATCTTGTCGAAGATCTGCTGGCGCGAAAATTTGTGGGAAGCGTTCTCCATGCCATCTGTCAGGGTGACGAACAATACTTTCGCCGGGCGGTTGCTTTCGGGAAACGTGGCAAGCCTCGCCCCCGTCTCGTCAATCGCCTGACCGACCGCGTCGAGCAAAGCGGTGCTACCGCGCGGCACGAAGGTTTGTTCGGAAAGCGGCGTCACGGTCGCGAGCGGGGCGAACTCGTACATCTTCTCGTAGCGGTCGTCGAACTGCACCAGCGTCAGGCTCGCCAACCCGGGCGCGGCTTGCTGATCCTTCAAAAACGTGTTGAATCCGCCAATCGCATCGCCGCGCATGCTCTCCATCGAGCCGGATCGGTCTAAAACAAGGGTGATATGAGTGTAGTCTGCTTTCATCGGTCTGCCTTTCGTATCCGACAATAGATACGGAAGCGGGAAAGCGGAAAGTGCCGACGAATGATTATTCGTGTAGTGCGGCGATAAATTCCCGCGCCTGTTGCGGGTCGAATTCGCCCGGCTCCAGTCGCAGGGTCGTCGCCTTCCACGGCTCGCCGGTGAGCGTGATCGTCAGAATCCCCGTGTCGGAAAGCCGGGCAACGACCGCCCCCTTTTCCAAAGCAGAGTCGAAAACACGCGGGGCATTTCGCGCCGCCGTCCGCAGTCGGGAACCGCTCAGCGCGATCAAAGCAGCGACCACGAACAGAAAATAGCCCCACCCGTTTTTGCGCCGCAGGATGAAGGCGGTTCCGACAGACGCGACCGCCATGAACGCCCCGGACCCGTACAGCAATGCGGCTTTATCCACCCGGTCTGCCGTGCGCGCGAGGCGGGCGCGTAACCCGTCCCCTGCGGTTAGCCGCGCCGAGCCGTCCGGGAACAGCGTGATCTCGCCCCAGTCGTCGTTCCCGGTCGAGGGGCTGAGTAGTTTCTGAAACCGTAGTTTCGCGGGAGCAACAGGCATCGGATTAGGGCGCGTTGTCCTTCTTCTCGTCGGCTTTCCGGGCGAACAGACGGATCGGCGTGCCCTCGAACGGATACACTTTTCGGATCTGGTTTTCGAGATACCGCTTGTACGAGAAGTGCAACATATCCGGATCGTTGACGAACATCACGATAGTCGGTGGCTTGACCGCCGCCATCGTCACGTAACGGACTTTCAGAGTGCGCCCCTTGTCGTTCAGCGGGTGCGAGTCCACGGCGTCGCGCACGATGCGGTTCAGTTCGCCGGTCGGAATACGGAACGCGTGCCCTTCGGCGGCGGACAGCATGGTTTCCACGGCGGCACCGATCCCGGTCCCGAGGAGGGCGGAGCAGTACGCCACCGACGCGTACGACACAAACGGCATTTCGTCGCGCAAATGCTGAGTGAACGCCAGGACAGGGTTCTGCCCGGGATTGGCTTCCAGGACGTGTTGTTTGCCCAGATCCCACTTGTTGACAACCAGAACGGCGGCGCGACCGGCGTCATGTCCCATTCCGGCGACCCGCTTATCGCCGTCAAGCAAACCCTCAATCGAGTCCACCACTGTGACCACGACATCGGCGCGCTCGATGGCGCGTTGCGCGCGGAGCACGGAATAGTATTCCACGGTGCCCTGAATCTTCCCGGAGCGGCGAATCCCCGCCGTATCGATCAGGGTCAGGTCGTTGCCTTCCCAGACCAGTTTGGTGTCGATGGCATCGCGCGTTGTCCCCGCGACCGGGGACACGATGGCGCGCTCCTCGCCGAGCATGGCGTTGAGCATCGAGGATTTGCCGACGTTCGGGCGACCGACCAGCGCTATCTTGATCGAACCGTCCTCTTCCTCGGTCTCGTTGTCGGCGGGCGGGAGTGCTCTCACGACCTCGTCCAGAAGGTCGGCGACGCCGCGCCCGGACAGCGCGGACACGGAAAACAGTTCCCCCACCCCGAGCGAGTAGAAATCGGCGGCGTTCATGTCGCGGTGCGGGTTGTCCGATTTGTTGACGACCAGAAAAAGTGGCGTGTCCGAGCGGCGGAGTTGGTTCGCGAGGTCGCGGTCCGATTCAGTGACGCCGACTTCGCCATCCACGAGGAACAGGATTACGTCCGACTCCTCCATCGCGACTTCGGCTTGCAGGCGGATCTGTGTCAGGAGCGGGTCCGCGTCGTCCATCATGATCCCGCCGGTGTCGATCAGGGTATACAAACGCCCGTTCCAGTCGCCGTCGGCGTACAGGCGGTCGCGGGTGATCCCCGGTTGGTCCTCGACGATAGCGATACGGCGTCCGGTGAGACGGTTAAAAAGTGTGGATTTGCCGACGTTCGGGCGACCGACGACGGCGATGATTGGCTTGGGCACGGAAGTCGCCTCCTTTCAGGGGGGCGGGGGGCGTCCCCGCGAGGTGAATAGTGTTGTTTCGGCACGTATTGTATCCCGGAAGTCGCACCGGTGCCCGCCCTGTACGTACGCTCACACGCTGCCCGCAGGCATACAAAAAATGTCCCCTCATTCCGAGGAAGAAGAGAGAGCGTCGGGATCGGGAAATGCGACGCGCCGGTAAACAGATGTGAGCGGCAGACGGCAACCGATGGCGGGAAGTTCTACGGTTTCTCCCACCCCTTCGTGCGCCATAAACCGCCATGCGTCCGTTTCGCTATCCCGCTCATACTGCTCGACAACCGGCGCGTCCTGCGATACGAGCAGATACGTGCGGAGCGACGGCAAGCGCAGATAGTCACGCAGTTTCACGCCGCGATCCAAGTCCGCCGTGGATTTCGACAAAACCTCGATTACGACGCCGGGGTTCGTGAGCGTTTTTTCGTTCAGGTCGTCAAGAAGATAGTCGCCGCATATCGCGCCGACGTCCGGGTAGTAATAGCGGATTCCTGCACGGACGCGGGTGTCATTGAAAAAAATATCGCAATCGCGTTCTTCAGTCTGGTTGATCAATGACTGCACGATATTTCCGACGATTCGGACATGGATACGACTGGCACCTGCCATAGAAAACATCTCTCCTTCGATAAACTCGCTCCGGCGTTCTGCCGCGTCGTCGCGTTCGAGATATTCGGCGGCAGTGAGACGATGCGGGCGCGGAATCGGTGCGGACCGGGGCGCGGCATATCCGGCGGGATCGCGGACGGCGGGTTCGAGCAAGGCGGTACTCATGGTGTCTATTTTACGGCAAAAGTATGTGGCGTGCGACCTGCGGAACGTTCAGCCGGGGCATCCCCTTTTGGTAGAATGCCCCGGCTGTCGGGTTCCCCCGACGACTATCCGATTATTTTTTTCGCCGTGCCACGATCCCGGCGAGGGCGGGGACGGCACCGAGCAGGAGCAACCCGGTGCTCGCCTCGGGGACCACTGCGACCTGGACGAACGAGAACTGCCGTTCGGGATTGGCAATGCCCTCCCCGGCGAAATCGACGTCGTTCACCGTGTAATTGATTACCCCGGACGTGGTTGTCAGTTGGATGGCGTACACCGAGCCGCCGGAGAATCCGTCACCGAAAAACCCGGCATTCTGGAAGGAGAAATCCAACCCGCTGAATACGACCTGTCCGTTCTCGGGGGTTACGAACGCCCCGCCGACGGTGCCGCCGAAAACGTTGACGACGCCGAACACGCGCAAGTTGTCTATTACGGAACCGCCCCGCAGATTGACGACACTGCCGGTTCCGATGTCGATGCTGTTCTCGCCGGGTCCGATCAGGCTATTGCCGACGGTGCCGCCGAGGATATTCACCACGCTGGTGTCGTCGGCAGTCAAAAGGCGCACGACACCTCCGGTAATATCGGTGCGGGAATTGCTATTCGCACGAAGCGCGTTCGCGTCGTCGCCGGAGAACGTCAGGTCAATGCCGGAAACCTCATTGAAATTGCTATCCAACCCCACATAAATGTTGTCGAAGTTTCCGGTAGCGATAGTGCTGTCGGAGTCAACGAAAACGTTCTGAGCGAACCCGGTAGCGGGGGCGACGAGCGCGACGGCTGCGGCACCCAACAGGTACGCAGGAATTGGGAAGAAACGATGCATGTTTTACACTCTCTAACCGAAAACGGTGTACAAGGCGACAGGAGGTACGGGAAGGGATCAAACACCGCCGCCAACCGGTGCCATTAAAGGTATAGCAAGATTCATGCCCGCAAAGAGGTTGACCGATGAATCACTCCGCGACGGGGTAAAGGCGCACCCTGCTGGTCGGACCGGTTTGATCCGCTCAGGCACGGGTGACGATTTTGCGATACAGCCGCAAAATATCCTCGGCGAGTCGGTCGGAGTCGTGGCGGACGACTTCGGTCTCGTTCATATATTTCCCGACTACCGGCGTATAGCCGAGGTCCTGAATCGCCTCGATGTCCGGTACGACGAACTCCGCCCCGGCACTTTCGTAGCGCGCCAGCATCTCGTCGGTCGGTTTCGCCGTGTTCACCATGACGTGGTCGAAAACGCGGCGTCCGGCGTGGGCTTCGATCATTTTTACATGGTCGGACGCCGTGTACCCGTCGGTTTCACCGCGCTGGGTCATCACGTTACAAACATAGACCTTTAGCGGTGCTTTGGATCGCTGAATCGCCTCGATAATCTCTTTGACTAACAGGTTGGGAATCACGGAGGTAAAAACGCTACCCGGTCCCATAACAACTACGTCCGCGCTCCGAATCGCGGAAAGTACCTCGGGGATCGGCTTCGGGTTTTCCGGGCTAAGCGTGATTCGGGCAATTGCGCGGGGGTCGCCTGCGATTTGAGACTCTCCGGTCACTTTGCCCCCGTCCGCCATCTCGCCAATGAGGGTGACGTACTCCACGGTGCTCGGAAGTACACGCCCGCGAATCGCCAGCACCCGGCTCGTCTCCTCCACCGCCTGCTCGAAGTCGCCGGTGATGTCGGCCATCGCCGCGATCAGCAGGTTGCCGAAGTTGTGACCGGACAAACCGTCCTTATCGTCGAGCGTTTTGAAGCGGTACTGGAACAGTTTCTGCATCATCGGCTCGGCGTCAGCGAGGGCGACCAGGCAGTTTCGGATGTCGCCGGGAGGCAGGATCCCGCCGGGGAGTTGTTTCTGAAGCTGCCCGGAGGAGCCGCCGTCGTCGGTCATTGTCACCACGGCGGTGAGATTCGCGGTGTACTGTTTCAAGCCGCGCAAAAGCGTCGATAGCCCCGTCCCTCCCCCGATCACCACAATCTTCGCGCCCTGCGCGAGCGAGCGGTTGCGGCGGATCACGTCCGGCAGGTCGTCGAGCGAATCCGGGGCAACAGCGGAAACGATGGACCGGTTGACCGCGATCAGGGCGTACAGGATCAGCCACAACCCGAGGAACACCAGAACGATACCGACGGGGCGATGCACCCACGGGTCTTCCAGTCGAATCCCGGTCGCGTCGAGGAGGATGTTATACAGGATGTCGGTGTATTTGATGTACTGCAGATACAGATACACGGCGACACCGAACAGAACCAGAAAGATGCCGAGCGGAATAAGCGCGAGGTATCGCTTGACACGCATGTCCGGAGCCAGCCATTTGAGGCGGCGTCGGAACCGGGCAACCACGCTCATCGACTCTGCCCCCAATGCGCGGCGTCCCGGTGCTGGACGAGTACCCGATAGCCCCGTTCGCGCAGAAATGTCGCCAACTTTTCCGCGACGACCACAGAGCGATGCTTGCCGCCGGTGCAACCGATGCCGACGGTCAGGTATGCCTTCCCTTCCGCGACGTAATGCGGCATACTCCAACCTACCAGATCGTACAGCCGCTCAAGAAAACCCTCGGTGCGTTCGTCCGCCATCACGAACCGCTCGACTTCGGGGTCCAGACCAGAGTGCCCCTTGAGTTCGGGGATATAGAACGGATTGGAAAGGAAACGCACGTCGAAAAGCAGGTCCGCATCCTGCGGCATGCCATATTTGAAACCGAAAGACGCCACGGTGATCGTGATCGGGTGCTGTTTCCGTTCGGGCGTGGCATATTCGTCCATCAGAAGCCCGCGCAGTTCGCCGGGTGCCAGCGCGGAGGTGTCCACGACCCGGTCCGCGCGTTCTTTGAGCGGCGCAAGGTACTCCCGCTCCTTGGCGATGGCGGCGATGATCCCGCCGGTCTCGTCGAAAAGGGGGTGTGTCCGGCGCGTCTCTTTGAAACGACGGAGCAAGGTTTCGTCGGAAGCGTCCAGGAACAAAAGTATCGGGCGTACGCCCGTGTCGCCCAGCGCGTCATAGGCGGGGAGCAGGTCGGCGATGTGCCCGCCGCGTACGTCGCACACGATGCAAAGGGGCAAATCGTCATCGTCCGGGCGTTGCGCGGCGACCATCGGCAGCAGTCGCGGGGGCAGGTTGTCCACCACACGCCAACCGAGATCCTCGAACGTCCGCTGTGCCGCCTGCTTCCCTGCCCCACTCATTCCCGTGAGGACCACGATCCGGGACGCGTCGCTATTCGTCACGCTTCTTGCCTTCGCCCAGGAACGTGTTCAGGATGCCGAAAAGCACACTGGTGACGACCGATCCGAAGATTGCCGCCGGGAATCCGTCCACGCGCAAACCGACTTCCATCTCGCCCACGAGATAGAACATCAGCGCGTTGATGACCAGACCGAACAGCCCGAAGGTGATACAGGACAGCGGCAATGTCAGCAGTTTCACGACCGGACGGATCAAAGCGTTGACCAGAGTGAGTACCAGAACGGCGACGAACGCCGCGATCACACTTTGCGTGCCGCTGCCGGTAAAACCCAATTTGAACCCGAGTTGTGCGCCCAAGTAGACCGTCGCATACAGAGCCACTGCTCCGATAGCCCAGCGTGTCAGAAATCCCATTCGTTGTCCCCCCAGCGTATTATACGGAGATTTACGATGCTTTGGCACTGTCTCGAATAACGAAGAAAAAAACCGCGATCCGGTAGCAATATGGGGAGACTCCGGGTTATAATGTGCGATACCCTTGTCTGTTACAGCGGGGGTCCACGCGCCGGGGCTGGTGCCCGGGTGGCTCCTCACGTTTCACGTTTAACGGAACCACGCAGTGTGGAAGATGCGTATTGACGGTATCCACACAGGGTCTGTTTTCGCCGCCCGTTCCGGCGTACAGAGTGCCCGTGACCGCATTGAAAGCGGCAAAAACGATCCATGAAAAGCAACTTAATTCGAATTCAATCGCCCTCCCACCCGCTCTTCGCGGCGACGGTCGCCCTTCTTGCCGGTTCCGCCGCCGTCGCCGCTCTGGTTTCCGGCGCGGCGTGTACGCCCGCCGCCACGAAGACCGTCGGGTACACCGGTGATCCCCTCGTAACCGGCGATCCCCGAATCCAGGTCGCGGCGCGCGAGCAGGTGTCCAGCGGTTCCACGGAGTCCCGGGGCGGTAGCGTCCGTAGCGGTGCCGTGTCCCTCAAGGACGACGCCACGATTGCCAAGATTACGTCACGTCTCCTGGAATCGAACCACTACGCGCAGATCCCGATCAATGACGACCTGTCGCCGCGCGTGTTCGACGCGTTCCTTGATACGCTCGACCCACAACGCACCTATTTTCTGCAAACGGATGTTGGCGAACTCGCCGGAAAGTATCGCGAGCGAATCGTCGGGTTGACCAAAATCCGGGGAGACTTCACCGCCGCGCAAGAAATGTATTCGCTTCTACTCAAGCGTGCCGAGGAGCAGTCGAAGTATGCGAATGAGTTACTGAAAGATCCGTCCGTGTTCACGTTTACCGGGAACGATACCTATACGTTGAATCGGGAAAAGGCGGCACGCCCTAGTTCCGCGACCGACGCAAAGGAGTTGTGGAAACAGAGACTCCGTTATGAGTATCTTCAGGAGAAACTCGCCAAAGAAAAGCCGGAGGAGATCGTCAAGACGCTTTCGCGCCGCTACGAGCGGTCCCTGCGGTCCCTGCGCGAACTCGACAGCGACGACATTTTCGAGTTGTACATGAACTCCATCGCGCATACGCTCGACCCGCACACCGATTATTTCGGCAAGGCGACTGCGGAAACGTTCGCGATCTCGATGCGGCTTTCCCTGTTCGGGATCGGGGCGACGCTCCGTTCCGAGGACGGGTACACCGTGATTGAGGAAATCAAACCAGGCTCCCCCGCACAAAAGACAAAAAAGATCAAAGCCGGTGACAAGATCGTCGGCGTGGCACAGGGCAAGGATGGCGCGTTTGTGGATGTGGTCGATATGAAACTCAACCGCGTCGTGGAACAGATTCGAGGCGAAAAAGGCACGGTCGTACGGCTCAAGTACATTCCGGGCGACGCGGCAGACCCGTCGGTTCGCGAGGAGGTTGTGATCATTCGCGACGAGATCAAACTCGAAGAATCGGAAGCGAAAGCCCGCCTCATCGTACAGCCGCGCGCGGGCGCGAAAGCCCTGCGTCTCGGCGTGATCGACCTGCCTCTGTTCTATCAGGATCTCGAAAAGGGCAAGAGTTGTTCCGCCGATGTCGCCTTGCTTCTGGAAAAACTCAAGGAAGAAAAGGTCGATGGAGTGATCCTCGATCTGCGGCGCAACGGCGGCGGTTCCCTACCCGAGGCGATCAAACTGACCGGCTTGTTCATCAAGACGGGTCCGGTCGTACAGGTTCGCGACGCCGAAAACAGGATTCGTATCAACGACGATAAAGACCCTACCGTCACATATGATGGTCCGCTGGTCGTTCTCACGTCACGCAATTCGGCGTCGGCGTCCGAGATCGTCGCGGGGGCGTTGCAGGATTACGGTCGCGCGGTCACGGTCGGCGATTCGTCGTCGTTTGGCAAGGGGACCGTACAGGCGGTTTACGACCTCGGTCCGATCATGGAACAGAACAGTGCTTCGGTCGCGGATGATCCTGGGCAACTCAAACTGACGATACAAAAATTCTATCGCGCTTCGGGTGCTTCCACGCAACTCAAGGGTGTGGTTCCGGAGGTAGTGTTGCCGAGTATTCTCGACGCCCTGAAGGTCGGCGAGGAAGACCTCGATAACCCGCTTCCGTGGGACGAAGTAGCCAGCGCGAAATACTCCAAAGTGAGTAACCTCGCCCCGGTCGTCCCGGTGTTGACAAAGCGGAGTGGTGTACGCGTGGCGAGCAATGGCGACTTCACGTATCTGAAAAACACCATTTCCCGCGTCGCCAAAGCGCAGGAACAGAAGACGATCTCACTGAACGAAACGATCCGGCGCAAGGAACAGGACGAGGAGGACGCGCGGATCGCGTCGCGGCAGAAGGCACTCGCCGCGCGCCCCGCGTCGAAGGAAACGGTGTATCCGTTGACGTTGGCGACCGCGATGAAGGCGGGACTGCCAAAGCCATTGACGCCCGAGCAGATCCGAAAAGGCATCCTTGACGGCGCGGAGGAGACTCAGGGGCAGACAGCCGACGAGAAAAAGAAGAACAAGTCCCGCCTGCCCGAACCGGACTTGGCTCTCACGGAAGCGGGGAACGTACTCGCCGACTTTATCCAACTGACTGGCAAGCCGACACCCGCGCCGGTCGCCAAGCAACCGTAGGTGGACGGGAAATCGGACCAGGCAAGCCGCGCTTTTCTGCGCGGCTTGTTCGGTTGTGAGCGTGGTAAAATATCTTTCACGAAATTGAAAGGAGAGAAACATGGCTAAAGAAGATAAAAACGGCGAAAAACGAACCGTGCTCAACAACCGCAAGGCGCGGTATGAATACTTTATCGAGGATTCGGTGAAGGCGGGGTTAGTGTTGGTGGGTACCGAAGTCAAGTCCTTGCGGTCCGGGCGCGCGAGTTTGAGCGAGTCGTACGCGAAACTCGATAAGAACGGCGAGGCGTGGCTGTACAACATGCATATCTCGCCGCATGAGGAAGGCGGACGTTACAACGTCGATCCGATCCGCTCTCGCAAACTGCTCCTGACTCGGCGCGAGTTGACGAAATTAGGTGCCGTGACCGAGCAGAAGGGGCTGGCTCTGGTCCCGATCTCGCTGTTCTTCGAGCACGGGTTCGCCAAACTGGAGTTGGGTGTCGGGCGCGGCAAGAAACTGTACGACAAGCGCGAAGCCATCGCCGACCGGGACCGGGAGCGTGAAGCGCGCCGGGAAGTGTTTTCGAGAGAATAGAGCGAGGCGCGGCGACCGAAATCGAACCCCATGGTTTGACGACTCGCCGCCTTTCGCTATCGGTAAATATCTTCGACTGTGGTTGGAACCGGAAGGAAAACGTATTCCGTAAATCGAATAGATCTCCCGACGATACCAATGATGGAAAGTAAGATAACGATGACCAAAATTTGCTATGCTAACGAAAACGTTTTCCTTGCCGGTGCGGTTGCTCTGGCGACGCTGATCTCAACCGGAGGATGCGCCCTCGCGATTCCCCCGAATGGCAAAGCGACCGCCGCCACTCCGTCTGCGAAAGACGGTATTCCGCGCTGGACCAAGATGCCGCTCCTGACGCCCGAGCAAAAAGGCGCGGGTATCTTCCCCGGGGGCGAGGGCTGCCAGTGGCCCCGGGAAATCGTAATCTCCGATGCCGACCCGAACTTCTTAATCCTGAGCATCGATGTCGGCGGGCTGTACCGTACGCTGGACGGCGGCAGGAACTGGGAGCAGGCGTCGGTCGGGTGGGACGGGCGCGGGTGTAACGGGGTGGCGATAGACCCCAAAAACCCGGCGCACGTGATCGGGCTTTCGGGCAACTCGCTGGACTGGGGAGAAACCTGGGGTCCGACTCCGAACGGGATTTTCCTTTCCTCCGATAAGGCGGCTTCCTGGAAGCCGGTAATGGGATTGCTCGAAGGGTACGGCAACAGCGTCGCGATTGACCCGGACTCCTACGACGCGGCGCGCAAAATCTGTACCGTGGCGTATGTCGCTTCCGCTAAAGCCGGGCTGTTGAAATCCACCGACGGTGGCGAGACTTGGGCGCGGGTCAGCGACCTACCCGCCGTCGTCGGGCAAGCGGAAGGCGGCATCCCGGTGCGGGTGCGGGTCAGTCCCAAAAGCGGCGTGGTTTATGTCGGCGGCAAAGGCGGGTTCCACTACAGCACCGACGGCGGTAAGACCTTCACTAAAGTGCGCGACGGCGCGGTTTCCAATATCGCTGTGGTGTCGTCGGCACCGAAAAGCGTCTGGGTGTCGGGGAGCGAGGGCGTGCTGGTTTCCCGCGACCAGGGCAAAACGTTCGTTGTCTTGCCCGCGAAAGGCATTGACCGCGAAGCCGACAACAAGATCGTGCAGTTCGTTTCCGTCAGCCCCGCCGATCCGAACCGGATGACCGCATGGGTGGCGCGCGATAACTGGATGTGGCACCGGTATTACAGCCACGACGGCGGGAAAACGTTCGGTATTACCAATGTAGTAAAAACCAACGAGCCGATGCCGAACAACGTCCGCAACGGCTATCACGCCTGGCACCCGAAGGACCCGAATATCCTGTACGGTCTGGGCGGCGACATCGTGACCCGCTCTACCGACGGCGGCAAAACGCTCCGCTGGTACAACAACGGCTACAACGGCATCATGATGGGCGGCATGATGAGTTTCTCCGCGCACGCGCCAAAGACCGTGTTTCTAGCATTCCAGGACTACAACGCGGCGGCAACTCAGGACGGCGGTGCGACGTGGAACTACTACGACGCGTCCGGCAAGGGCTGGGGTGGGCACTGCTACGGCGGGCATGCGGTGGACGCCAAAACGTTCTTCTACGGCGACGCGGAGGGATGGGGCGACCCGCGCCGAATCCGCATCACGCATGACGCCGGAAAAACGTGGGAGTTTGCGAAAGGCGCGGACGGCAAACCTATCGCGCTCGGCGGCGTGAACGCGTCGAGTTCGGACCCGACCGACCCCAACGTGCTGTTCTGCTTCGACCAACGCTCCGCCGACCGGGGCAAAACGTGGCAAAAGATGACCGAAAGCGAAGGCGTATTCACCTACTCGCCCGACACGAAAATGCTCTGGGGGCGCAAGGGCGGCGCGGTCGTCACATCGAAGGACCACGGAGTGTCCTGGCAGAAGTTCGCGGAAACTTCCGGCTCCGTGGAGGATCTTGCGGTAGATCACAAAACCGGGCGGGTCTATGTGGCATCGGAGGAAAAACTCAAGGCATATGACGGCGGAAAATGGAGCACCATTGACCTTCCTGCCGACCAGTTCGGCAACATGCTCCGGTGCATCACCGTGGCGACCGATCCGCGAAACCCGCAAACGGTGTATGTCGGCGGACCGCGCAATGTATACGCGACTCACTGCACTGCGGCGCGCTCGACGGACGGTGGTAAGACATGGCGAAACTTGAGCGTGAACACACCGCTCAAACCCGGACTGGACAACGGACCGCACGAAATCTCCTGTATCCGTGTTCATCCGCAGACCGGGGAGGCGTGGGCGGCGGGGCAATGCTACGGCATGTGGCGGATAAGTGCGCCCGTACCCGGCGAGAAAGGCACCACAGCGACGCTGGCGTCCGCGCCGAAGCCGCCCCGCCCGCCCCTTGCCACCACCGTGAATCTGAAACCGGCAGAAAACGTAGCAACGGCGGGTTCCGCGCCCGCCATATCCCTCTCGAACGGCGACATGGAAAACGGCGCGGAAGTGCCGGACAACTGGGGCGACAAGTGGGAGGGGCGCGGGAAAGTGACCCTGTCGCGCGACACGACGCAGCGCAAGTCGGGCAAGGCGTCCCTGAAACTGAAAACCACCGGCGACACGCAGGGACAGGGGGCGCAGATGATTTTCAACGCCCCCGCCGGGGCTTCGTTCACGATCAGCGGTTCGATCAAATCGAAAGGAAACATCAAGGTCAACTTCGCGGTCCAACCGCGCAAGGATACTTGGGAGCCGATCTCGTTCGAGCAGGTCGGGTACGTGCAAAACGATTCCGACTGGCAATCGTTCTCGAAAAAGATTACGCTCCCGGAAGGGGCAGTCCATGCGTCCGTGATTCTGTATGTCGAGGGTGACGGCGAGGCGTGGCTCGACGACGTAAAAATCAGCGGGGCAGATGCTTCCAACGCGGTGGTGATCCCGGAGCACCAGCCGCAACCGGCGAAACTGGACCCCGTTACTCCGATGCATGGCTTCTGGCCGGATTACCCGGCTTCGTGGCTGAGTTACGCCCGCACGTTGAAAAACGAGACACAATCCCGGAAACCCGCCGTGCTCTTCCTCGGCGATTCGATCACGCAAGGGTGGAAAGACACAGGGAAAGCCGAATGGGAGAAGCGGTTCGCGCCGCTCAGTGCGGTGAACAATGGCATTGGCGGTGATAAGACGAACGAAATTCTCTGGCGGATCAACGATGGAGTGTTAGACAGACTATCGCCGAAACTGGTGGTGCTCGCCATCGGTATCAACAACATGTGGCGCAATGATTTCGGAAGTCTTCGCATTGCCGAAGGGATCGAGACGTGTGTGAAATCGATACGAGCCAAAACTCCGAAAGCACGGGTGCTTGTTGTCGGAATCTTCCCGACTCAGGAATCAGGGACAAATGAGATGCGCACCCGGGTGAGAGAGATAAACGCTGAAACGAAGCGGCGGGTCGCCGGAATGAAAAACGTACGGTTTGTCGATTTCGGGGACAAGTTCCAGGCAGCCGATGGCTCGCTCAGCAAAGAGATCTCGCCGGATTTCGTTCACCTCAGCGAGAAGGGATATGCCGTCTATGGCGAGAACCTGGAACCGGTTATCAAGGAACTACTGAAATAATGACACCGAACGCGATAGATGGCGTACTCCTCCCGCCGCCGTGGGAGGAGCAAGACCCACTCCTCCCCTACCCCGGGTATTATCCCGAAAATCCTGGAGAATGGCTGATCGAACGGCACCGTTCGCATCTGCAACGGGCGCGTGACGAACGGGACGCGATCCGCGCGGTGTTTCTGGGCGACTCGATCACGCAGGGCTGGGCTTTGAAACAGTGGGACGAGCACTTCGCTTCCTATGGTGCGGTCAATTTCGGCATCGGCGGCGACAAGTCGTGCCAGGTACTGTGGCGGATCGGCGACGGCTTGCTGGAGGGATTGACGCCGAAGGTAGTCGTGCTCGCCATCGGGGTGAACTCGATATGGTCCGGGGCGTTTACCCCGGAGCGCATCGGGGACGGCGTCCTGCGCTGTGTCGACGCTATACGAGCAGCCTGTCCCGGCGCAAAAGTCCTCGTCAGCGCGGTACTTCCCTGCATGGAGTCGGCGGACCATCCGTATCGCGCCGTGATTTGCGCGATCAACGCGCACGTCTCACCCGTCGCGGACGGCGAATCGATCTTTTTCGTGGATGCCGGGACCGCCCTCGTGGAATCGGACGACTCGCTTCCCAGATCGGTCGCCCCCGACGGCGTCCACCTCTCAGTGGAAGGATACCGGCGTTACGCTACCGTTCTCGCCCCGGAATTTCGTCGGATACTCGCGGCAACGTAACCGATACCGTAGTGCCCTGACCAATAATGCTTTCAAAACGTATCGTTCCACCGAGTGCCGCGACGATTCCTTTGCACAGCGACAACCCCAGACCCGCCCCGCCGTGTTCGCGGGCGCGGGAGGCGTCGGGGCGGTAGAACGGTTCGCCGAGGCGAGCGAGGGCGTCGGGGGCGATCCCTTCGCCGGTGTCGCGAATACTCAACTGGAAATTCCCGCCGAAGCCATTCGCCGCGACCGAGACCTGCCCTCGCAGGGTATGCCGCAGTGCGTTCCCGATCAGGTTTTGTAACAGTCGCCGGAAATGATCGGGGTCGGTGCGGAGCATCATGCCCTCGGGAATGTGGCAGACGACCGGAACGGACGATTCGGGCGTGATCACCGTCATCTCGGACACTACTTCGCCCACAATCTCCCCGACTATCACAGACGAGAGCCGAACCGGGAGTGTGTTGCTGTCCGTCCGCGCGAGGGTCAGGAGATCCGTCACAAGACGATTGGCGCGATCCGCCGACTGGTCCGCGCGGTCGAGAACGCGGTGTTGCAGCGGTGTGAGCGACTCCGGATTTTCCAGGAGCAGACTGGTCGCACTTTTGATCACCGCGAGCGGGGTGCGCAGTTCGTGCGATGCCGAGCCGGTGAAGCGTTTCTGCCGCGCGAATGCCCCTTCGAGCCGAACCAGTAGCGCATTCATCAGCAGGGCGAGGCGGTCGAATGCGTCGTTGCCGCCCGGCTCCGGCAGACGCGCGGCGAGGTTTTCCGGCTCGATGGTTCCGACGATGCGGGCGAGTTGCCGGACGGGTGCGAGTGCCATCTCGGTAAGAAACGCCCCGAGCACCGCCGCGACGATGGCGAGCGGGAACAGCAACATGTAGAGTGCGGTATCGATCTCGCGCAGGGTGGCGTCGGTTGGTTCCAACAACGCGGCGGTCTGCACGATTTCTCCGGGACCGGGTCCGTCCGTGCTTCGTAGCGAGACCACACGTACCCGCATCCCATCCCCCCCGATCTCGGTCCGAACGTCGGGTTTTCCCGACTTCCCCGACTCGACCGCCTTCCGCCCCGCGACTGACCACGGCTCCGGTCCGCCCGGACCGTCGAGCGGCAGATGGCGAATCGGCATCAATGAGATCGCCCCGTAGCGCACCGGTTCCGGCTCGCGGCGCGGAACTCCGGGGCGCGACTCGGGACCGGGGAACCGTTGCCCGGTCCCGGACTCCCCGTCCGGTCCGTTCAGTCCGGGACCGTCCCACGGTTGGTGGGGGAAGGGTGGCGGTCCCCCATCCCTGCCGCCCCCCGGTCCACGAGGACCGCCGCCGTCACGAGGACCGCCGCCACGGGGACCGCCGCGAAACTCGCCCTGCTGCCCGCGCGGTCCCCCGTGAGGACGTTTCGTAACGTCAACTGCTTGCGTGGTCAGGGTACGGTCAACGGCACCATACAGCACCGAATGAATCCGCACCTGAGCCAATACGATCAGGGCGATGAGTGAGACGGCACTGAGCGCGCCGTTCAAAAGGCGGACATTCCACGTAATCGAAAGGCGGGGAAAAGGAGTCACGGGTTCACGCCATCTTCCGCCGGTTCGCGCAACACATAGCCGAAGCCATATACGGTATGAATCAGTTTCTTGTCTGCGGGGCGGTCGCCGTCCAGTTTCCGGCGCAACGCTGCCAAGTGAACCTCTACTGTGTTTGGAAGGCTCTCGGTGTCGCCCCAGAGCGCGAGGATGGTGTCTTTGGAGACGGCATGTCCTTCGCGGGCGGCGAGTGCGGACAGCAGATCGAACTCGCGCGATGTCAGCGCGACGGGTTTTCCGTTCCGCGTCACCTCGCGCGCGTCGGTGTCGATAGAAAGGTCGGCGATGCGCAAAACGCGCCGCCGTTGGGTGCGCTCCCGTCGCAGGAGTACGGCGATGCGTGCTTTGAGTTCGGCGAATGCGAACGGTTTCGGCAGGTAATCATCCGCACCCAATTCCAATCCCCGGACGCGGTCCTCGACATCGTCGCGCGCGGTCAGCATCAGGATCGGGGTCGTGTCGCGGCGGTCGCGCAGGCGGCGGCAGATCGTCCAGCCATCCATACCGGGGAGCATCAGGTCCAGAAGGATCGCGCCGTACTCGTTCTCGCAGGCGTTTTTGAACCCGTCCGCCCCGTTCTGGAACCATTCCACTTCGTAACGCGCGGCTTGCAATCCGTCAACGATCATCTGACCGAGCAACGTTTCATCTTCAATCAATAGAAGGCGTTTCACAGAAGTTAGTGTATCCGCGAACCCTGAACCAATCCTGAAGAATCTCGCTACCGTGTTTCCTCCCTCCCCCCAACCCCCTCCCTCATCGGAATGAGAGAGGGGGAGTCCGGAGGAGAGACGTTTACCGCGTTTCCCGAACCACCCGACAAGCGGGACCGCCCCGCTCCTCCGGACTCCCCCTCTCTCATTCCGATGAGGGAGGGGGTTGGGGGGAGGGAGGGAACACGGGAGAGGGAGGGAGGAAACACGGGGCGGGCGAGCCAGGGAGAAACGACTACGCGTCGTGCAGATCCTGGAACAGAATCGTGGAAAGATACCGTTCGGCGTTGGAAGGGATGATTACCACGATCATCTTCCCAGCGTTTTCGGGTCGCTTGCCGATCTGCAACGCGGCATGAATCGCTCCGCCGGAGGAGATGCCTACTGCGAATCCTTCCTCCCGCATGACGCGCCGCGCCACCGCGACCGACTCGTCGTTGCTCACCTGGAAGACTTCATCCACATGGTCGGTTTCGAGGATGTCGGGAATAAAGCCCGCACCGATTCCCTGGATCTTGTGCGGTCCCGGCTGCAACGTTTCGTGATTCTTGAACTGCGTGATTACCGGCGAGTGCGTCGGTTCGACGCCGACCGTGGTAAACGAGGGCTTGCGCGGCTTGATCACCTGCGCGATGCCGGTGATGGTGCCTCCGGTCCCGATTCCCGAGACGAGGATGTCCACCTTGCCGTCGGTGTCCTTCCAGATCTCTTCCGCCGTGGTGTTGCGGTGAATCTCGGGGTTTGCCGGGTTTTTGAACTGCTGGGGCATGTATGTGTTCTCCGGATCGCGGGCGACGATCTCCTCGGCGGCGGCAATCGCCCCCTTCATGCCTTTCGGTCCCTCGGTCAGGACCAGTTCCGCCCCATACCCGCGCAGGAGCAGACGCCGTTCGCGGCTCATCGTTTCCGGCATACAGAGCACGAGTTTGTAGCCTTTGGAAGCGCAAACGAACGCCAGCGCGATTCCGGTATTGCCCGAAGTCGGCTCCACAATCGCGGTTTTCCCGGGCGTGATCAGTCCCGCTTTTTCGGCGGCGTTGATCATATTCACTCCGATCCGGTCCTTCACGGACAAGCCCGGGTTCAAATACTCTAATTTCAGAACGATGTCGGCGACCACGCCTTCCGCTTTCGGAATACGGTTCATTCGCACCAGCGGGGTATTGCCGATCAGTTCGGTCGGGTTGTTAAAAATTCGCATTTTGTTGCAGAGTGGTCAGTGGTTAGTGGTCAGTGGTCAGTGTTTCGGAAACAGGGTTCAAGGGATGAACACATTACGTCTCCGGTCCCTATTCTCTATTCCCTTCCCACTGACCACTGACCACTGACCACTGACCACTATTCCCTTTCTTGGTTAAATGTTCATCATAAAGCCGACATCGCCGGTGTGTCGGCTCCGTCGTTCGAGTAGATCCTGCACGGTAGTCTCGTCGCACACGCCGCGTAGCGCAGTGCGAACCGTGGACCAGAAGTGTCGCACGACGATGGTTTCGGGCAGTTCGGCAACGGCGCGCTCTTCACCATCGCCCGTCACCAACTCCGTGGGCACGAGCGGACCGGAAAGCGCGCGAAGCACCTGTCCGACGGTGATCCGGTCGGCGGGCGCGGCGAGCGCGTATCCACCACCGGCACCGCGCGTCGAGCGGACGACTTCGGCGCGGCGTAACGACGCCAGAAGTTGCTCCAGAAACTGCTCCGGGATATGTTGCCGCGTGGCTATTTCGCGGGTCTGTACCGGTCCCCCGCCGCTATGCACCGCGAGGTCAAGCACCGCCCGCATCCCATAGTCTTCTTTCGCCGTAAAATTCAACCTGACTCCCCACGTCCCGTTTAAAGGGAACTTAGCCTATCGAAAATATGATGTATGAATTATACCGCGTCCGGTGCGAAAATGTGAAGCGGGGGCAACCGGAAAAATCCGCGCGGTGCCTCTCGCGGAAATGAATCGACATGATATAATCGCTTTCGCTGAGGGCCTGTAGCTCAGCGGTTAGAGCAGGGGACTTAAGGAAAAAGTCGTCTAAGTGAGTTGCATATCGGGATTGTGAAGTTCAAGGTGACAATTCGCACATAGCAGAGAACACTTTTCTGCTTCCAGTGTCAAACCTTCCCAATTTTTATTCGAGCAAGCGCGAATGTCAATTTGGAACGATTTTTCACTGGGCGTTTTATGATGGAAGCAGAGTGCGGCGGAGTTTTTTTGATACCCGCAAACTTCGCACTTACCTCCTTTCGCCATGACTAATTGCGCTTTGCGTTCGATTCCACGCCTTTGTTGAGTGGTGTAGTTTTGAAATCGGGAGTTTATAGTTTTTTGCTTACACTTCACAGAACAGAACTTGGTTTGTTTGCCAGTCAACATTGTGCTACAAACGGAGCAATTCATAGGATGATTCTTTCAGGGTTGCCGAGTGGCTATGTGTTGTTGTGATTCTATAACAATATCCAAGCGATCCGGTAGAACCCGTCAAAGTCGGTGAAGCCTTACAGCGGGAAACCGCTCTGGTAATACCGAGCCAAGCCGCACTTCGCAAGATATGCGGAAGGTGTAGAGACTGTACGGCGGGGTCGTAAAGACAAGATACAGTCCAGACCGCAAACGAACCTCCAAGCGGTTCGGCGGCGAAAGCCGTGGTGGTACGCATAATCCCTTGGTCGCAGGTTCGAATCCTGCCGGGCCCATGAGTTTAGTGGTTAGTGGTCAGTGAACAGTGGTCGGTAACGCTTCTTGCGTCGGACCGTGAACGGTTCCGCTTTGCGCCTTCGGCGGACGCTCTGCGA
>JAYULM010000046.1:0-19806 GCA_043763605.1 Armatimonadota bacterium | reverse complement strand
CGTCTCGCTGAGGATCGCCTCGTGCAAGACGCGGTCCGTAGTAAACGCCCGCCCTGTTCGCGTCAGCACTGCTCCGGGTAGTTCTCCGGGTGACGCGCCGAAACATTCCGCAGCCGCGTCCTCGTCGCGGCAGATGACGATCACCGCCCGCGACCCCATGTGCTTTTCCTCGCACACCACGGTCCCGACGCCCTGCCGCGCGAAATAGGCGAACGCTTCCGCCGGATGTTCGAGATACCCGTCTGCCGCCGATGTCTCAACGGAACTCATCGTCGGGGGCAGGTAGATCAGCCAGCGCGGATGCGCCGCGAACCGGCTCATTATCTCCAGTGCCGCCGCGTTGTTGCCCTCGGCGACGATGACGTTTCCCGCTGTGCGTGTGGCGATGACGCGCCTGCCGGTGTGGTCGGACAGGTTGAGGGGTGCGGTAAGTGTCGCGTCAGCCCTCACCCCCCAACCCCCTCTCCCTCCGAAGGGAGAGGGGGAGCCAGAGGGGGCTAATGACAGCGAACTGACACCGGCTTCGGACTCCCCCTCTCCCTTCGGAGGGAGAGGGGGTTGGGGGGTGAGGGCTGACGCGACACTTACCGCATAAACCATCCGCGCCGCTACCGACACCACGTCCCGCTCAGGAAAGCGCAGTGCCGACAAAGCCCCGCCGAAAACCGCGCCGGTGTCCACGTTTGCCGTGTTGTTGACGATCCGTACCGACGCGACCGGCGTATGCCCATAAACGACGAACGGGGTGCCGCGATATTCCGCCGCCCAGTCCCGGCGCACGGGAAAACCGTCCGGGGTGGTTTCGCCCGTCGTGTCTCCGTACAGGCAGAACTCACGAATTGCTCCCGATGCCCGCCCGATCATGCCCGCCGTAATTCCCGCGTGCGCGACGGCTAACCTGCCGCCATCGAGCCACAGGTGCGATACCAGCACGTCCACGAACGCGATGAAGCGCGCGGTGAACGCTTCGCGTTCGGCGTCAGAGAGCGCGGCGATCTGGTCGAGCGAGTCCTGCAAGCCGTGGCTGACCGATACTTTCCGCCCTTCGAGTGCCCGCATCAGCTTGTCGTCGTGGTTTCCCGGGACACAGAGCGCGGCACTGGCTGCGACGCAGTCCATGACGAGCGATGCGGACTCTACGGATCGGGGACCGCGATCCACGAGGTCGCCGACGAAAACGAGACGCCGCCCTTCGGGATGCCGGTAGATGCCGTGTTCGTCCCGGGCGTAGCCGAGCATACCGAGCAGGTCGCACAGTTCGTCGTAGCACCCGTGTACGTCGCCGATGATGTCGAACGGTCCCGCCTCGCTTCGTCGGTCGGTCCAGAGCGGGGTGCGTTCGATATGCACGTCCGCGATGGCGGCTTCGCCGCCGAGATGGAAAACGTACCGGAACCCCTCCTTGCGAAGCGATTTGATCGCGTGCCGTAAGTCGCGGATGTGCCGCGCGACGACATGCTTTCCGAAGTCGCGGTCCGGTCGGGATTCGTTCCGCGCCGCGCAAACGGCTTCGGGAACCTCCAACACAATGGCGACCGGGACCGCGTGGTAACGGCGTGCCAGATCGAGGAGCGGCTTTCGCGCCCCGACCTGAACATTCGTCGCGTCGATCACAGTCAACTTCCGACGCTTCAGTCGCAACGCCGCGAGGTGATGCAGGGCGTCTAATGCGTCGGACGTAGCCGACTGATCCGTCTCGTCGTCCGACACGAGGGCGCGAAAGTGATCGGACGAGAGCGTTTCACTCGGCAGGAAATGTGCTTTTGCAAATGTGGATTTACCCGAACCCGACGCGCCCACGAGCGCGACCAGGGCGAAATCCGGTAAATGGATTGTCATGTCGTGATTTCCTTTCGATCCCGCGTCGCGAAGATCGCGCCCTGCGTCGGGGTGCCGCGACCGTTCGGGTCTTCGTCGCCGATTCCGAGGAAAGAGACGGAATAATCGAACTGTGCGGCTACAACGTGCGCCCACTCCTGAAACTGTGCCCGCGTCCACTCAAAGCGGTGGTCGTCATGGCGAAACGCGCCGCCGGGGAGACTTTCCCAGACGGTGTTGTACTCCGCATTCGGCGTGGTGACGAAAACCGTTCGCGGGCGGGCGTGACCGAACACTGCGGAAGCCAGATCGGGCAACCGATCCGGTTCAACGTGTTCGATTACTTCCATCAGTAGCCCGATGTCGTAACCGCGTAGCCGGTCGTCGTGATACATCAACGAGCCGTGCAGGAGCGAAACCCGATCCCGTGTTTCTCCTTCCAGCCGGTCGAGTTTCAACCGCCGCGCCGCGCGTGTCAGGGTCAGCGGCGCAACGTCCATCCCGGTCAGCATTTCCAGACGCGGGAATGATTCGCGAACGGCTCCGAGAGTCTTGCCCTCGCCACATCCGAAGTCAACCACTCGTACCACCGCAGGACTCGCCGCGCGGATCACGTCGAGTGCCGCCGCGACCCGCTGATCGTTCAGGCGTGTTTTGACGGCGGCGGCGACCTGCGGCGTTTTGGGGATGGTCTCCCCCTCGTCGGCCTCGTCAGGCGACACTTCGGCGACTTCGGCGAGTCGGAGCAACGCCGCGTCGGTGAGCGTCCGCCGGTAGCGCAGGTAACGCGCCGTAATCCAGTCACGCGCCGGGTGCGAAGAAAGCCAGCCGTCGCCGCGCCGGAGGAGTTTTTCTACCTCGTCGTCGGAAACGAAATAGTGCTTCGCGTTGTCGAGCACCGGGACGAGGACGTAGAGATGCGACAGCAAGTCGCGTAAGGGCACCTTGCCCGAAATGGTGACGGTGAACAGGTTAGCGTCGCCCCATTCCGGGAAACGGTCGTCGAGCAGAAGCGGGTCCGCGTGTACGGAAACGGTGTAGCCGAGAGGTTCGAGGACGCGGCGGATCGCCGACTCGCCGCCGTCGCAGGGGAGCGCGGGCAGTGTCGCCGAAAGCGATAGGGGAGACGTAACCGCGTCGGGGAACTTCTCGCACCGCCCGCCGAGCGCGGTCCCGAAACATTCGGCGATGGCGACCGACAGGAACGAACTGGGCACATAGGGGCGGTCGGAAACATACTGCGCCATCGTCGCCGGGCTATTCTTGTTGCCGCTCCTCACCATCGCGACCGGGTCCATCCGCACCGAGAGCGCGGCGGTGGTTCGCTCCGGAGACGCTTCGGGATAGTACACGGTAGCCGTGCCGAACGACAGTTGTTTCTCGAACCAGCGGTCGGGATGCTTGTGCAGAAGATAGCCGAGAATCGTGGAGTCGGGAGCCGCCCCGATAGCAGAACAGGTGAGGGAAAGAATCATTACGTCGTTTGTATCGCGTCAGCGGGGGACTTCGCTAAACGGTTGCCGTGTCGGTCGGGGACGCTACACTCCTGCCATCCCCGACCGTTGACTGATTCTCAGTGCGTCGCGTCTTCACCGTCGGGGATCAGATCATGCACTGCCTTTTTCAGTTCGGCGACGCCCTCGTCGGAGCGAGCCTCGATATAGCACCGGACGAGCGGCTCGGTCCCCGAGGGGCGAATCAGCACCCACGATCCGTCGGCTCGGATCATCTTCACCCCGTCCATCAGCGACGTTTCAACCACGGGATGCCCGCCCAGCGTGACCGGCGTGTTCTGTTTCAAGCCCGCCATCAGCGCGAGTTTCGACGCTTCGGGGAGGCGCATGTCGATACGGGTCGCGACGAATTTCCCGATGATCGCTTCGATGTCGGCGAGGAGTTGGAGCGGGGATTTGCCCGACTTCGCGACCAACTCGGTGATTACCAGGTCCGCGACGATGCCGTCTTTTTCCGGGATGTGTCCTTTAACCGACAAGCCGCCCGACTCCTCGCCGCCGACAATCGCGTCGGTGGTGTTAAGCGCGTTCCCGACCCACTTGAAACCGACCGGGGTTTCGATCACTTTTAAACCTAAGTGTTTCGCGAGCGCGTCAATCATGTAGGAGGTTGGCACGGTGCGCACGACCGACCCGGTCGCGTAGCGCGTTTTCGCCCAGTGCCACATTGCGAGTGCGAGAACCTGATTCGACGTGATGTACTCGCCGGTCGCGTCCACCATGCCGAAGCGGTCCGCGTCGCCGTCCATCGAAAGCCCCAAATGCGCGCCCTTTTCGACCACCAGCGCGCCGAGTTCCCGCAGGTTGGTCGCGTTCGGCTCGGGGAGCGAACCGCCGAAAAGCGGGTTACGGTAGTCGTGAATCGTATAGACCGTGCACCCGGCGTCGCGCAGGATGTCGGAAAGGTAGCCGCGCCCGGTAGCATAGAGCGGATCGACGCAGACGGTCAGTTTGGCGTCTCCGATGGCTTTGAGGTCGATCAGTTTCGCGACATGGGCGACGTATTCCGGTCGCGGATCGATCACGGTCGGTTTCGGTCCGCCGGATTTTACCTGCGACGGGTCTTCCTGCAGTTCGCCGATCCGTTTCGTGATCGCGTCGGTGACTTCGGGCAGAGCCGGGTGGCAGTAATCGGGGATAAACTTGATGCCGTTGTACTCGGGCGGGTTGTGCGACGCGGTCAGCATCACGGCACCCGCGAGGTTTTTGGCGCGGATGGTGTAAGCGACGACCGGGGTAGGGGTGTCGCGGTCCGGGACGAAGGTCGGAATGCCGTTCGCGCCGAGAACGTCGGCGACGAGCGCGGCGAACTGTTCGGCTAAGAAGCGGGCATCGTATCCGATAACAACCCCTTTCGAGCCTTTTCCGGTGCCATTCACATAATCCGCTATCGCCTGGGCGACAAGGGCGACGTTGTCGAAGGTAAACTCACGTGCCATTACGGCGCGCCAGCCGTCGGTCCCGAACGCGATTTTTTTGCTTGCAATCATAATTGGGTAAAGCCTGTCTGTAAGAAAGAGTGGCGCGCTAATCCGAACCGCGCCGCTCCCTAACTTTACCTTATTCGCGGGAAACTCCTGCTCGTCTGTCTCCTAATGAGCATCACTTTCCGGCTCCGAAAAGGACCGCCGACAGGAACAGACGCCGCAACCCCACATAAAGATACCGCTCGGTAGGGTCGTTGAGGAACAGGATCGCGTGACCGGAACCGATGGGTTCGTCTACCAAATAGGCACTCCCGGCGAGTAGTTTTTCCGTGTTCCCGCTCCACGTGAACCCGGAAAGGAGCGACGGCTCTTTCTCCGCGAAAGTGACGACATTTGCCCCGGTATCGGATTTTTTCCAGAACGTGTCGCCGGAGAGCGGGGCGGGAAGGGTTCCGTCGGGGTATCCCCATCCGAGGAAATGATCGGTGCGGATGCGCGCCCGGAAAATCGCGCCGGGGAGCGAGATCGGTTGCTCCGGCAGTTTGTCATTTTTGGTTTTATCGTTTTTCGACTCTTCCGATTCGCCGACCGGGCGTACCGAGGTGATGTTGGCTTCCTTATCGGTGAGCCATGTCGCTCCGCTCCCCAGACCGATCAGACACCCGCCGTCGGCGACCCATTCCTTCAAGGCGGCGATTTCTTCCTTGTTCAACCGGCTTTTGTAGGAACCCTCGGGTAAGACGATCACGTTAAACGCCGCGCGGGTTGGGGCGTTTTTCAGCGCGCGGATGGGGACCGACGTGAACCGGACCCCGGCTTGATTGAGCATGAACGCAGTGCCGCCGTACCCGGTTTGCGAGACGCCGTCCCCGACCGCGACCGCTACTCGCGGCGCACGTACCGGGACGATATTCTCCGATCCCAATCCGGCGTCGTTTGCACCAGCCCCGCCGAATGTCTCTGGAATCGCCTCGATAGTGACCCCGAGGGAACGGGCGAGGGATTCCAGTTTCGTCGCCACGTCGTCCGGGTTGCGGGACGGGCGAAGAAAGAAAGTTCCTGCGGCGTATTTTTTCGCGTTCACGGAAACGGTTTTCGTCGCCACCGAGAGCCGGTAGCCTTCTTGCAGGAGTCGTGCAGCGAGCATCACGGCGTTGTCGGTCGTGAACGGCACGGCAAAAACGCTCGCCGAGGTCACGGCACCACTGATTCCACCGGGTGTCGGCACGGCTACCGTCATGCCGTCGGCACCCAGGGAAAGGGCCCGGGTGCCGCCGGTTTGAATCGGAGAGCCGTCCAGCGCGAACGCTTCCAGTCCATAGATCAGCGGCAGACTCCACGCCGTCGTGTCGTAAAACTCGTACGATTCGTCCGGCTCGTTCTCGTTGCGGCTTTCGTTTATTTTGCGCTTCGCGATCTGCGCCTTTACGAACTCCGGCTCCATCGCTGTATCGCGCTCCAGCAGGGCACGGGCGAGATGTCCCTGCGGTTGGGCATAGTCGATTACCAGTGACCCCGCCGGGAAGGTTCGCGCGGTCGGTTTCGCGCCGGTCAATTCGTATGGGCGAACGGTGCCCGACTTCACCGGAACTGTCAGCATTCGCACCTCGATGCCGAGCCGTAGCAAAAGCGCGGTCATTTCCTCGGCGCGTCGGGGGTCGCGGGTGGGGGAAATGACTACCTGTCCGGTCTGAGTGGTCGCGGCGCGTCGGAACGCGGCGAAGTCGCGCACCAAGGCGACCCGGTTGGCGGCGGCGGATTTCGCCGTGGCGATGGCGGCTTCGAAGTGGTGCGCCACGGCGTCCCGGAGCGTGGTCAGAGTCCCATCGCCCTTTTTGGTGACGAGATTTCCGCCGCCGTCCGTCTCGTAGGTCATTCCCACGGAACCACAGAGCGACGTGAACGAATCGAGATAGCCGGGATAAAACAGGTCGTAGGTTTCGCGGTTGACGTATGCCCAACCGTTCTTGTCGAACGCCGCACCGTTCGCCTTGCCGAAGGTCGTGGTCCATTTATCCATCCGGGCGCGGTCAACGTGCGGGTTGGTCGCCTGCGCGTTCGGCGGGAAGAAGTACGTTTCCGGTTGCCCGTGCTGGTCGATGAAAACGTGCGGGAGCCAGCGCAAAAACTCGCGTGTCTCCTGCCGCGTTTCCGGTTGCGACTGCGCGATCTTGTCCCGGTTCATATCGAAGCGGTTGTGGTTGAACCGCCCCTGCATGATCCACGGGGTTTCGTTCTCGAACGCCCACGATTCCGCGCTCCCGGTCGCGGACGCGTTGAACGAAACGGCGAATCGTTCGTGCCCGTCGGGGTTGAAGACCGGGTTCAAAAGAACTACGGCGTTTTCCAGCACGGCGACGATCTCGGGATTGTCGCTCGCCGCAAGCGTATACAGGGTCGCCATCGCGGTCTCGAACGACGCCGTTTCGGAGCCGTGGATACAATGGTTGATCCAGACAATCGCGGGGGAAGATTTCGCGAGACTTTCCGCCTCGATGGGGGAGATTTTGCGGGCGTCGGCGAGGCGCAGGTTCGCAGTTCGTATCTCGTCCAAGCGGGCGATGTTCTGCGGCGACGAAACAGCGATCAGCCGAAGCGGTCTACCCTCGACCGACTTCCCGTACTCCCACATTCGGGTACGCGCGGGAGCCGCCGCCGTGATCGCGAGTACGGCGCGTTCCTGATCGCGAAACGTCGTATGCCAGGAACCGAGCGGGTATCCGAGGATGTCGTCCGGCTTCGGGACGGTGTTTCGATAGGGGGGACGGGCGTAAAATTCGAAGGGCGCGCTTCGTACACCGGTCTTTTTTACCGCGTCCGCGATCCGCTGGTTCGCGCTTTCCGCCAGTTCGGTTTGTGCCAGGGCGCAGTTCGCCGCCGCCGCTATCAGCCCGACACAGCACGCGGTGCTAAACCGCCGTAAGTTGTTTTTGCAGCCCCTCGAAATAGTCAACCAGGTCGTTTCCCTTCACGCCGTCCGTTACGCGCTTAATTAACTTTTGGAACGGGAATACCTGCAAACCGCCCTCGCCGAAGGGAAAAACAACCGAGGATTGGCGGAAATCGTCGTCGAATCGCCACACTCCCGCGAGGTTCCGCGCCAGAATTTCGCCGAGATAGCTTCCTGCGTAGAAAACGGTGAGTTCCTTGCCACGCTCCGGCGTCGCCGGGTCGGCGAACTTTTCGTCGGACAGGCGGATCAAGGCTTCCAGTGCCCACACCGAGCGTTCGCTAAAATCGAGGCGGGACGCCATCTCCGGATCGCCCGCGCGCACCTGCGCAACCAGCGACTCGGCATAATCACGTACGTTGTTTTCGTCCAGTTTCATACCGGCTCAGTGTACCGGTTGCGCCATCGGTTCGCCCTGAACGAGTTACGATTGCATCTTAATGCTTTATAGCCGCCGCCTCGCGCTTACCTCACATCTGCTGTGCGTGTTGGATCAGATTTTAATTTGGGGTAGAGGTGTTTCAGTTCGGTGTGGGCTGCGTCCATTTGAAACCCAAAATTTCAGGTCAGAAAATGCACTATTGACGATTTCCGATGATTTCGACGAACCATTGCAAGGTTACACGAAGTATATCAGTTGACGCTAAGGAGACGAAACAGATGCCCCACCCAAGAATCAGTAGCGAAGATTCATCGGCGCGGGAACGAAATCTACGAAACGGTTTTGCGTTCCCGCGTCGAAACGCCGGAAAATATCGGCAAGCAAATCGTCATCGACATAGAAACCGGCGACTACGAGATCGGCGACTACGAGATCGGCGACAACGGTTTGGCGATCAGTAATGCGGTTTTGGCGCGAAACCCCGACGCGGCGTTGCTCGGTCTGCGCATCGGTTATGATGCTGTTTACACGATTGGCGGCGTTTTGACACGGACGGTGCGGCAGACCGCATGGATGGAGCGGTACAATCGCAACATATCCTGCTCAGCATTCCGTTCAGGATACCGGGAAGGCAGACCTTTTATTGGAGTTCGTTGTGGACACCGGTTTTGTCGGAGAATTGACACTGCCTGATGCCGCCGTCGAGGCGTTGGGCTTGCCATTCGTACGTGACATTACGGCAAAACTCGCCGACAACAGCCAGATAGTTGTTGATGTACACGAGGCGACAATTCTCTGGCACGGCGAAGAGTGCGCTGTCGAAGTGCTGGCGATGGGAAAGAATCCGCTCCTCGGTATGCGGTTGCTCGACGGTTCGTCGATGAATGTTCAATTCGCTGAAGGTTGATTAGTTGCGTTGGAAATTCTATAGACGGCTCTCTCTATGCTGACTCCGGCAGAAACGTCGGCATGACCACGCCTCTCGGCTCGAACCACTCGCCGCGACACTGCGACACGTGCAGTTCGCAGTTCTTCGCGCCCCATCCGTAGGCGGTTTGCACCAATTGCGTCTCCGTCGTAGGCAAAAGAAACACCGGGTTCGTATCCCGCCGGAAGTTCAACTGTTCCCACAACAGGGGAGCCATGACGTTCGCATCGGTCGCCACGCCGGGACCGATCAGGTTGCTTCCCGGATGCGAGACGGACGAGAGGGCACCGTGAATCGTCTCGTCTGCCGACTCGTACACGACCGTGTGCCAGATGCCGTTTTTGTTTTCGATGAAATACGCCCAGTCTCCCGGTCGTTGAATCCCCTGAATCTTCTCTTCGAGCGCGGCAATGTGTGGTACGTCATCGGCTATGGCGACTCGCACATGGGCGACGCCATCCGGTGCGACGTGAGGCAAGCGTGTCTCGGAAATGGTCAGTATCATGTCCTGAAACAGTTGGCGCGGGACGAATCCGGCGCGGTTATAGAGAGAGAAGGAATCGAGATTCAGCGCGGAGGACACGAGCCGGAGTGGCTTTTTCTCCCGTTCGGCGATGGCAACGACTTCCGCGAGCAGTTTCCGTGCCGCGCCGCGCCCGAAGTACGCCGGGTGCGCGTTCATGATTCCGAGCGAAACGTGCGTCGGTCGGACGCGGTAGAAACAGGACCCGGCGATCCGTCCGGTGCCGGAATCTACTGCGAGAAGGCAACAGCAGGGGTCGAGATCTTCATACACATCCATGAAGACTCTTGCCGCCGTCACTGCGCCATTAAAAATTCGTCCCATGCCGTGGGTCTCGTACCAATAGTTGGTGCCGACGTGAATCAACTCGGCTACGGAGTCAGAATCTGCCGGGGTCGCGGCGCGGATAAAAAGGTCGCTCATAGTCACGAAGTTTACCGGAACGCTCGCTATTTCCTGTCTGAATCTGCATTTTATTCAGATAATGGCACTCCGGTAACAGTTTGTATTCGCCGGGCATTGTATGATAGAAGGTGCGTGACGACACGATCACTGAAAAGAAACTAACGACGAATCATGCCAAAATCTAAAAACGTAAAACGAACCGGTCGAACGCAATTCGCGCCGCTGGTGCCCTCGGCTTTCGCGGCGACAACGCTGGAGTTGAAGCGATCCGTCCAACGCGGGACACCGGGAACCGGAATCGCCGCGATGCGGAAACTACTCGACGAGCAACCCGACGCCGTCTTGCCACGGGAGATGTGGAGTCTGTACCGCACGGCGGCGCAACATGCGGGCGATGTGAGAGCCGTGGCCGAAGCGTTGGAAGCCCTGACGGAAGATGGGACTAAAGCGACCGCCGACGAGATGGCGGAGCTCGCGCAGGCGTACTTTACGGTAGGGCGTATGGCTTCCGCGCTGGCAACGCTTCGCGAACTGAAGGATCGGTTCCCCGAACACCCGGATTCGGCGGACTCGGACGAGATATTCACGGCTGGCGAGGCATCGATGCGGGAACGGTATGCCTCATTGAGCCTCGACCCGGATAAATCTGTCGGTGTCTTCGCTCTCGCGGACAAGGTACAACTCGCGTTGGAGCGGTCTCAGTTCGAGCGGGTCGAAACGCTCGCCGAAGCGGTTCATGCGGTCGAACCGGACTTCCCGCCCGTGCTCAACAATGTTTCACTCGCCCGGTTCATGCAGGGCGACACCGACGGGGCACTGGCGACGAACGACCGGGTTCTGGCACGGTTCCCGGAAAACACGCACGCGCTTTCCAACCGGGTCCGGTTCCTCCTTTCGCGCGGGGAACGTGACGAGGCGCGTTTGGTCGGCGAACGGTTGCGCCCGCTCACCGTGTTGAAGGATCAGGCGGAGAAGCGGCTGGAAGCGTTCGCGCTCCTCGGAGACGATGCGGCGGTATGCGGACTGTTCGATGAAGATTACGGCTTGCCCGATCTGAACGAGCCGTTCGACGACGAGGTCGCGGCGAGTCTCAACGCAAACCAACTGTTCGCCTATCATCTCGCGGCGGTCTCGCTGGCACGGACGGGGCGCGGCAAGGAAGCCGACCGCCTCTGGGACTATGTTCTGACGGCGAATATCGCTCCCTTCACACAGTGGGCGGAAGAAAACCGCGAGCAACGCGAAAAACCCATCGGGGAGCGGTATTCGCCGTTCCCGTTCCCGATGCCGTACTGGTTCCCGTTCAGTTTCCTGAAATCGGTGCAATCGGCGTCGCGCAAAACGAAAAATCCGGACGATTTCAAGCGGGTCATTACCGAATCGTTGCCGACGCTCACCCCGGTACTGTCGGCACTGCTGGAGCGCGGGGATGAGCAAGCGGTTCTCTTCGCGCTACAGATCGGCGTCAGTTTTTCGGAACGTCCCGAGATCGCCGCGATACTCGAATCGTTCGCGCTCGGCAACAACCAGCCGGATCGGTTGCGCCTGAAGGCGGCGCAGGAATTGGTCGATGTCGGTGTCTGGGAGCCGGGGTACAAAACCGTCTGGCGCGACGGGGAGCCGACCGAACTGCTCCTGTCCTCGCTGGAAATCACGACCGAACCGGCAGGGAAACTTCCCCGTGCCGTGACGGAGTTGATGGGGAAGGCGAACGATGCCCACGCGAAAGGCGAACACGCAGAAGCGGAACGTATCATGCTCGAAGCCCGCCAACTGGAACCGTTCTCGCCCGAGATCGCCAATAACCTTGCGGCGATGATCATGGTACAGGAAGGGCGTGAGGACGAAGCGGAGGCGATGATCCGATCCATTCACGAACTGTTCCCCGAGTACGTGTTCGGAATCCTGAACCATACCCGTCTCGCCATCCGCGACGGCGATTATGACACCGCCCGCGAGAGTCTGGACGGCTTGATGATGTTGCGGAAAATGCACTTGTCCGAGTACACCCAGATGTGCCGGGCGCAGGTCGATCTGGCGTTGGCGCAAGACAACAAAGACGCCGCAAAATCGTGGCTCGATATGTGGCAACAGGTAGACCCGTCCGACGAGCAGATTTTCCCTTACCTGATGCGTTTGACCACGCCGGAGGAACTCATGGAACGGTTCGCCGCGCTGAAGAAGCCCGGTCGTCGCCGGTAGGCAGAATGATAGAATAAACGCGATGGCGACATGGGCGGATCTGGCACACGATAACCGGGGGGCGGCGAAAGAATTGCGGGACGGCGGGCGGCACCGCAGTAGTTGTAACCGCGCGTACTATGCGGCGTATTGCGCAGTCGCGTCTGTCCTGGAAGGGCAGGTCGATTTCGGCTACGGCGGGAACAACCCGACGCACGAACAGTTGGAACCGCTGATCCTGAATAACCTGTATTCGCTTTCGAAAAACGAGCGGTATGAACTTCGTAAATCGGTGCGGCGTTTGAGAACAATTCGTATACTCGCGGACTATGTACCGGCAGAAGCCGTTGATGAAGCAATAACGTTGCAAGCCGGGCGTGACGTTCGACAGGTGTTTAAGATTCTGGGGATTAAAACATGAGCGAAGAAAATGTTATCGAAATATCGCAACGTTATCTGGACAAATGGAAGCCGGACGGCATACCCATTGAGATTGCACACGACAAGCGTGTCAATCACGAAGGCAATTCGTGGTACGTGCCGGTGCGTCTGATGGGTACGGTCCCGCGTCAGTATCATTACATCGACGCCCTCGCCGACGCGGAAATCGACATCGTGGATACCGAACACCTTGACGTGATGTTCGTGCCGGTTGGATAAACACGAACACCAATTTCACGATGAAGATTTCCTTATGCTGGCCGGATTGTAACGCGTCCCGTTTTTCAGAGGACGGTGCCGGGGAGCAGGTGGATGGCTTCTGGTGCGAGTGCGACGCGGACGAGGCGGGGCACCTGATGACGCGAATCCCGATATCACGGAAACGCCTACCGGAACCCGAGCGTGCGTTCGACCAGCGTGACAACCCCGACGCACCGCTGTGCTACTTCTTCCTTGTTGCGCGAGACCTTTCCTTCGCTGAGGCGTTCGATTGGCACTATCCGTTTCACCACGGATGGAACGCGTACTCGCCGTTCCGTAAACTGCCACAACATTATTGGGCAGATCGTTTGGAAGATTTACAAGGTATAACGGTGCCGGACGATTTGCGAACCCAACACGAATGAAAAACAAAATTTTACTTTCTCTCCCCAAAGGCGACAACGTCGGCATCGCTTTCTCAGGCGGACTCGACACGTCCGCCGCTATCGCGTGGATGCGTCATCATGGCGCGGTCCCATACACCTACACCGCCAATCTCGGACAGCCGGACGAAGCCGATTACGACGAAATCACGCGCCGCGCGATGGCATACGGTGCCGAAGCTGCGCGACTGGTTGACTGCCGTGAAATGCTGGTGCAGGAGGGGATCGTCGCTTTGCAGTGCGGCGCGTTCCATATCGAATCGGCGGGCAAACGGTACTTCAACACCACGCCGCTCGGTCGCGCGGTCACCGGAACCGTTCTGGTGCAGTCCATGCAACAGGACGGCGTGGACATCTGGGGCGACGGGTCGACGTACAAGGGCAACGACATCGAGCGATTCTATCGCTACGGCTTGATGACGAATCCCAACCTGCGCATCTACAAGCCCTGGCTGGATCAGGACTTCGTCAGCGAGATGGGCGGGCGCGCCGAAATGAGCCAGTGGCTGACCGAGCACGAGTTCGACTACAAGATGAAGGCGGAAAAGGCGTACAGTACGGATAGCAACATCTGGGGCGCGACGCACGAAGCCAAAGACCTGGAATTTTTGACGAACGGCTTGCGCATCGTCGAGCCGATCATGGGAGTCAAGTTCTGGGAGGATTCCGTTTCCATCATGCCCGAGGAAGTCACGGTCGAGTTCGCACAGGGGCTTCCGGTTTCGCTGAACGGCGAAACTTTCTCGTCCGCCGTCGATCTGGTGATGAAGGCGAACGAGATCGGGGGGCGGCACGGTCTGGGAATGTCCGATCAGATCGAGAACCGTATCATCGAGGCGAAAAGTCGCGGCATCTACGAGGCTCCCGGTATGGCGTTGCTGTTCCTCGCCTATGAACGCCTGATTGCCGCGATCCATAACGAGGGCACAGTGGACAACTACCGCACGATGGGGCGTAAGTTAGGGCGGCTGCTCTACGAGGGACGCTGGTTCGATCCCCAATCCCTGATGATCCGCGACACTCTGCAAAAATGGGTGGGTCGCGCCGTCACGGGAACTGTCACTGTAGAGTTGCGCAGGGGCGATGATTACTCGCTCCTCGATACGGCGGGACCGCATCTGACCTACCAGCCGGAACGCCTTTCCATGGAGCGCGTAGAGGAGGAGCCGTTCTCGCCGCATGACCGCATCGGGCAACTCGCGCTACGCAACCTGGACATTCTTGACTCCCGCGAGAAACTTTTGGTCTATAGCGACGCCGGTGTTTTGCCCGGGGGCGGGATGCGTGGGCTTATCGACGCCGCGCAGGGAACAGAAAATCGGGGATTGACGCCGTTGCAGACAACCGACCCCGAGTAGTACCGCTGGTTAATGCGCCCCGGTTTTCGCAAACCGGGGCGCATCGCGGGTATGCGCCCGCCTCACACTTCTTGATCTTCCCTTAATCAGCACCGGGTAAGCTGGCATAAACATTGCTGGTCGCCCGGTACCATCGCCCAAAACCGGACTGTCTTCCGTCCAGATGGGAACGAATCCATCGGACAGATTGGGTATACTTCAAACCATGCGCACTTTTGGTAAACCTTTCCACCGCTCTCTCTCAATGGCATCTGTAGTCGTGGCGTCGGCTTTCGTACTGCCCACCGTGTCTCAGGCGGACCCGGCCATCACCCGCCTGACGCCGCCGAGTCGTCCGACAACCGGATTCGGCTCCACCGGCGCGGTGATAGCCCGCTTCTTGCCGGATCAACGATTCGATCTGCAGGCGACCGTGCGCCCGGACGCCGGGGCGACCATCACGAGCGTTCGGTTTTACGTCGATAATCAATTGGTGGAAGAAGTCAAAGGCTCGACGGGGCGGTCCTCGCTGGTGACGTCGGGACTCGCGACCGGGCTGGCAGAAAACACGGTGGTCGCGTCAGTGCGTGCCTACAGTGCGAGCAAACCCGGCATTCACTCGTTGCGCGTCGTCGGGACGCAATCGACCGGTGCTGTAACCACGGCGTCCGGCGTTTTTGAAATTGTGGACGTGAGCAAGAAACTCGGCGGGCGAGCCAGGAACGTGATCATTTTTATCGGCGACGGTATGGGAATCGCGCACCGCACCGCCGCGCGGATGATGCTTCAGGGAACGTATCAGGGGAAAGCCAACGGTCCGCTGGCGATGGAAACGTTCCCGTTCACCGGACTGGTGATGACCTCGTCGCTCAACTCGATTGTCACCGACTCCGCGCCCGGCGCACACTGTTACTCGACCGGCAACAAGGGGCGTAACAACGAGGAGGGGGTTTTCCCGGACGATACCGTCAGCGCGTTCGATAATCCGCGCATCGAATATATGGGCGAGTATCTGTATCGCAAGTACGGCAAAGTGACCGGAATCGTCACTACGGCGGACGTTTTCGACGCCACCCCGGCTGCGTTCGCGGCACACACCGCGAATCGGGGTGCGGGCACGGGCATCATCGATCAGTTTCTGCTGGAAGGGGCGGAGGCGGACGGATCGGGGCATCTCCGGGTACTGATGGGCGGGGGGCGACGCTGGTTCCTCGGCAGTGCTACACCGGGGTCGTCGCGGGTCGCCGCGACCGATTACGAGTTGCCGTCCGACATCGCGACGGGGTGGGGAGTTCCGGCGGGAGCGAACAACCCGGCGGCGGATGTCATCCCGGGCTTTCAGGCGGCGGGCTTCACGTATACTACTAACCGGGGCGAGTTGAACCGGGTCGGAACGCCCGACCGGCTACTCGGGCTGTATCACCTCGGCAACATGAACGTCGCGCTGGATAAGGTCGCCAAGCGGCGCGGGAACGCAGTGGGAGTCGCTGCTGGCAGGAATCCCAACGGCAATTCGTTCGTGGTAGACGATTACGGCTTCGGCGACCAACCGATGTTAGAGGAAATGACCGCGAAGGCGTTGCAGGTGCTTAACAAAAACCGCAACGGCTTCACGCTGATGGTGGAGGGGGCGTCAATCGATAAGCAGGCGCACGACATGGACAGTGAACGCTGGATTATGGACACCATCGAGTTCGACCGCGCGATAAAGGTAGCGCAGGACTTCGCGACCGCGAACCCGGATACGCTGGTGATCGTCACTGCCGACCACGAATGTTCCGGAGCGAACATCATCGGCGCGTCTCGCGTAAAGAATGATGAATTGCAAGCCAAAGGAGCGAACAATATGTTGCCTGCGGACGGCGTCAAGAATTTGCGCACTGACGTGGTCGGCATCTACGAAGCGGCAGGATTCCCGCAGTACACAATCCTCGCGGACGGTTATCCGGCGAGCACCGACCCGGACTACAAACTGCTGATCGGGTACGCAGGCGGCGCGGACCGCTACGAGAACTGGCTGACGAACCCGGCACCGAATAAAACGTCAACAATCGGCGGCAACGTGTCGCTGGTAGAAGGGTACCCGACCAGTCCGATGACGCGCGACACGGCGGGCAACTTCCTGATTACCGGTCATGTCCCCGGCAGTTCAGCGGTGCATACTGCGTCCGACGTGCCTCTTTCCGCCTTCGGGCGCGGGTCCAGCCTGTTTACGGGTGTTATGGATAACACCGATGTATATTTCCGCATCATGCAGGCGATGATCGGCGGGGCGCGGTAGCGAAGTACGGTAAACAAATAAACGCGGGGAAGTGTTCGGGGAAGTGCCCGAACTATCCCCCGCGTATTACAATCCCGAACCACGCGTCAACGCGCCGCTGTTTGCCGGTCGGTGAGCACGCCGCGGCTGATCATCTCGCCGTCCAGCCAATAGTTGTCGAAGGGAGCATCTCCGAGTCTCAGGCAGGAAATATCCACGTACTCAAGCAACCCGAGTTCGTCGCGGAACTGGTACGCACTGTCCCCGTCGCTGAAACACGCCAGATATTCCTTGTTGTTCTGTCGTAAACAGATGAATTCCCCGGTCTCTATATGTTGTAAGGCATGAACGCTCCGGGAAACGTCCGCCATAGGTTTGATGCGATGCTTCATTCATTCCACTTCCTACTGTAATGCCTGGAATAGCACGGCAGATTCATGACACGGTTTCCCGTTGCCGCCCCATCCGGTGTTTTCTCCATTGATCACGTACCCACAGAGCCACCAGTCCTAACGTCGGTTTTGCCCGCCCACTTGTGATCTGACTCTCTAAACGTTTTCCGAGCAGTCGAGGTTCCACATTAGGCGATAGAATACGGCGTGGGTGAGCAAAAAACAAGGGACGAATCGAAAAAGCCGTTGACAAAATGGACCGGCTTACTAATCTGGGGGGGAGCCGTGGTCGCCTCCGCCGCGATGCTACCCGCCGCTGTTGCCTGGTTTTTTTTGCATCCCCCGCGCCGCCGCCATGGGCGCAACCCGCGCACCGCGCACGGAGTTGTTTTCGAGCGGGTCCGCCTCCGGGCGAAAGACGGCGTCCGGTTGTCAGGCTGGTATGTCCCGCCCCCGGAGGACGCTCCCACGCGCGGCGTCGCCGTCATCTGCCACGGCTACTTCGGGCATCGCGGGCAGATGCTCCCACACCTCGGTTTCCTGCACCGCGCCGGATATTCCGCTCTGATGTTCGATTTCCGGGCGCATGGCTGGTCCGGGGGGGCGCGTACTACGTTCGGCATTACCGAGCCGCTCGACCTTTCGGCGGCGATTGACTGGGTCGCGCAAAACGACGAACTGTCCGGGTTGCCGCTCGCGCTTGTCAGCGAGAGCATGGGGGCGGCAACCGCGATCCTCGTCGCGGCAGGGGACCAGCGCATCGATGCCGTCGTCGCCGATTCGTCGTTCGTCCGCTTCGACGGTGCCATCGAGAGTCGTTTGAGTTCACTTCTCGGCAAACGGTTAGCCGGGATTATCGCCCCGCACGCCCAATCGGTGGGAGAACGGATACTGGAGCGTGTCTGTTATGAGATCGCGCCAGTCGCAGTCGTCGCCGAAATCGCGCCGCGCCCGCTATTCCTGTTGCAAGGCTCCGACGACGAAGTCATCCCCCGGGATAGTCTGCAAAAACTCTACGCGGCGTCCGATCCCGCGACAACCGAAATCTGGTTTATATCCGGGGCGCGGCACGTGCAGGGGATTCATACTCACCGTGACGAGTATTCCCGGCGGGTGATCGACTTCCTGGACCGCGCCCTGCCGAAGATCGGGGGGTATCGTGGCGACGACCGATAAGCCCGACGCGGTCGATCCGCGTATTCTTTTCGCCGCCGAACGTACACTGTTCGCATACGTGCGCACCGGACTTGCGTTGATGGGGTTCGGCTTCGTCGTTGCGCGTTTCGGCTTATTTCTGCGTCAAATCGCCCTCGTTTCCGGGCAACCTTTACCATCCGTGCGTCAGAACACGCTGTCCGAAGTGACCGGTATCGTGCTAATCCTCTGCGGTGTTGTTCTATGCGTGTATGCCCCGCTCTGGTATCGGGCTACCGTAATCCGTCTGCAACGCGGCGAGGCATATACCCCGCCCGTTTTCCCGGTGGCAAGCATGGTCGCGGTTTTCGTCGGCGGGGTCGGCGTTTTCCTGGCTTGGTATCTCTATCTTCTCCGCTGATCAGGGGCGGTGATGCATCTTGAAAAACTCTCGAAATCGGCCGGTTCACTCGGTGACGATCCGCTTGCGCCCCGGCACTACTCCCGCCGCGACCAACGTTTCCCACCGGAGCACGATCAACCCGCCGATGATCACCGCGCCGCCTGCCATCTGTGCAACGGTCAGCGGTTCGCCGAGCACTACCCATGCCGAAAGTGCGCCGAAGAGGGGAAGGAGGTAGAAAACGTTCGTCGCCGTGACCGGTCCGACGCGCGGCATGACCGTGTTCCAGACCAGAAAACCGTATACCGAGGTCGGTAGCACGGTCCAACCGAGTGCCGCCCATACCGGTAACGAAACGTCACCCCACGCAAAGCCAGGTGCCTTCCACGCAACATAGGGCAGGAACCAGATCGTACCGAACAGCACATTGTAAATCGTCACCGTGAACGGGTTCCGCTCGCGCAGGGTGCGGTTCAGATAGATCATATAGACGCTCTGTACCACGGAGCGGGCGAGAGAGATGCCGTCACCGATCAACGACGTACCGGATAGGCGCAGGTCGCCGCCCGCCCCGGCGACGATCCCGACCCCGACCAGCGCGACGACCGCGCCGATGATCCCGGCGCGCGACAGTTTCTGCTTATCGAGTATCGACGCCCAAAGTGCGGTGAAAAGCGGCATCGTGCCCGGACCGAGGAGCGTCATGTTGGCGACGCTGGTGAAGGTCAGCGCGTAGGTCAGCAACGTTTCGCTGATCACAATCGAAAACAAACCGTAGATCGCATACCGGATCAGGTCCGCGCGGTCTGGCACCCGAAGCGCGCCGGGATCGCGCAATGCGATAAAGGCGATCAATAATGGCGTGACCAGAAGGAACCGAAGACCGTTCATCAACACCGGATCGAAGCCGACGCCGGTTTCGGGGTGTGTGCCGATCTTGAACGCGACGGCGTTCGCGCCCCAGATCATCACGCACGTAAGCAGGAGAAGCAAACCGAAGCCGTCACGTTTCACGAATCATTATCCACGTCCGGTGATTTCGGACACTGAAGTGTTCCGGTGGAAGC
>JAYULM010000045.1:0-5101 GCA_043763605.1 Armatimonadota bacterium | reverse complement strand
CGGCGAACAAGGCGGAGAACCAGAAGTTGCTACTGCGGCACGTGGTGTTCGGCAAGTACAACGTGCGGGACCTGGAGAAGCTGGACGCGGGCTTCCCGCTGGCGACGGCTGCGGGCGACACGCTGACGGTTTCCAAGAACCCGGACGGCACGGTGAACGTGAACGGGATCCCGGTGTTGCGCGAGGACATCAAGGCGAGCAACGGGGTGAGCCACCCGGTCGCCAATGTCGTGAAGTAGTGGTCAGTGGTAAGTGGTCAGTTAATTGTGGGGGCGGCTAACGGGGAGACCCGTTAGCCGCCCTCTTTTTCGGGGAACGAAGTTCCCCGCACCGCCCTAAAACGGCAAACCCTTCAGCGGGTTCACGAACGGCGGAGGGGCACTTCCCTCCCCTTCAGGCACGACAAATTCCCCGTGAAACTGTTGTAGCGTCCATTCCCGGGTCGTCAGGTCCAGCGTGAGTTCGCGCCCACGTGCTGTCCCTTTGCCGTCCGGCAGATCCGCGACTATCGCGCCAAGGCAGACGACCTGTTTCGCGCCCACGTTCCAGATCAATGTGTCGGCTTTCACGCGCAGGTCACTCCGGGAGTTAGTCCCGGGTGCCCGGCAGACGATTCCCCCGCCTATCTGTAGCGTTTTCGAGTTGCGGGTGAACACCGCCGTCCCGGCAGTCATAACGGCGCGGCGTTTACTGGTCGGCGCGTCGAACAGTTCGGCTTCCACGTTGCCGCGCGCTTCCACGCGCGATTTGTCGGTGCTGGCATCCACGGTGTCGGCGCGCACCACCCACGCCTTGCGCGTCTGGTCGTCGTACCCGATAAATTCCGACTTACTGATGCGCAGTCCGACCCCGGGCGGCAACGCGTCGGGGTTGACTCGGTCCGTAGCGGCGGGGCGGTTCGGCGAGAAAATAAAGCGGAATATCGCCGTCGCCGCGATGACGAAAGCGATCACACCCATTAGAATCGCCCCTGTTTTTGCCCGGTGCGGGTTCATCGTTGCCGCCCCTCGATTCGCACGGTCACTTGACCCGTAGCGTCAGGTCATTGCCCAGTGTCGGCTTCTCGTTGTCGGTCGGCGGTGCTATCTTCACGGCGGTCAGCTCGTCCGGGGCGAGGCGCGCGCCCGACTGCGCGAGCTTTTCATCCATCGCGGCGGCGAACCCGGCGAGCGAGCGTTGCGCGGCGGCTTTGTCGGCGAGGGACAGGTTTTCGATGTCTGCGATCATCGCGTCGAGGTCCGCCGTGGTTGCCGCGTTCGCGCCCTTCGCCGTCCGCAACCGGGTGACGAGTTCGCTTACCGTGGCTTTCGCCGCGTCCGCGTCGCCGCGCGCGAGATCGTTTTGCGCGACTTCCAAGAGCCGTCGCGCTTCCAACTGCTGTATCCGCGCCTCGCCGCCCTGCACGGCGAGTTGCGCGACACGGGCTTCCTGACGGTACACTTTGTACAGTTCATACGTGTGTTTGAGTTCTTTGCTCCGCGCCCGCATTCCGCTCCCGAACGCCATCGTTAGCGCGAAGATGCCGCCGCCGATGAGCAGGAACCGCCGTACCTGTTTTTGCGTGATTGCCATTTGCCTGATTCGCCCTTTATTCCCGCACTATTCTACCGCGTCCGGCGGGGGCGCGGAAAACGGCAAATCGCGCGGACGGTTATCCGTTCGCGCGATAAGCCTCCCGCGCTTCCGTCGAAACGGCTTCGTCGGCGAGCAATGCGGTCCCGAAGTCCTCCTGCGCACCGACCACGGGAGCGTCGTCGGCGCGGTAGGCGGCGGCACGGGCGAGCATCGGCGGACCGGCGAGAAAAGCGGCGACTTCGTCCGCCGTGCGCCCGACAGCGTCCGCGATCCGTGCGACCAGTGCCGTCGGTACCGACGCGGCGGAAAAAAGTCGCTGGTTGAGTTTGGCGACGAACGGGAGCGGGAGCAGTGTCGCCTGCGCAAGCTGCGCCGCCGTAATGCCGCGCTCCTTGTCCACGAGTGCCGTCAGCGGTTGGACGCCGAGGTACGCCACTTTGTATTTCAGCAACGCGCCCCGCGCGACACGCCGTAACCGCTCGGCGGTCGCGGCATCGTCCCCTTCCGCCGCGCCGCCGAAGTTACGCGCCGCGATGCGGGCGAAGTCACGCCCGAACCGGGGATAGCGTCCGCTCCAATCCGCGACACTCGCGCCGCCGTTTTCGAGTGCCTCCGCGAACGCGGTGACTATCGCGTCCGCGTCCCTATCCAAATTATCCGCGACTGTCGCTGCTTGCGTATTCATCGTTTTCCTGTACCCGTTTCCGTTCCCTTAAATGCCCTCTCCCTCCCCCCAACCCCCTCCCTCATCGGAATGAGAGAGGGGGAGTTCTGAGGAGACAGGTAAGCCCATCTGCCGAATCGCCCGACAAGGGGGACCGCCCCGCTCCTCCGGTTCAATGGATCGCGGAACGTCCCGTTCCGGCTGACTGCGTTCCCTCTGTCTCCCCCTCTCTCATTCTGATGAGGGAGGGGGTTGGGGGGAGGGAGAAACTATGCGTCGAGCAATTTCTTTTCCGCGCGGCGCAGGTAATTGCGCACCGACCGCCCCGTAACGCCCAGAATTTTCGAGATCGTCACCTTGTCCGCGTCCCCGGATTCTTCCGGCATTTTTTCTATGTACTTTAAGAATACGGCTTGCCACTCCGTTTCGGAAAGGCGGCGTTGTAAATCTTTTCGCAGGGCGAGGGTTTCCGGGGACGCGTGCGGATCGGCGAGTGTCGCGAACACCCCTTCCGCCCCGTGCGCGCCGTCCTCCTCGGTCCCAAAATCGTCGGCGGGGCGCACCTCGCGGTCCCGGACGCGCTGCAGTTTCTCGGCGTGCGCGTGGATACGGCGATCAAGGCACACCCAGAACCGCACCTCCCAGAACTCCTGCGCCGGCTCGTGCGACAGTACCGCCTCGTACATTTCGACCGTGAGTACCTCGATACACTCGTCCTTTTCCGACTCGGGCAACCGCCACTTCGCCAGTTCCCGCGCGACGTGCCCGGGGATGCGGTCGATCAGCGTTTCCAGCAGTTCCCACGCCGCGTTTTTGTCGCCGCTGTTGGCAACAGAACGTCCTGTTCCGCCGCTGGCGGTATGTGCCATACCGCCGCGCCGGTCGTATTCGCGCGCGAAATACACGAGCGTTTCCTCTTTGGGGCGGAGCGGGTCTTTGCCGTCGTAGGTCGCCGTGAGTGCCGCGCGTCGCGCCGCGTCGGTCATCGCGCACAGGCGCGTGATCTGCGCGGTGACGGTCGGCTCGCGCGTGTACGGTTCGCCCGAGTCCTTGCGAGCGCGGGTGAGCGGTCGGATGTGTTGCCACGATACACTACCGGGGGGAATGGCGCGGGCGGGGGGCGGCGGGGTGGCTATCGCTTCGTTCATCGCCGCTTATTCTACCACTGCAGACAAAATTTCAGAAACGGGTCACGGTTTTTGAAGCGGAAACGTTGTATCAGTGTCCAACCCGAAGCGGACTTCAACTTTTCAGACGGAAACATGCCTTTTATGTCACACCAACTACGTCCTTCGTTCGCCGCGTCGCGGCTTCTCGCTTTCTGCGCTGTCGCCGGATTCTACGCCGCCGCCGCGCTTTCCGGTTGCGGCGGCGGCGGCGACGATTCGTCGAGCGACCCGTTCCCCTCCCCGAACCCCTCGGTCCCGATAGGCGATCCCGGGCGCGGCGGCGCGCTCTCGGACGGTTGTAGCCGGAATGGACAGTTCATCGCGCAACCGGGGTGGCGGGGCGAATGTGGTGTCGCCGTGCAACCGACGCGTAAGTGGACCGTTCTGATCTATATGAACGGCGCGAACGACCTCGAACAGTACGGCAACCTGAACCTGAACCAGATCGAGCAGTTCGGCTCCGACAACAACATCAATTTTGTCGCCCAGTTCAAACGGATTCCCGAGAGCGCGCAAACCCACTCCAGCGACGATGATAAATCCGACGGCGACTGGACCGGGGGCCGCCGCTTCGTCGTGCGCCGCGACAATGACAGCAACCGCGTCACGTCGCCGATCATTTCTACCCGGAGCGATCTCGACATGGGCGACGCCGACACCCTGCAATCCTTCATTCAGTGGGGCGTGAAAACGTTCCCGGCGCAACGCTATGCAGTCGTTCTCTGGAACCACGGCGCGGGCTGGCGCGGGCGTAGCGTCAAGTCGCCAGTGACACGCGGCTTCTCCTACGATGACGAAAAGGGCACCCACATCGACACCATCGAACTGCCGGCGGCGATCCGCCTCGGCGGCGGGCGCAAGTGGGATCTGGTCGCCTGGGACTCGTCGCTGATGCAGATTCTGGAAGTCGCGCACGAGATCAAGGACGAAACCGACTGGATCGTCGGTTCCGAGGAATCCCCGCCGGGACGCGGCTATCCGTACCAACTCTGGGTGGATAAACTGATCGCCAACCCGGACGGCGACGGTCGGTTCGTCGGCGAGGCGATCTGCACAGCGATGTTCGACGGTTACGGCAACAGCGACCGGATCACCGAGTCGCTCCTCGACACCAGCAAGGTTGCCGCGCTTTCGGCGGCGGTAAACGACTTCGGGGCGACGTTGCTCGCCGCGAAGTCGCGCTTCGGGAGCGAGATCGCGCAGGCGCGCGACGAAGCCGAGCGGTTCGATTACGACGAAAACAAGGATCTGATCGACTTCGCGCGGCTGATCAAGGAGCGGATCGGCGACGCATCGGTGCAGGCAAGCGCGACGCGGGTCGAGGAAGCCGCCCGTGCCGCCGTGGTCAAGTCGGTGAACAAATTGGATCACCCGAACGCCGAGGGGATCGCGATCTATCTCCCGACGCCGAACGGCTACCGGCGCGACGATATCACCCAGGCGAACGGCTTCGGGCAACGCTACACCCAACTGCTCTTCGCCCGCGACGCGCCCAACTGGCAATCGTTCCTGACCCAGGGACCGCCATAGCCCCGGAGTTTTGAACCGCCAAGACGCCAAGTTCGCCAAGAGTAAGAGAAGGAGGAGAATGTTTTGAAGGTTTGGTGCTTGCTGATGCAGTCCGGCGTACCGGCTAACGAGCAAAGCGAAATACTTTCAAAACATTCTCCTCCTTCTCTTACTCTTGGCGAAC
>JAYULM010000044.1:0-5145 GCA_043763605.1 Armatimonadota bacterium | reverse complement strand
TTCCGCCCAACGAGCGGGACCGCCTCGCTACCTCCGGATCGCGGGAACTGCGTTCCCGCTGTCTCCCCCTCTCTCATTCCGATGAGAGAGGGGGCTGGGGGGAGGGAGGACAGACGAGGCTGGCCAAGAGCAGGGAGATAACACCGGGAGCAAATCAGAACAGTTCGCTATCCTTGCTGTGGACCGCTTTCGTATCCGGCGCGCCAACGATGGTTTCGACCGCCAAGAACGAGTCCAGTTCCACATCCGAATGACGCCTGATCCAGGTGTTAAACTCTTCGCCCTGCTCGTTCGTTCTGTTGAACGCCGTCAGGAGATTTTCCAACGCGAGCGGCACCTTTTCGGCGGGCACCTTGCGGTGAATCGCCTTCGTGAACGAGCGGTCCTTGCCGAGCGCGCCGCCCAAGTGAATGTCGTAGGCTTCCACCTGCGAACCGTCGTCGAGGCGGGCTTTACAGCCCTGCAAGCCGATGTCGCCGACGCTGTGCTGGGCGCAGGAGTTGGGACAGCCGGTCATGTTGATACGCAGGTTGCGGTCGAACTTCACGCGGTTTTCCAGGTGCGTGACGATCTGGATCATCCGCCCCTTGGTTTCGGTGATCGCGAGGTTGCAGAACTCGTTTCCGGTGCAAGCAATCGCGCCGCGTCGTACCGAGTGTGCTTCGTAAACGAAACCGGCTTCGGTCAACGCTTCGAGCGCGGACGGCAGATGGGCGTCCGAGATGTGCGGCATCAGAAGGTTCTGCATGTGCGTCAGGCGAACTTCGCCCTGCCCGAACTTTTCCGCGATGTCGGCGAGTTGGGTAAGTTGAATTCCGGTCACGCGCCCGGTCAGTACCGACAGCCCGACCCAATTCAGACCGGCTTGCTTCTGCGGATGCACCCCGACATGGTCGCGGTACGGATTCACCGGTTCGGTATCGTCGACACCCGCCACCGGGTTATAGCCGAGGTACTCGACCAGTTTCTCACGGAACTTCGCCGCGCCCCAGTCCGCCATCAGATATTTGAGACGGGCGTGGGTCCGCTTCTCGCGGTAGCCGAAGTCGCGGAAGATGCCGGTCACAGCGCGGACGGCGTCCACCGCCTGCTCCGGCACGAAGAAGGCGTCCACCCACTGCCCGAAGTGCGGTTGCGTGGAAAGCCCCCCGCCGACGCGCAAGCCGAAGCCGAGATCGCCGGATTTGGGGTCCTTAGCACCGACCAGCGAGAAATCGTGGATTTCTGGCTGGACGCACTGCTCCGGGTCGGTGGAGACGGACAGTTTGTATTTGCGCGGCAGATTCGAGAACTCTTTTTTGTTGAGTGTCGCGTCGTGGATCGCCTTCGTGGTCGGTCGGGCATCGAACAGTTCGTCCTTGTGAATGCCGGAAACCGGACACGAAACGACGTTGCGCGGGATGTCGCCACACGCGCCGGAGGACGAGATTCCGACGGCGTCCAGGCGGGCGACGATGTCCGGGAAATCCGCGATGGTCAGCCAGTGCCACTGGAACGTCTGCCGGGTAGTCACATCGGCGATCCCGCGCGCGTACTGCTCGGTGATCGCGGCGATCTCGCGCATCTGCGGCACGGAAACGAGCCCGCCCGGCAGTTTGATGCGCATCATAAAGTGCCCCTCGTTCGGTCGTTGCTGGTAAATGCCGTACCAGCGCATCCGCACGAAATCCTCTTCCGCGATGCTCGCGAAGCCGGTCTGTGCGTACCGGAGTACGTCCTCCCAGACATCCAGCCCGTCTTTGTCTTGCTTGATCTTTTCGACTTTGTTCATGACTGCCGTTCAATCCCGTCTAACCCGATAGAATATACTGCAATAGTAGGATATGTACGGTTATTGTACCACGGCGCAAAAACGGGCGTCAAACAAGGAAATCGCGTTTTACCCCGGCGCAATATAAGCCGCGCCGGGGATCGAAGAGTCGCATAGAGTTATCCGGCTTGTTTTTTTCGACGGGTGATCCAGAGCATATCGGTCGTGATTCAGGTGAAGCACGATTCCGAAGTTTACTCACTCCCCTGTAGCGAAACGCCAGTGTCCGCTATAGACAGCGGGGTTCCGTGATAGCCGTTGCCATTATTTCTGTGAATTCTTATGATTGTCATCACTAACGGCACGAGAGTGACCCCGAGAAGCCCGAACGTTCGCATATCATTCGCCCTTGGGGCGCGAAAACTCCGACATGGATAGTGTTAAATAACTCCAATGAGTAATATGTAGGGAGTCTTTATTTGTGAAACCGATAAACCCTTCGGGAATTCCTGTGACATTCTTAAAGAAGCCTTTCGATTTGGTCGTATCGTTTCCCAAAATCACACCCTCAGTCGAGAACCCAGCGCGGCGAAGTGCTTCCTTCCAGTCGTCCGATGCGCCGGGTAACGGCTTCAAAAATCGTACGCTTATAGACAGTACTCTGCTATTCCATTCGGGGTCACCATAATCCGCAGGAGCGTACTGAATGTCAATAGATTTAACACCCGGATATTTGTAGGCGAAGGCTCCATATTGTGCCGGCTTGCCTTTTCCGGCTTTCGCCTCCACTTGAGGGCGAGTCTTGCCAAAGAGCGACTTAATGACACTATTCAACTTGGTTTGAGCGACGGCGGGCGTGGCAGAAAGAAGAGGTAGCGAAAGCGCGGTGAAAGCGACGACGGGAGCCAGCGCGACAAAAGCAATTCGTGCGCGGAACTGGTTGACAAGCGACATAGGAAGTATCTCCTGTTTTCTATCGTCGGTCGCGGGGTGAGTTTGGGTTAATACAGCGACCGAGTGCTTGGATTTTCGCACAAACCGGAGGGCGTGTCAAGCCGTTCGCGCCCGCTTTTTCGCGGCGTGTCGCTTGCGGTATACTGACCGCATGAATAACGACACACGAAACGACACGTTGCTCACCGGTTTGGCGCAGGCGCGGGTGGTTTACGACCGGTTACGCGGCGAAATCGAAACGCCACAGAACGTCGGCAGACTCGTTTCGATTGACGTGGAAACCGGCAACCACGCGGTCGGCGACGACACCAGTTTCGCCGCGCCGCGTTCGCTACGCACCCGAAACCCCCACGCCGATGTTGTCACGCTTCGCATCGGCTATAACGCGGTGTACGCTCTCGGTGGCGTGTTGGAACGTACCGCCGCATGATCACCGGGACTATCACGCCGTTCTCCCGGTCACGCTCCGTTTGCCAGATCACGGCGACTTGTCGCTGGAGTTTTTCGTGGATACCGGCTTCACCGGTTTTCTGACCTTGCCCAAAGCGGCGGTGGATGCACTCGGCGCGTGGCACAAACCGTGGCGCGTATCGAACCGTTCACGCGATTTTTCACGGATCGCTACAGCGGTTCGACGATAACCTCTCCGCCTTCGGTCGCCTCAATGTCAATGTGGCAGTCGTCCAGCAATGCCGTGCCTAATAGCGCGTTGTTGCGGTACGCGATGGCTTCGGCGTATCGCAACGTTCCCATCCATTCTACCTGGACTACACCCGCCGCCGCGTACTCTTCGCCGCCGCTGGCAAGACGGTTACGGATGCGCGTCGAGGGAATCACGCCGAGTTCCTGTAGCACCGATGGCGGTAGCGTCAGATCGCCGTTAAATGCCGTATCCAGAATACACTCCACCGTCACCACACCGCGTACGCCGTAAAGCGTGACTTCGACGCGCGGCATTCCCTCCTGAAACACGCCGACCAGTCTCACGGCTTGCCCCCGGTGAGCAGAGCGGCAAGCATCGTCTCCGCGACGGTCGGCGCACCGATCACCTGCGCGTAAATCTCGCCATCGCCGTTGTGCCGCTCGAATAGTTCACACACGGCGCGGGAGCGAGAGCGGTGTACCGTGTAGTCGCCGGTGGGCAGGTGAATCGCTACGGCTTCGCCCGCGTGGGTCGGCTCCAGTTCGGCGCGCAACCGCGTTTCATAGAGTGCCTGCCCGCGTTTCTCGATGGCGTCATTCTTTGTGGAGGTAATCATATACGGTCGCTACAGGGAGTATATCGCAGCGCGAATACTTCCGCCGGGGTTAGTTCGGTGTCGCGGACACTGTTCCGGACAGCGCACCCTCCACGCCTCTGTGGCGGAATTCTTATCTTCCGATAGGTCCCGGCAGACTCGGCATGGACGGCGTGAGTGGGGTGAGCACGAGCGGCGGTGTGCCGTCCCAATCCAGTTCTTCTTGAGCCAGTGCGTCTTCCGTGAGCGCGTCCTGTATATTGATGTCGTGTGTCGCCGCCATTACCGGAGCGAATGTGACGTCGTGTGCCACGACCGGGCCGTAAACCGCGACCGGGACGTGTCCGGCGACCGGGACATGTACTGCGGCGTCCCGCTCGGCGTCGTTCAAATCGACCAGCGGCGGTTCGATCTCCCCGTCCACCTGGTCCCCGATGGTGTGTTGTCCGATCTCTGCCGCGCCATACTTCGCCAGCAGGATCGCCGCCTCCCCCGCCATCATGTGATTGGACCGGACAGACACCAGCATGTCGCCGCGATGGATCGCCCCTGCGTAGACGTGCGCTTTTTCCGAGGGGACGCCCTGATCGACGAGGTAGCCGACCACGCCGCCGAGTGCCGCACCCGCCGCGCCTGCCGCCGCCGCCGCGCCGAACGCCGCCCATAGCGGACCCGCCGCGAGAATCGGACCGACGCCGGGGATCGTCAGCATCACTGCCCCGGTTAAAACGCCGAGCGCGATCCCGACCGCGCCGCCCTTCATCGCGCCCGCCGTGGCATCCTCGGCGGTCGTAACCGTGATCCCGTGCGAGCCGCCCTCCTCGACACCCGCCATGCCTTTGCCGTCCGAGCGGCGCACGACGGAAATTTCGTTGCCGACCGCCCCGTGATCCTTGAGCGCGGAAATTGCCCGCTCCGCGTTCTCGACAGTTGCGAAAACGCCGTAAACCTGCTCGTACTGCATGGTGAAAATCTCCTGATCGATGCGCAAACCTGTTGCTCGCTTTGGTTTATGTTTTACCCACGCCGCCCCGACGACAAACCTGGACGACGGGCGCGCTCGGCAACGCAGGTAAATTAGATAGGAGTCAGGCGGAGAAAACGGTATAGTCTTCGTCAATTCGGTTGAAGGTACTTGCAATGACGAAAACAAGCGGCCCCCAAAGTGTCAGGAATCGAAGCGATGGCTTTAGCCAAAGCAGT
>JAYULM010000043.1:0-1479 GCA_043763605.1 Armatimonadota bacterium | reverse complement strand
AGCTAAGCGCTTGAAGGCAGGATGGGATAACGACTATTTGTTGGCATTATTGGCAGGGCAAACAGAAGAAAACAATTAAATGCAATTGCCCTGGGGTTGCGCACGGTCAGCAGGACGCGGAGCAGGTCGCTGTACGAGACCACGGACGGGTCGAATACGATGTTCAACGTTTCCGCGTGCCCTGTTGCGCCGGTCGTCACCTGATCGTACTTCGGGTTCGCCATTTTGCCGCCCGCGTAGCCGGGATCGACACGCTGGACGCCCTTGATCTGGCGGAAAATCTCCTCCATGCTCCAGAAACAACCGGCGGCGAGCGTCGCCTCTTCCATCTTCGGCTTCTGCGGCGCGGCGGATGTGCTGGCGACACCAGTGCCCAGGAGTAACGAGGCGGCGGCAAACCGGAAAAACGTGCGGCGGGATTGCTGTGTAATCATTCGTTGATAGTTACCTTCTGCGTTAATAACAGATCGCGGCGGGTGGAAAGTTCCCGCCACGCACTGCGTTAGATCGGCTACCGCGCTACTTCACATGGAAGGTCGCTTCATACTTCCGCCCGCCGAAGGTCATCTCGCCCCCCGGTTGCGGTCCGATCCGTTGTTTCGTTTTGCCATCGACCGCGCTAATGCTCGCGGACTCGCGCGGCGGGAAGAACACCGGGTCGTCCGCGTCTGCTTTGTACCATTTGACGTGACCGTCCGTGAAGGAGAAGTTCGCGCCGTTCATATGGCGATTCCGTGCCGCACCGACGCTGGCTCCTTTCCCCGCATCACAGCCACCCTTCCTGTTGAACTTCGCCCCGACCGGATTGGAATCGATAGATAAGGCGTGTCCTGCGTTTTCGAAGCGGTCTTCGGCGTCGGTGGTGAGTACCGTCCGTGTTGCGGCACGTATCGCGGACTGAATGATTCCCGGTAGCAGGTCGTTATACATGTAGTGCAACACGAACGGATTGAATCCACGATTCGGTCGGAACGTATTCCTGTTGGGAACTGGAAGGTCGGGATCAATGAAGAGTTGATTGCTTTTGACATAAGGGCTAAGCAGCCCCGGCAGAATCCGCCCATCGGTTAACCCTCGATCCGGTCCCCAATTCTGACGTACCACATAAGGCGGTGATAGCGGTTTTCCCGGCAGTGAGCGTAGGTCCACGTATTGCACGGCGGGCGGGAAGCACTCGTCGTAGTCCTGAATATACTGCAGGAACCCGAGAGCGATCTGCTTCTGGTTCGAAGCGCAGGTAGCCCGGCGACTGGTATGACTCTGTCGTGAACCGGTAACTACGGGGTACAGAACCAACCCTAAAACAAAAACGATGAGTACGCAGACGGTCAACTCGGTGAGTGTGAAACCGCGTTTGGAATGATGATGAGGTGACTACTCCCCCGGTCTTCAGACCTTATCGTTACCCACATTTCTTGGTCTGGCTGTTGCCTCGCCATTGCTGGATAATGCGGCATGGCAACGAACGATTTTACGGAT